>NZ_JAJNOE010000021.1:0-73004 GCF_027854445.1 Aeromonas sp. PI_26
AGAGAATAAAAAAGGGCAGACCCTAGTCTGCCCTTTTTTTCGTTGCAGGGCAGCGTCTGCCCGCGCATTTCCCGTGTTTAGCGGATATAGCGGCCCGATTCCGCCTCCTGATTGGTCACAATCATCTGGCCGATGGGCGCCAGACTGATGAGTGCCAGCTTGAGGTGCTGGATACCGAACGGGATACCGATAATGGTCACGAAGCAGGCCAGCGCGGAAGCGATGTGGCCGATGGCCAGCCAGACACCGATCAGCACAAACCAGAGGATGTTGCCAATCAGCCCCAGAGTGCCGGTGCCGATATCGCTCTGGCCAGTCATGGTCTTGCGATTAACGGCCTGCTTGCCAAACGGGAAGAAGGTAAAGGTGCCGATCACGAAGCAGGCACGTCCCCAGGGGATGCCGACCAGCGAGATAAAGCAGACAAGACCGGCCAGCCACCAGGCCAGGCCCATAAAGACACCTCCCAGTACAAACCAGAGCAGATTGAACAAGAAGCGGAAAAAGGCCATGTGAGTGACTCCAGATCATCAATTTGGTTGCCACCATAACGAGGGAGGGGTAGGGACGCAATGGTTGATTGGCCCAATCGCCATTTGGCTGGAAAAATTGAGTCGCCGCCCGCAACGGTGGGCTGTTTTTCGGTGAAAGATGGGCAATAAAGCGGCGTTCGGATGAAAAAAGGTGAACAAACGCAAAATTATTGCCATCGGATAGTTGAAGTCGGGCACCTCTCTCCCCATATAAAGGGCAGTTTTGCACGAATTGTGCTTGCACGCCGCTCAATGTGGGGGATGTGTGGCTCGACTCGACCAAAGTGCGCCGCTATAATGCCGCGTCATATTTTCTCATCACAAAGACATATCGTTGTCTTTATAAACAGGAAGACTCCGGGCTTTGCCCAGGGGCAATAAAGGGTCAGCACACAGTGCTGAGTTGAACGAGGTAGAAGAATGCAAGTTTCTGTAGAGACAACCCAGGGTCTGGAACGCCGTCTTACCATCACTGTACCGGCCGCTACCGTAGACGCCGCTGTGCGTAAAGAATTGAATGGCCTGGCCAAAACTCGTCGCATCGACGGTTTCCGTCCTGGCAAGGCTCCGGTTGCCATCATCAAGAAGATGTTCGGCGCCATGGCTCACGCCCGCGTTGCTGATGAAATGATGCAGAGCAACTTCATCAAAGCCATTATCGAAAACAAACTGAGCCCGGCCGGTGCCCCGACCATGGATCCGAAAGAGATCAAAGAAGGTCAGGATTTTGAATTCACCGCCACTTTCGAAGTGTATCCGGAGTTCGAAGTTGCAGGTCTTGAGACCATCAAGGTCGAGAAGCCGGTTGCGACCGTGAAGGATGAAGATCTGGCCAACATGATCGACACCCTGCGCAAGCAGCACGCTACTTGGGCTGATGCCGATGTTGCTGCTGCCAATGGCATGCGTGTGACCATGGACTTCGTCGGTTCCATCGACGGTGAAGAGTTCGACGGCGGCAAAGCTGAAGGCTTCAACCTGGTCCTGGGCGCTGGCCGTATGATCCCGGGCTTCGAAGACGCCATCCTGGGCAAGAAAGCGGGCGACGAGTTCACCATCGAAGTGACCTTCCCGGCTGACTACCACGCTGAAAACCTGAAAGGCAAAGAAGCCAAGTTCGCTTCCAAGCTGATCAAGGTTGAAGAGCAGATCCTGCCTGAGCTGACCGAAGAGTTCGTGAAGCGTTTCGGTATCGAAAGCGGTTCTGTTGAAGAGCTGAAAGCCGAAGTGCGCAAGAACATGGAACGCGAACTGGCTCAAGCCCTGAAAAACAGCGTGAAAGAGCAGGTTCTGAACGGTCTGGTTGAAGCCAACCAAATCGACCTGCCGAAAGCAGCTGTTGCTCAAGAGATCGACGCACTGCGTCAGCAGGCTCTGCAGCGCTTCGGTGGTTTCCAGGGCGGCAACGCTCCCGAGCTGCCGGCTGAACTGTTCCAGGCTCAAGCCGAGCGTCGTGTACGTGTAGGCCTGCTGCTGGGGGACGTGATCCGCACCAACGAGATCAAGGCTGACGATGCCCGTGTAAACAGCATCATCGAGTCCATGGCGACTGCCTACGAAGATCCGAAGGAAGTGATCGAGTACTACCAGAAGAACGAACAGATGCTGAACGGCGTTCGTAACCTGGCAGTAGAAGATCAAGCCATCGACCTGATCCTGTCCAAAGCGCAAGTGACCGAAAAAGAAGTTGCCTTTGACGAAGTGATCAACAAGTCTGGCGCCGCTGCCTAAGAACATTTGACTTAAGGTCAAGACTGTTAAGTATAATGGCTCGTGTGATCTCCACTCGGGCCATTTTATTTTAGGGACAATGCCTTATGTACAAGAACTATAACGATATGACCGATTCTCCCAGCAATGCGCTGGTCCCCATCGTGGTCGAACAGACTGCCAAGGGTGAACGTTCCTACGATATTTACTCCCGTCTGCTGAAAGAGCGGGTGATCTTCCTGACCGGTCAGGTTGAAGATCACATGGCCAATCTGGTGGTTGCCCAACTGCTGTTCCTCGAGTCCGAGAATCCGGACAAGGACATCTATATCTACATCAACTCGCCGGGTGGTTCGGTGACTGCGGGCATGTCCATCTACGACACCATGCAGTTCATCAAGCCGGATGTCAGCACCGTCTGCATGGGGCAGGCCTGTTCCATGGGTGCCTTCCTGCTGGCTGGTGGCGCCAAGGGCAAGCGTTTCTGCCTGCCTAACGCCCGTGTGATGATCCACCAGCCGCTGGGTGGCTTCCAGGGGCAGGCATCTGATATCCAGATCCACGCCCAGGAGATCCTGAAGATTAAAAATACCCTGAACGAGCGCCTGGCGTTCCACACCGGTCAGGACATGGCTACTATCGAGCGTGACACCGATCGTGACAACTTCATGTCCGCCGAGCAGGCTGTGGCCTATGGCTTGGTAGACGGTGTCCTGAGCCAGCGTAGCTGAGCAGGGTGTCCCGGTCTGTTGTAAACTCAACAGGCCGATCCATCCTCTATTGATAAAACGAGGTTGCTGAATGACAGAAAAACGCAAGGGTGAGGGTGATAAGCTGCTCTACTGCTCTTTTTGCGGCAAAAGCCAGCATGAAGTGCGCAAGCTGATCGCTGGCCCTTCCGTCTACATATGTGATGAGTGTGTCGAGCTGTGCAACGACATCATCCGCGAAGAGATCCGCGAGATCTCGCCCAAGCGCGATGGTAACGAGCTGCCGACCCCTCATCAGATCCGCGCTCATCTCGATGACTATGTGATCGGGCAGGAGTACGCCAAGAAGGTGTTGGCTGTAGCCGTCTACAACCACTACAAGCGTCTGCGCAACAGCGGCGAAAACAGTGGTGTTGAGCTCGGCAAATCCAACATCCTGTTGATTGGCCCGACCGGTAGCGGTAAAACCCTGCTGGCCGAGACCCTGGCTCGTCTGCTGGATGTGCCGTTTACCATGGCCGATGCGACCACCCTGACCGAAGCCGGTTATGTGGGCGAGGATGTGGAGAACATCATCCAGAAGCTGCTGCAAAAGTGCGACTACGACGTAGAGAAGGCCCAGCGTGGCATCGTCTACATCGACGAGATCGACAAGATCTCCCGCAAGTCGGACAACCCCTCCATCACCCGCGACGTGTCCGGGGAAGGGGTACAGCAGGCACTGCTCAAGCTGATCGAAGGGACCATTGCTTCCGTACCACCGCAAGGCGGTCGCAAGCACCCGCAGCAGGAGTTCTTGCAGGTTGATACCTCCAAGATCCTCTTCATCTGTGGCGGTGCCTTTGCCGGTCTGGACAAGGTGATCGAGCAGCGTTCCGTGAAGGGAACCGGTATCGGTTTTGGCGCCGAGGTGAAATCCAAGGATGCCAAGGCTACTCTGAGCGAGACCTTCGCCAAGGTAGAGCCGGAAGATCTGATCAAGTATGGTCTGATCCCCGAGTTCATCGGCCGTCTGCCGGTGGTCGCGACCCTGACCGAGCTGGATGAGTCTGCGCTTATCCAGATCCTGAAAGAGCCGAAAAACGCGCTGACCAAACAGTACGCTGCGTTGTTCGACCTGGAAGGGGTCGAGCTGGAGTTCCGTGACGACGCACTCAACGCCATTGCTCGCAAGGCGATGGAGCGTAAAACCGGTGCTCGTGGTCTGCGTTCCATCGTGGAAGCCGTGCTGCTGGATACCATGTATGACCTGCCTTCTCTGGAAGGGGTCAGCAAGGTGGTGATCGACGAGACCGTGATCAAAGGGGACTCTGCGCCCTTGATGATCTACGAAAATCCCGAAACCCAGGCTGCTGCATCAGAGTAAATGTCTGATTTTTAATCAAATGGAAGGGGCTTTTTGCCCCTTTCATGCTTTTTACGGTTTCGGCGATTGAATCTCATCTCAGCGCCCCCATATACTCAGCCAAGCGCTTTGCCAACGGTATAACAAGCCGAGAGGACATATATGAACCTAGAGCGTTCAGAACGCATCGAGATTCCCGTCCTGCCTCTTCGTGACGTGGTGGTTTATCCCCACATGGTCATTCCACTCTTTGTGGGGCGGGAAAAATCCATTCGCTGTCTGGAAGCGGCCATGGAGCAGGACAAGAAAGTTCTGCTGGTGGCCCAGAAGGATGCGTCAACCGATGAGCCGACTGTGGAGGAGATCTTCACCGTCGGGACAGTGGCCAATATTCTGCAGATGCTCAAGCTGCCGGACGGCACCGTCAAGGTGCTGGTAGAGGGTGGGCAGCGTGCCCGCCTGGTGCGGATGATCGACGACAAGGATTTCTTTGTCTGCGAGGCTCAGTACATCCCCTCCCAAGCTATTGAGGAGAAGGATCAGGAAGTACTGGTTCGCTCCGCCATCGGCCAGTTTGAAGGCTATATCAAGCTCAACAAGAAGATCCCGCCCGAGGTACTGACCTCGATATCGGCGATCGACGATGCTGCGCGTCTGGCTGACACCATGGCGGCCCACATGCCGCTCAAGCTGGAAGACAAGCAGAAGGTGCTGGAGATCGTCTCGGTTTCCGAGCGCATCGAATTCCTGATGGCGATGATGGAGTCGGAAATTGACCTGCTGCAGGTCGAGAAGCGCATCCGTACTCGCGTCAAGAAGCAGATGGAAAAGAGCCAGCGCGAGTATTACCTCAACGAGCAGATGAAGGCCATCCAGAAAGAGCTGGGTGAGCTGGAAGATAGCCCGGATGAGTTTGAAGCCCTCAATCGCAAGATTGAAGAGGCTGGCATGCCGGAAGATGCCCGTGAAAAGGCCCAGGCCGAGCTTGCCAAGCTGAAGATGATGTCTCCCATGTCCGCCGAGGCTACCGTGGTTCGCAGCTATGTGGACTGGATGGTACAGGTGCCCTGGAAGGCGCGATCCAAGGTCAAGAAAGACCTTGGCAAGGCGCAAGAGGTGCTGGATGCCGATCACTATGGCCTTGAGAAGGTCAAGGATCGCATCCTCGAATATCTGGCGGTACAGGCACGGGTGAACAAGCTCAAGGGCCCCATCCTCTGTCTGGTTGGGCCTCCCGGTGTGGGCAAGACCTCGCTGGGCCAATCCATCGCCAAGGCGACAGGCCGCAAATATGTGCGGATGGCCCTCGGTGGGGTGCGTGACGAAGCGGAGATCCGCGGTCACCGCCGTACCTATATCGGTTCCATGCCTGGCAAGCTCATTCAGAAGATGGCGAAAGTCGGTGTGAAGAACCCGCTGTTCCTGCTCGACGAGATCGACAAGATGAGCTCGGACATGCGCGGCGATCCCGCATCCGCCTTGCTGGAAGTGCTGGATCCGGAACAGAACAACAGCTTCAACGATCACTATCTGGAAGTGGATTATGACCTGTCGGACGTCATGTTCGTGGCTACCTCCAACTCCATGAACATCCCGGGTCCCTTGCTGGACCGGATGGAAGTGATCCGCCTCTCCGGTTACACCGAAGATGAGAAGCTCAACATTGCCAAGCAGCATCTGGTTGCCAAGCAGATCCAGCGCAACGGCCTGAAAGAGTCCGAGATCACCATCGAAGATTCTGCCCTGGTCGGAGTGATCCGCTACTACACCCGCGAGGCGGGGGTGCGGAGTTTGGAGCGCGAGATCTCCAAGATTTGTCGCAAGGCGGTCAAGCGTATCCTGCTGGACAAGAGCATCAAGCATGTTCAGGTCAATCAGGAGAACCTCAAGGAGTTCCTCGGGGTGCAGCGTTTCGATTACGGCAAGGCCACCGACCAGAACCAGGTGGGTCAGGTGTGTGGTCTGGCGTGGACCGAAGTGGGGGGCGACCTGCTCACCATCGAGACCACCAACATGCCGGGCAAGGGCAAGCTCACTTATACCGGTTCTCTCGGCGACGTAATGCAGGAGTCCATCCAGGCGGCCATGACGGTCGTACGAGCCCGTGCCGAGAAGCTGCGCATCAATGCCGACTTCTACGAGAAGCGCGATATCCATGTGCACGTACCGGAAGGGGCAACCCCGAAAGATGGTCCGAGCGCCGGTATCGCCATGTGTACCGCCCTGGTCTCCAGCTTGACCGGTAATCCGGTTCGTGCTGATGTGGCGATGACAGGGGAGATCACCTTGCGCGGCGAAGTGCTGCCCATCGGTGGTCTCAAGGAGAAGTTGCTGGCAGCCCACCGTGGCGGCATCAAGCGAGTGCTTATTCCGAAAGAGAACGAGCGTGACCTTGAGGAGATCCCGGCAAACGTCAAACAAGACCTTGAAATTTATCCGGTTCGCTGGATTGACGAGGTGCTGGAACTGGCGTTGCAGGACAATCCACAGGGGTTTGAGCGCGTTTCTGTCGTGTAAATGTTGATGCGCCGCAAATTTGGCGCATTCGGCGGGTGGTTAAGGCTTGCATGCGCCCGATAACGGAAGTAGCCTTGACCACCGATCGGGTACTCGTGATGAGTCGCAATGCGTTGTGTGGCGCGGGTTTGCGCCAGATTGTCACTTGCAACTGATCAGGAGGCTTGCTATAAAACCTCCACTTGTTGTGGCCAGGGAAATCAGCGCCGCAGCGGTGTTTGATAAAAGGGGAATATAAGAGTGAATAAATCTCAACTGATTGACAAGATTGCAGACGGTGCCGATATCTCCAAAGCTGCCGCTGGCCGTGCGTTGGATGCCTTCATTGATGCTGTTGGTGAAGCGCTGAAAGAGGGTGACCAGGTTGCTCTGGTTGGTTTTGGTACTTTCGCTGTACGCGAGCGTGCTGCCCGTTCAGGCCGTAACCCGCAGACTGGCGCGACCATCGAAATCGCTGCTGGTAAAGTTCCTGCCTTCAAAGCCGGTAAGGCCCTGAAAGACGCTGTTAACTAAGTCGGTCGCTGATATCCGTCGGCTACCGTCCTTGGTCGCAGACCAGACAAGTTAGAGAGTCTTCTCTCATACTGATTGACCAAGGCGCATCGCAATCGGTGCGCCTTTTTATTGTTTACGCCCATCGAGTTCGGGAGCATAAGTACAAACATGATGTTGGATAAACTACGCGAAGGGGCGCAGGGCAAGGTAGCCAAGGTTATCTTGGGCCTGATCATCCTCTCCTTTGCCTTGGCTGGTGTAGGTAGTTACCTGAACGGCCCGGCCCGTACCGCCCCCGCCACCGTCAATGGCACCGAGATCAGTGCTGCGGCACTGGAAAATGCCTACCGTAACGAGCGCGCCCGCATGGAATCCCAGATGGGAGAGGCATTCAGCCAGTTGGCCGCGAACCCCGATTACATGAAACAGTTCCGCCGTGGCGTACTGGATCGCCTGATCGATCAGGCGCTGCTGGACAGCAAGGCCCGTGAACTGGGTCTGCGCATCAGTGACGAACAGATCAAGCAAGCCATCGTGGCCATGCCGGAGTTTGCCGAGAACGGCAAGTTCAACAATGATCGCTATCTGCAGCTGATCCGTCGTGCCGGCATGACTCCTGAAATGTTCCGTGACTCCCTGCGTCAGGACATGGTGCGTCAACAGTTGATGAGCGCTCTGCTGGGCACCGAATTCTCCCTCAAGGGTGAAGCGGAGCAGCTCGACAAGCTTTACAACCAGACTCGCGATCTGCGTCTGGTACGTCTGGCTGCCGCCAACTACATGGCTGATGTTCAGGTCTCCGACAACGAGCTGGAGCAGTACTACAAGACCAATGGCGCCCGTTTCATGAACGACGAGCAGGTCAAGGTCGACTATCTGCTGCTGGACGCCGCCAACCTCGCCAAGGATATCAAGGTCACCGAGCAGGATGCCCAGGATTACTACGATCAGCACCAGGATCTGTTCCAGCGTGCCGAGCGTCGCCATGTGGCTCACATCCTGATCCCGTTTGGCAAGGATGAGAAAGCGGCCGAGCAGAAAGCAGAAGCCGTGCTTGCCAAAGCCAAGGCGGGTGATGATTTCGCTGCGCTGGCCAAGGCTGACTCTTCCGATACCTTCTCTGCCAAAAAAGGCGGCGAGCTGGACTGGTTCGAGAAAGGGGTGATGGATCCGGCCTTCGAGAAAGCCGCGTTCGCCCTGAACAAGGCTGGCGATCTCTCCGGCGTGGTGAAGAGCCCGTTCGGTTTCCACATCATCAAGCTGCTGGGGGTTGAAGCAGCCCAGACCAAGCCGTTTGCCGATGTGAAAGAAGAGACCATCACTCGTCTGCAAGCTGACAAGGCCAAGGAGAAGTTCTTCGCCGAGCAGCAGAAGATGGCTGACAACAGCTTCGAAAACCCGGATTCGCTGGATCTGACCGCTGATGCCATGGGGATGAAGGTTCAATCTTCCGATTTCTTCACCCAGGCGACTGCTCCGGCTCCGCTGAACGATCCCAAGGTGCTCTCCGTGGCGTTCTCCGAACAGCTGCGCGATGACAATACCAACTCCGACGTGATCGAGCTGGCTGACGGCAAGGCGCTGGTGCTGCACATCACTGGTCACAAGCCCAAAGCGGTCAAGCCGCTGGCCGAGGTGAAAGAGCAGGTGATTGCCGCCATCAAGCATGACAAGGCTAGCGAAGTGGCACGTGGCAAGGCCCAGGGCCTGCTGGACAAGCTGAAGGTCGGTGAGAGTATCACCGCCGATCTGACTGCACTCGGTCTGAAAGTGGAGACCCACAAAGGGGTTGCCCGCTTCGATCGCGAGCTGGATCAGAACCTGATTGCCCAGGCGTTCACACTGCCCCATCCGATCGATGGCAAGCCGAGCGTGGCTCTGGTTGCCGAGACCAATGGTGACCGCGTTGTGGTTGCGCTGGACAAGGTCAACGTCCCTGCCGCCGCATCCGGTATGGCCGCCATGCTGCAAGCTCAGCTGGGTCAGGGCAAAGCCCAGGTTGATTACAAGTCTCTGATCGACGAGTTGCGCAAAGCGGCCAAGATCGAGTACTTCACCAGTGTGGAAGCGACCGTCGAGTAATCGGCACTGCGCAATCCATTGAAAACGGCTCCTTGATGGAGCCGTTTTTTATCTGTGAGCTAGAGGGGGGATACTCAAGCTCTGCTCTCTGCTCTCTGCTCTCTGCTCTCTGCTCTCTGCTCTCTGCTCTGTGGCGTGTAGTCACATCACTGCTATACGCCGCCATCTCAATCGTCTAAATACGGAATATAAAAAAACCGGCACGTGTGTGCCGGTTTTTCATTGCGAACTTACGCAGGAGTGGGGTTATACCACGCCCTGGGTGCGCAGGTAATCCTCGTAGGTGCCGCCGAAGTCGCGGATACCATCTTCGGTCAGTTCCAGGATACGGGTCGCCAGGGAGGAGACGAACTCGCGGTCGTGGGAGACGAAGATCAGGGTCCCCTGGTAGAGCTCCAGTGCCATGTTCAAGGATTCGATGGATTCCATGTCCAGGTGGTTGGTTGGCTCATCCATGATCAGGATGTTGGGGCGCTGCATCATCAGCTTGCCGAACAGCATGCGACCCTGTTCACCACCGGAGAGCACCTTGACCGGCTTCTTGATGTCGTCCTGAGAGAAGAGCAGACGGCCCAGTATGGAGCGTACAGCCTGCTCGTCTTCGTTCTCCTGTTTCCACTGGGCCATCCAGTCGAACACGTTGAGATCAGTGTCGAAGTCTTCGGCGTGATCCTGAGCGTAGTAACCGATCTGGGCGTTCTCGGACCACTTGATGGTGCCGGTATCCGGAGCCAGTGCGCCGACAAGGGTCTTGATCAGAGTGGATTTACCGATACCGTTGGTACCCAGAATGGCGACCTTCTCGCCCACTTCCATCATCATGTTGAGGCCCTTGAACAGGGGACCGTCGCCATAACCCTTGGATACACCTTCCACTTCCAGGATGTTGCGATAGAGCTTTTTGTCCTGCTCGAAGCGGATGAAGGGGTTCTGGCGGCTGGAGACCTTGACGTCCTCAATCTTGATCTTGTCGATCTGCTTGAGACGGGAGGTCGCCTGACGGGACTTGGAGGCGTTGGCGCTGAAACGGGAGACGAAGGATTGCAGATCGGCGATCTGGGCCTTCTTCTTGGCGTTGTCGGCCAGCAGACGCTCGCGCGCCTGGGTGGCGGCCAGCATGTAGTCGTCGTAGTTGCCCGGATAGACGCGCAGCTCGCCGTAGTCCAGATCCGCCATGTGGGTACAGACGGAGTTCAGGAAGTGACGGTCGTGAGAGATGATGATCATGGTGCTTTCACGTTCGTTGAGCACCTGCTCCAGCCAGCGAATGGTGTTGATATCCAGGTTGTTGGTCGGCTCGTCCAGCAGCAGGATGTCAGGGTTGGAGAAGAGGGCCTGTGCCAGCAGCACCCGCAGTTTCCAGCCAGGGGCCACTTCGCTCATCGGGCCGTTGTGCTGCTCGAGCGGAATGCCGACACCCAGCAGCAGCTCGCCTGCGCGCGCTTCGGCGGTGTAGCCGTCATATTCGGCGACCAGACCTTCCAGCTCGGCGGCCTTCATATAGTCTTCGTCGGTGGCTTCGAGGTTGGCGTAGATGGCATCGCGCTCGGCGATGGCTGCCCACAACTCGGTGTGGCCCATCATGACTACGTCCAGTACGCGCATATCTTCGTAGGCGAACTGATCCTGACGCAGCTTACCGATGCGCTCGTTGACGTCCAGGCTCACATTACCGCCAGTGGGCTCCAGATCACCACCGAGGATCTTCATAAAGGTGGACTTGCCACAGCCGTTGGCGCCGATAAGGCCATAGCGGTTGCCGCCGCCAAACTTGACGTTGATGTTCTCAAACAGCGGCTTGGCGCCGAACTGCATGGTGATATTGTTGCTGCTTAACAAGGTATGTGTCCCGATTGGTCTGTCAAATGGCGCGCATTATGGCACAGATCCCCCGAAAGTTTTAGCGAGAAGTGTGATCTTGATCGGGGCAAGCGGGGCATGCAGCCGATTGATGGGCAATAAAAAAAGCCGGCGCGAAGCCGGCTTGGAAGGATGAATTTGAACTGTTAGTGGGAGGTAGCGCCAGAGGCCCCCAGCCCGGTTTGGGAGCGAACGAACTGCGGCAGGAACTTGGCATGCTCGTCGGCGGCGTTCTGGGAGCTGTCGGTGATGGAGAAGAACCAGATCCCGATGAAGGCCAAACCCATGGAGAAGAGGGCCGGGTATTCGTAGGGGAAGATGGCCTGGGCATGGCCCAGCACTTTCACCCACACGGTCGGGCCCAGGACCATCAGGGTTACTGCGCTCGCCAGTCCCAGCCAGCCACCGTAGACGGCGCCACGGGTGGTCAGGCGTGACCAGAACATGGAGAGGAACAGCACCGGGAAGTTGCAGCTGGCGGCGATTGAGAAAGCCAGACCCACCATGAAGGCGATGTTCTGCTTCTCGAACAGGATCCCCAGACCAATGGCAACTACGCCCAGCACCAGAGTCGTCATCTTGGAGACACGCAGTTCATCGGTCTCGTTAGCCTTGCCCTTCTTCAACACGCTGGCATAGAGGTCATGGGAGACCGCAGAGGCACCGGCCAGGGTCAATCCGGCGACTACCGCCAGAATGGTGGCAAATGCCACGGCAGAGATGAAGCCGAGGAACAGACTTCCACCCACTGCATCAGCCAGGTGGACGGCTGCCATGTTGGTGCCGCCCAGCAGGGCGCCGGTGGCATCCTTGAAGGCCGGATTGGTGCTGACCAGCAGGATGGCGCCAAAACCGATGATGAAGGTGAGAATGTAGAAGTAACCGATAAAGCCAGTGGCGTAGAACACCGATTTACGCGCCTCTTTGGCATCGCTCACAGTGAAGAAGCGCATCAGGATGTGGGGCAGGCCGGCGGTACCGAACATCAATGCCAGACCGAGCGAGATGGCGGAGATGGGGTCGGAGACCAGCCCGCCCGGGCTCATGATGGCGGAGCCTTTCTCGTGCACTTTGACCGCTTCGCTAAACAGGGCGCCGATGTCGAAGTTGACTGACTTCATCACCATGATGGCCATAAAGCTAGCACCGGAGAGCAGCATCACTGCCTTGATGATCTGCACCCAGGTTGTGGCCAGCATGCCGCCAAACAGCACGTAGAGCACCATCAGGATACCGACCAGCACCACGGCCACATGGTATTGCAGGCCAAACAGCAGCTCGATCAGTTTGCCGGCACCGACCATCTGGGCGATCAGATAGAGGGCGACCACCACCAGCGAACCACAGGCGGAGAGGGTACGCACTTCAGTCTGCTTGAGACGATAGGAGGCGACATCGGCAAAGGTATATTTGCCGAGGTTGCGCAGCCGTTCGGCGATCAGGAACAGAATGATGGGCCAGCCCACCAGAAAACCTATGGAGTAAATCAGGCCATCGTAGCCGGAGGTGTAGACCAGCGCGGAGATCCCGAGGAAGGAGGCGGCGGACATATAGTCACCGGCGATGGCCAGACCGTTCTGGAAGCCGGTGATACGGCCACCGGCCGCATAGTAGTCGGAAGCCGAGCGGTTGCGCTTGGAGGCCCAGTAGGTGATGAACAGGGTAGCGGCCACAAACACCAGAAACATCACGATGGCGGCGACATTAAGGGGCTGACGCTCCACGGCGCCAGAGATTGCATCGGCCGCCAGCAGGGGAGAGGAGGCCAGTGAGGTCAACAGCAGCAACTTGCCTTTCATGATTGCACCCCTTTGAGGATCTTCTGGTTCAGTTCATCAAACTCGCCGTTGGCGCGAAAGACATAGACGCCGGTCAACACGAAGGAGGAGAGGATCAATCCTACCCCGACAGGAATGCCGCGAGTAATGGTCGACCCTTCGCTCAAGGGGGTGCCCAGCCAACCGGGGGCAAAGGCGATGAGCAGAATAAACGCCAGGTAGAGTCCCAGCATCAGAGCCGAGAGGGCCCAGGCAAAACGCTGGCGCTTGGCGACCAGCTCCTGGAAGTTGGGATCTTGCTGGATCCTCAGATAGCTTTGCTGTTCCATTGCAGTTCTCCATGACATGAGTGTCAGCGGTGGATGGGGTAACCCCGACGAGCAGGTAATCTGCTCATGTAAGCAAAATGTGAATTAAATGTTATTTCTCGACAATTAGACTTTGGGATAAGTGAGCGGCGAGCCGCAGGTCAGGCGCAGGTAGATGAGCGCGGCCGTGGTGGCATCGGCAAGGGCATCGTGGGCGGGCAGGGATGGCAGTTCAAGGTGGCTACAGATGGCACTCAAGTGGAGGTCAATGGCCGCATCGGGATAGCGGCGATAGAGGTGGTCGTGATAGAGCTGGCTCACCTCGATCCCTCGCTGGGGCAGGGTCAATCCCCACAATTTCTGGCAGGCGAGATTGAGAATGCGCAGGTCGTAGGCGATGTGATAGCCCACCAGTTCACGGGGGCCGATAAAGTGAAGCAGCAGGCGCAGCGCGGCTTCCAGCTCCATCCCCTGTTGCAGATCCTGATGGCGCAGACCGTGGATCACCACAGATTGGCTGGTCAGGCTGGCCGGTGGCTGTACCTTGATGGCTAGGGCCTCGCCGGTCAGCAGCCGGTTACCCTGAATGCGCACCGCCCCGATGGAGACGATCTCGGCCTGCTCGGGATCGAGACTGGTGGTCTCGAAATCGAGGGCGATCCGTTCATCTTCCGGTGGGGTGGCAAAGAGCGGCGCGAACTCGCCCGTGCGGAACGTGCGGCCATACCAGTAGCGTCGAACGCGGCTCAACATGGCTATTGTCTCAGACGAAAGTGCAATGTGAGCCACTGCTGGAACTTCTTCACCTGATGTAGCGCCTGGCGCAGCAGATCCCGCTCACTGTGGCTAAGCTCGCTTGTCTGCACCCGACTATTGCCCCCCTTGAGCTGGCTGCGCAGCCTCAGCCGGATAAAGAGCCGAAACGCCTCTGCCAGATTGCTGCCATAGTCGGTACTGAGCCGCTCGGCGGCCACCAGCGCATCGATGCGTCCCAGGGTCGAGGTCTCCAGAATGCCTGCCTCAATGGCCAGCATGCGGATACCGTGCACCAGCGGGAACAAGCCGCCCCGCTTCAGATCCAGCCCTTCCGGTGGCTGCTCCAGCCGGCCAAACAGGGTGAGGGGGGCATGAAAGGCCACTGCCGGTCGCACCATCTCCGCCAGCAGGTCCCGTCTGTCCGCCAACTGCTCGCGCAGCGCTCTGGCAACCGGCAGATGGAGCTGTCGATCCCCCGCGATGGGGTGAGCATCGGCCAGGGTGGCGAGCCAGAGTAGCTCATCCTCTTTTGCCGTGGTGCAGGCGCTGGCAATGGCGCTTTGCCACTCGCTGCCTGTTTTTACCCAGGCCGGATTGTTCACCATCACCTGCCCGGGGCACAGCGGGTAGCCGAGGCGCTCCAGCAGGGCGCTGAATTCGGCCAGATCGGCTGCCTGGGTGGGCCATGCCAGCCCCTCTGGCAGGATCAGGGCGTTGTCCTGATCGGTTTTGAGGATCTGTTCGCCGCGCCCCTCCGAGCCCAGCATCAGCAGGCAGACCTTATCCTGCACCTCGGGGGGGATCACCAGCGCAAAGGCTTTGGCGATCAGCTGTTCGTTGATGGTGGCGATGAGCTTCATCAAAAAGGCGGTGTGGATCCCCTGTGCAAACAGCGAGCGGGTCAATTGCTGCTGCTCGCGGGCCACCGCCTCCAGTGCCGGCAGGCTGTCGGCGCGGGCAATGCGCAGGGTCAGTACGTGGGAGTGGGTCGAGAAGAGCCCCAGCACCTGAGTCAGTTGCAAGATGCCCGCCACTTCGTTGCCACGCCACACCACCAGTCGCTTGATGCGATGGCGGGTCATCAGCAGCAGGGCATCAAACAGATAGCTCTCCAGCGGCAGACCAATCAGCGGCGTGGGGGTCAGCACCGAGAGGGGGGCCGTCAGCGGCAATCCCTTGAGGGTCAGGGCGTGGAGCAAGGTCTTGCGGGTCGCCAGCGTGAGGGAGCCGTCGTGGGCCGGGTAGAGCAGGCAATCGGTCCCTTTGCTCACCATGGCTTCGGTCGCCGCGAGCAGTGACAGCTTGCTGTCGACGATAAGCGGTGCCTGCAGGTGGCCCGGTTCGATGCGGGTCAGGATAAACTCCGCCAGATTCTTCTGCCCCAGTTGTTCGCGTTGCTCCTGCTGGCGTTGGCGCTCGGCCAGATTGGCGGTGAAGTAGCTGGCAAACTGCGAGTCCTGCTCACAGAGCGCCAGAAAGGTGTGGCGAGGGATGAGCTGACAGAGGCTATCTTCTAGCGCGGTGAAGCGGTGGCGGCAGCGGCCGTCAAACTGGGCGCGCACATCGAACAGGTCATCGACCCCGTAATCACCAAACTGGTGGTGAGGGGCAGACTCTTCCACCGCCCCCTTGATGATGAGATAGAGGCCGGGAGGCTCGTCCCCCTCTTTTAGCAGGAGCTCCCCGGCCCGAAAATAGCAGAGCGAGAGGTGACGGGAGAGCCGTTCGCGCGCCTCCTCGCCCAGTCGGTCGAACGGTGGTCTGGCAAAATTGAACAGGGTTGACATGACAGCGTCCTCTGCTGGCTTGCGGCACTCATGCAGCTCCCAGTGTGACAAAGGGAGGGGGAGGCGACCAGCCGACTTTAGTCTCAGCTGTACCGCCTGTTCACACTCTGATAACGTGGTGGTATGACCAGTGAGTCAGTTTCAGGAATCAAGGAGAGGACAAGGGAGATGGAAAAACCAAGGGTCAAGTGCGAGATCCACGACGGGATTGCCGAAGTGATGCTGACGCGGGGGGACAAACTCAATGCGCTGGACCGCGCCATGTTCAGTGCCATCGATGAGACATTGACACAGCTCGCCCGGCACAAGGGGCTGCGGGCGGTGATCCTGCATGGCGAGGGGCGGGCTTTCTGCGCCGGGCTGGATGTGAAATCCATGCTGAGACAGCCGGTAGCGGCGCTCGATATTCTCAAGCGTGAAGCGGACGAAGCGACCAATTTGGCCCAGCGGGTTGCCTATGGTTGGCACCAGCTGCCGGTGCCGGTGATTGCGGTGACCCAGGGAGTCTGTTTTGGCGGTGGCTTGCAGATTGCGCTCGGCGCCGATTTTCGCTTCAGTACCCCCGATTGCCGCTTCTCGGTGATGGAGATCAAGTGGGGGATCATTCCCGACATGAGTGGCAGCGTCACCATGCGCAACTTGATGGGAGTGGATACCGCCATGGAGCTGGCCATGAGCGGGCGCGAGCTGGATGCCGTCGAGGCCAAATCCCTCGGGCTGGTGAGCCGGGTCTGCGCCGATCCGCTGGTGGAGGCGCGAGAGTTTGCCCGCACCCTTATCACCAAGTCGCCGGATGCACTGGCGGGGATCAAGCAGCTCTACAGCCAGGCCTGGGCCCGCAGCGATGAGGCGATGCTCAAAGAGGAGACTCGGTTGCAGAAGCAGATCCTGGGGCGACCCAATCAGTGGCGGGCCACCCTTAACAGCCTGTTTCGCTGGCGGCTGCCCTTCGGGCCGCGCCGCAATCCGCTCTGAGATGAGGTGACAGGAAAAAGAAATGGCAGCCGAGGCTGCCATTTTTTATTGATGTCTTATGTCGTTCTGGTTCAGGAGGTCTTGCGATCCTGATCCGGCTCGAACTGATGGCCCGATTTCTCCCGCTCCAGGTTCTCTTCGGAGCGTTTGCCCACCCAGTAATCGGCGTTCTTGATGCCGAGCTTCTCCGGGTGGAATACGGGGTCAATACCTTGTGCTTGCTGCGCTTCATAATCCTTCAGACAGGTGAAGGCGGTCTTTTGCAGCAGCAGGATGGCGATGATGTTTAGCCATGCCATTAGGCCGACTCCGATATCACCCATGCCCCATGCCAGATCCGCCGTCTTGACGGTGCCGTAGACAGTGGCAGCCATCAGCGCAATCTTCAGCAAGAAGGTGAGCCAGGGGCGATTAATCTTGCGGTTGATGTAGGCGATGTTGGTTTCGGCGATGTAGTAGTAGGCAACGATGGTGGTGAACGCGAAGAAGAACAGCGCGATGGCCACGAAAATGCTGCCAAAGCCCGGCATCATGCTCTCCATAGCGGTCTGCACATAGCCCGGGCCTGCTGCGATACCGGCAATACCCGTGTAGATGGCGGCGCCGTCCGGCCCTTGTACGTTATAGAGGCCGGTGATCAGCAGCATAAAGCCGGTGGCGGAGCAGACGAACAGGGTGTCGATATAGACGGAGAACGCCTGCACCAGACCCTGCTTGGCCGGGTGACTCACTGCCGCAGCAGAAGAGGCGTGCGGCCCGGTACCCTGACCCGCTTCGTTGGAGTAGACCCCGCGCTTCACGCCCCACATGATGGCCAGACCCAGAATGGCACCGAAACCGGCATCCAGACCGAAGGCGCTCTTCCAGATCAGCAGGATCACGCCCGGCAGCTGGCCGATATTGAGGGCGATGATGACGCAAGCCACGATGATGTAGCCCAGCGCCATAAAGGGCACCACGGTACTGGCGAAGCTGGCGATACGCTTGACGCCACCGAAGATAATAAAGCCGAGCAGCAGCGCCAGACCGGCGGCGGTGACGTTCGGATCGATATTAAAGGCGGTCTGCAGGCTGGAGCCGATGGAGTTGGCCTGCACGCCCGGCAGCAGTACGCCGCAGGCGAAGACGGTAGCAATGGCGAAGGTCCAGGCGTACCACTTCATGCCAAGCCCTTTCTCGATGTAGAAGGCCGGGCCGCCGCGGTATTCACCGTTGATCTTCTCTTTGTAAACCTGACCCAGGGTGGACTCCACGAAAGCAGAGCTGGCGCCGAGGAAGGCGACCATCCACATCCAGAACAGGGCGCCCGGACCACCGAAGGTGATGGCGGTGGCCACACCGGCGATGTTACCGGTACCCACACGACCGGCCAGGGTCATGGCCAGTGCCTGGAAGGAGGAGACACCGGCATCTGTGCTCTTGCCATCAAACATCAGGCGCACCATCTCTTTGATATGACGCAGTTGCAAAAAACGGGTGCGCAGGGAGAAGTAAAGACCGACCCCCAGACACAGGTAGATGAGCGCAGGGCTCCAGATTACACCATTGATGGCATTGACGATTTCATTCATGTACAACAACTCCTTTGTTGTGTTTGTGGCGCTGTCTTGGCGAGATCTTGGCCTCGCTCTCTGTCACTGTTAGGGGCTCATTTGTTAACAGTCTGAGGTAAGCAAACGAGGGTGGCTCCGAGTGGTTTGGCAGGGCGCAAACCCGCGCCATGCATGGGAGGTAACATATCGAGTTGCATCCATTCTTCCCAGCTAAAAATGTTGTCTTGTTGCAAATTTGTGAATTGACAAGGGTGGGGGGATAATGGCAGGCAGCGTTTTCTATGAGTAAAGATGAGATCCTCCTTGTTGATCTGCGCCGGACAATGTGACGGGCGTAACACAATGGAAAGCAAACATGAGGCCAACAATGAAAAATGATCCTGAGACGTTGACGATCCGTCCCACTGAGGTCGACGACGGGAGTTCCATCGCCCACCTGTTCACCCAATTGGGGTATCCTGCCGAAGGCGCTGACGTGACGGCGCGCCTGTTGGCGCCGGATCCCGCGAGCGTTGTGCTGCTCGCATCCCTGGCCGACAAGGTGGTCGGCGTGCTGGTGTGGCACAAGCTGGCACCGCTGCATGTTGCACCAGCTTGGGGCCTGATCTCGGCGCTGGTTGTCGATGAAGGGGCAAGAGGGGCGGGAGTGGGCGCAGCCTTGCTCAAAGGAGCAGAAGCGATGGCGCGGGCCGCAGGTTGCGCCCAGCTGGAGCTATCCAGCAGCCTCAAGCGCGAGGCGGCCCACCGTTTTTATCTGGCGCAGGATTATCAGGAGCGGCCGAAACGGTTCGTCAAACTGTTGTGACCTGTTGTTTGCATCAAAAGAAGGAGTAGGCGTGCTGGGATGGTTCAAATGGCTGGGTGGTCGCCCGCAAACGCCCATGAGTGAGGATGAGTTGGCGCTGTGGCGTCAGGCGCTGGCGGCAGTGCCCATCTTGCAAGGGCTCAGCGACACCGAGCAGACAACGCTTATCGGCTTGGGGCAACAGCTGCTCAAGCGCAAGACCCTGACCCTGATCGGGGTCGAGCTCAGCCCACGCCAACAGGCGGTGCTGGCGCTACAGGCGGCGTTGCCCATTCTTCATCTCGGTATCGACTGGTATCGCGGCTTTCACGAAATCATCATCATTCCCGAACCCGTCACCCGGCGTCAGGAGGTGCAGGATGAGTTCGGGCTGGTGAGCGAGTTTGAAGAGGAGAACGCTGGTGAATCCTGGCCGCAAGGGCCGCTGGTGCTGGCCTGGAGCGAACTGCAGCAGGATGGTGACTGGGACGGCTTTAATCTGGTGATCCACGAGCTGGCTCACAAGCTCGACATGCTGGGCGGTGAGGCGGACGGCGCGCCGCCGTTGCCTGGGCCGATGAGCAGCCAGCTGTGGCAACAGGCCTTTCAGAGCGCCTTCGATGCGCTCTGCCAGCAGCTTGATCGGGACGAGGTAACCGCCATCGATCCCTATGCGGCCGAACATCCTGCCGAATTTTTTGCCGTCAGCTGCGAGTGTTTCTTTACCGATCCGCTGCGGCTGCAGCAGGTCTATCCCGCGGTATACCGGCAACTGAGCCAGTTCTTTAGCCAGGATCCCGCACTGCGTTTCCCCGTGACCCGCTTGCTGGCGGGGGAGGGTGTTGCAGGATCCCGGGCTATCAATACAAATCACCCACTGTAAAACAGTGAAAAAACACCATTAATATCGTTTTTTTTAGCCATATGCCCAGAGTTGGTGGACTCTGGGCATATGGTTTTGCTGTACTCTGATTTTGGCAAAAAACTTGTTACACGAGGCCGACAGGTGGGAGCGGATGAGTGCGGATTTCGTGCTGTGGCTCGAACAGTATCTTTTTGTTTTATATATTAAAAATATTTTTTTGCTTTGCTTTTAGAAGAAACTAGATGGTAGTGTATGAATATGAATTATTAAATTACCATTTGATGAATAAAAGTATAACGGAAAATTACAGCGTCAGAGAGTAATTAGTCTGACGCTGTATGATAAAAATCATATGTTTATACTTCTGACGTGGTCACATATCTTATTGTATATGGTGTCATCTTCAGTATGAGGAACACAGTTGATTAGAGTGTGAAAGTTACACTTCTCTTTAAAGTGGCCTCTAACTTCTCTTATCCTAGTCTCAATATCTTTTGCTTCAAAAGATTTTTTTATGCGAACTGACTCTCTAGCAATTAAATCTTGTCTTATATAATTTACAATGGGGATGACCATTTTATCCTCTACATCATGCCCTTTTATAAATTTATAACAATTCTCTGAATTCATCCCTCTGTAATGTGATAACTCACAAAATACAGTGAAGGATTGAGCATCAACTATTAATGGGGAAAGTAGTAAGTCAATCTCTGATACGAGATTTTTTACAGAGGAAAAGTCATTGTTTGCGTAGCAGTTAACTATATCGCTGGGTATTAACATTTGATGTAGTTCATCCTCAGGAAAAGGTAGTTCTGCACCGACATTCATCAAATAAAAATACTTTAGCAGCACCTCATATATTATAGATGAGTAGGTTTTCATAAACGTTGTTAATGTATAGTGATTAGGTTCAAAAAAACAGATTTTACCTAAACACTTATCGACTCTAATATGATCAAGTTTTATGTTTTCGATGGCATAAGCAAAAGTTTGTAATACATACTTATTTGAGTTTATTTTCTTTGCTATATCACTCCTGTTTGGAGATATATAGTCAAAATCACTATCAATAGCGACTAAAGCGGCTTCATTCGCCGTAGTATAAAGATCCTCAAGAATGCTTTTTCCTCTAGGCTCGCTTTTCCCTTCTTGCTTCCCTTTAAATTTAAAGAAATACTTTCCTTTTGCACACTTCGTTAATATTGAGTCCCAGAACTCTTTATCGGCCTCACTTTCTATATATACGAATCCACTTGCATCCTTTTCTGCAGATTCCATAGTTGCATAGGCCTTAACATAGTTCCTATTAGTAAAGTAATTTTTGGTATCAGACATTTGTAGTCCGCTCACTTTGATAATGTTGTTATTTCTTGTACGTCAACAAGACAATCCATCCATCCTTGCATAACAACTGCCGGTGAATGTGTGGCGATTACAAGCTGGCATCGGTCATTTAATTTTTGAATCTCAGAAATGAGCATCTCTTGCCATTTAAGATGTAGAGATATCTCTGGTTCATCCAAAATGAATATAGTGTCTTTATCTGCGCAGTTGACAATTTTTATCAAAATTAACAACAGTTGTTTTTCACCAGAAGACAGTGATGTAAGATTAATTGGTTTTTCAAACTGAGAAATTAAGAAACTACCATCATTATTTATTTTGAATGATTTGTCATTATCGGAGAAAAAATTGTTAACACAAAGACTAAACTTATTAACGATTTCAAAGTTAGTGCTAAATACGTCTTTCACCCTTTGTCTATTAAATGCTTTTGTACCATCAGCTAGTTCTGTAGCAGATTTGTGACTTAATGACAGTAGTTTTTTGGTTAGTGTGGTGATTTCTTTTTTAATTTCAAAATCCAATTGTGTATACACGTCGTCACTAACACTATCATATTCTTGCTTTGACATGATCATCATGTCAAACGTGGAGACATACTCTACATTTAAAGTTTTCTTTATTTCTTCCGGTGAATGCACTTCAATTAATGGTTCCAGCTCTTTCTCTAGAGGCAGCGAGTTTAGAGTTTGAAGGTTTGCATTATTGATAAATTCAATTGCATTCTTTATAAGATCTTTCTTTTCTTTTTCGGCATCAATTGCTTCAAGTCTGACTGCCAAGCCAGACATCATTTTTCTCAGGTTTGCGAGTTCAGTCTCATTGATTCTGTTTTTTAATATTTCACATGAACGGCCATCAGAAAGCTCGACCTTCGCGTAAGCTATTTTTTTGATGTCTAGGTTTTTATCTTTTCCGTTTAAAATACAGTCGATAACTCTTAAAATTGTACTTTTCCCTGAGCCATTCTTTCCAACAAGGACACTCACTTGGTTATTAATTTTCCAATCTATTTGTTTGAAGCCAAATAAATCTTTTACTATTACCCTTTCGAGGAAGGGGGGAGGTAGCTTCTCCATTGTCAACTCCTCAGACAAAAATTAATAAAATCATACTACATAGATGGCATCATGTATAGCTTGTTGGGGTTAAGGCCGTTTTAGCTATTGGTCTCATTTCATATAAACAGCTGGTGATAATTAAGATGTCTGTAACACTAATTAGTGTGCCCCTAATGTAATAATCAGGCTGTCTATTATTTTTTATGATTTCAGCATTTGACAATGTTAGGCTCGTACAGTTATTAACAGAGCTCCAAGAAGTGCAGTAGACGTTGCTTGAGGTCACCTTGTGCATCCCCTCCACCGTGCCCGCTGCGGGCGTCTCCGCCACTTTGCGACGGTCAACGCGATCTTGCCTGCAGCAAAGTCCACAAAGGCCCACAAACCGGCTCACCTGTTTCCTGAGCTTGTAGTTAATGCATTGTTATGGTCGTTCTGAAGTGGCTAAAAGAGGTCAATAAAGGGGAGAGGATAACGAGGGGGCGGCAATATCCAAGGCAGAGGACATCCGGCTGTGCGGCGGAAAAGGGAGCGTGTGTGCGCAGGTAGATCCGCTTTGCGAAATAGCAAAAAGGCACCCGAGGGTGCCTTTTTCACAATCTGAGTGGCTTGCCCATCAGGCTGCGGCTTTCAGCTGTACGGCGGCGGCTTTCTTGTGATCGCCGATCGGCATCACGGTGCGGCCGAACTGCTCGTTGATCACGGTGGCCATGGCCAGGTAGATGGCGCTGGCGCCACAGATGATGCCTTCGAAACCGGCGATGGTGCCGATCAGGGTGCTGCCGGTGAAGTCACGGGCGGCCAGCAGGAAGAACATCTCGTATGTTGGGCTAAAAAGGTAGGTTGGTGCTGAACGAAGTGAAGCCCAACGTTTACCGTGAAATATGCTTGTCAATCAGTCTTATGGCTTAGCCACATCCTTGTTTATTCCGCCCTGGTTGGCGTAATCATGCTCGCCTGTTGGGCTTCGCTACGCTCTGCGCCATCCTACAAATCACGCTATCTCCATCCTGCCGCCGCTGGGATCAATCAGCTGATCACGCTTGGCGATAATGCCCCCTCAGATTTCACCTGTAAAAATGCCGACCCTCGGGTCGGCAGTTTCAAGAAATAGGGTGTGGGGCGAAACAGTATGAGAAATTGTTGCCCTCTATCGCCGGGCTATTTATCCGCCTTGCCCGCCGCATCGGCAAGTTTGGCCAGCTGTTTGTCATACCAGGCCACCGGACGGTTCTCATCTTCCGCCCGCTCCTTGCGCCGTATGGCATTGCGTACCGCCATGGCCCCCAACCAGCGGAATGGCTCTGGCGGGAAGTAGCCGCGCGGGCCGCTTACCAGGGCGCAGTCGCGCCACGGCTTGTCCTCCTCCCGCACTTCATCGCGCACCAAAGCCGCCAGGATTTGGCCGCCGATCCAGCTTTGCGCCACCCCGTTGCCGGAGTAACCGAGGCCATAGACGATATTGGGCTGCCCTCGCCAGTGGCCGAAGAAGGGAAGGCCATCCACCGAGCGGTCGGAGGCGCCGCACCAGCTGGCGGCGATGGGCACCTCTTTAAGCGCCGGAAAGAAGCGGCGCAGGGTGCGGGTGAGGGGGGCAAGATAGCGGCTCGGCGCATCGAACTCGGCTAGATGGCGGTTGGCAAAGGCGAAGGTGTTGCCCCCCTTGCCCAGCATCAGCCGTCCTTGCGGGGTGGAGCGGTAGTAATGCACAAAGGTGCGGCCATCCACCACGGAGCGGCCGTGCGCAAGCTGCTGGGCGGCCAGTGCATCCGGCGCGGGGTCGGTGATCACCATATCGGAGGAGACCAGCACGATACTGCGGCGAAACTCGCGAAAGTGCGCCACCATGGCGCTGTTGAGGGCCAGCACCACTTTGCGGGCGCGCACCTCACCCTGCGGCGTTTGCACCCGTGCTGGCTGGCCCGCCTCAAGGCGCTGCATGGGAGAGTGCTCATAAACCTCGACCCCCAGTTCCCGCGCTACCCGCAGCAGGCCGCGCACCAAGAGCGCCGGTTGCACCGAGCCCGCGTGGGGGCTGTAGAGCCCCTCCAGATGAACGTGGGAGCCGCTCTGGCTCGCCAGTTCACCCTCCGCAATCGCCTGCCACTGGTTAAGGTCGGCTCGCTGTAGCTCCCGCAATACCGGCTCCATCAGGCCGCGCTGGGCCTCGCTGGTGGCGGTGTAGCAGGTGCCCTCGACCCTCAGCTCTGCCTCTATGTTGTGCGTTTCGCAGAAGCGGGCGATCTCGTGTACCGCCTGCTCGGATCTTTGTACCAGCCAGGCAGCCTGCTGCTCGCCAAACAGGCGTTTTAAGGTCAGGTATTTGGCCGACCAGGTGAGCAGGCAGCCGCCGTTGCGCCCGGAGGCGCCGCTGCCGCAGCGATCTTTTTCCAGCACCATGATGCGTAAGGCAGGCTCGGTCTGTTTAAGGGCGATGGCGCTCCATAGCCCGGTAAAACCGCCACCGACGATGCAGACATCGGCCTCGTGGTTGCCGACTAGGGGCGTGGGCGGCGCGGGTTGTTCGGCGGCGAGCGCTTCGGCCAGCCAGAAGGGGAGAGTGGACATGATGACTCCTCGATAAGGTTATTGGTGGCGCCAGCGCTGGGTGCGATCCAGCAGGGCGCGGCTCAAAAAGAGCTGGAGCAGCTTGACGGTGGCGGCGGCCAGCAGGATCAGGGTGGCCATGGCGGCGGCCGCGGCGGTATCGCCGGAATCCTCCATATTCAGCACGGCGATGGAGGCGAGCACGCTGTCGCTCGAATAGAGGAAAATCACCGCCGAGGTGGTGGTCATGGCGTTGACGAACAGATAGATAAAGATCTCCAGCAGTGCGGGCAGGGAGGCGGGCAGGGTGACTCGCCAGAACGCCTTCCAGAGCGGAATGCGCAGAGAAATGGCCACCAGCTCCAGCTCCTTGGGCAACTGCTTGAGGCTGGTCAGCGCCGTCATATGACCCACGGTGTAGTAGTGAATGACGCAGGAGAGCACCATCAACGGCAGGGTGCCGTATAGGCCGCCAAAGAGAGGATTGCCGTTGAAAAAGAAGATGTAACCCAGCCCCAGCACCATGCCGGGTACCGCCAGCGACAGCATGGCAAGCAGATGTAGCAGCTGGCGCAGCGGCGCGAAATGGCGCCCCTTCTCCTGCGCCCAGGCCAGCACCATCACCAGCACGGTGCCGATAAGCGCGGTATAGAGGCCCAGCTGCAAGGTGTTGGTAAAGGGCTGCCAGCCGTAGACGCTATTGCTGTCAAAGGCGTAGTGATCCAGCGTCAGCCCGAGGTTATAGGGCCAGAACTGAACCAGGGAGCCGTAAACGGCCATCCCCACCAGCGCCAGAAACAGCAGGGCCCAGAGCGTGCACCAACCGAGCGCCAGCAGATCCCGCAGCCGATGGGGTTTGGGTTGATAGGGCACCGCCTTGATGCTGCTCTGCTCCTGCATCTTGCTGCGCACTCTGTGCTCCAGCGCAAAGCTCAACAGTGCCGGCAGCAGCAGGGTGACGCTGGCAACGGCGCCGAGGGAGAAGTTCTGCATCCCGATCACCTGCCGGTAGATGTCGGTAGCCAGCACGCTGTACTGGCCGCCAATCACCTTGGCCACCCCGAAGTCGCAGATGGTGAGGGTGAAGACCGCGATGGCGGCGCTGAGCAGGCCATAACGGGCGGTCGGCAGGGTGACGGTGACAAAGGTGCGCCAGCCGCTGCTGCCCAGCATCCGGGAGGCTTCATAGAGGCGGGCATCGCTCTGGCCGAGCGCAGTGATAAGGATCATCAGGGCGTGGGGGAAGCACCAGAAGCCCAGACCAATGACGATGCCGATGGGGCCGTAGATGCTCTCGCCGCCGAGCAGCCCCTTGGCGATCCCCTGATTGCCAAACCAGTAGACCAGACTGATGGCGGGCAACAGGGAGGGCATCAACAGCGGGATCAAACCGATGAGGCGAAACAGGCTCTTGCCCGGCATACAGGTGCGGGTGAGGGCGTAGGCGTAGCCAAAGGCGATGGTCACCACCAGCGCGGTGATCAGCACCCCGAGCCAGAGGGTGTTGCCGATGGTGTGCCCCAGATGAGGGGAGTCGAAGTAGGCGCTGAAGTTGGCAAGGCCCACCCAGAGGCCGTTCTCATCCTGCAGACTCTTTTGCAGCATGGTGAGCAGCGGCAGCAGCAGACCGCCGGTGAGCAGGGCAATGCCGAGCACCAGCAGGATCAGTTGCAGCAGCTGATCCCGGCTCCAGCCGCGACAGAGCCGCTGCCAGCGAGAGTCTTGGCGGGCTGTCACTGGTGGCAGCAGGGAGGAGGTCGCGAAGGGGGCTGTCATGGGCGATCTCCTTCGAACAGCTGCATTGCCCCGGCGGGCCAGTGCAGCGAGCAGCGCATGCCGCTGCGCCAGCCACCCTGTTCGTGGCGGGGTAGCTCGTGGGTCGGGCGCTCCACCAAAATTTGCTGCGGGCCCAGGTAGGTGTCGGCGGTGCAGATTAGGCGCTGGGCGGCGCCGAGAAACTCCACCTGATCGATGGTTGCTTCAACGCCATGTTGACCAAGATACGGCTCGCTCGGCGCGCTTAGCGTGATAGCCTCGGGGCGGATCGCCACCTGCAATTTGCTGCCGGCCGCGGCCTGATTGGCGAGTTGCAACGGTTGTTCGTTGAGACGCACCTGATTGGGGCTCAGCACCAGGGTCTCGAGGAAGTTCATGGTACCGACAAAGCTTGCCACGAAACGGCTGGCAGGCTGGTGGTAGATCTCCTGCGGAGTGCCCACCTGTACGATGCGGCCGCCCTCCATCACCACGATGCGATCAGCCATGGTCAGCGCTTCTTCCTGATCGTGGGTCACCATGATGGTGGTGATGCCAAGGCGCTGCTGCAGGGCGCGGATCTCGCTGCGAAGGTGGGTACGTACCAGTGCATCCAGCGCGCTGAGCGGTTCGTCCAGCAACAACAGACCGGGGGAGAGGGCGAGCGCCCGGGCCAGCGCTACGCGTTGCTGCTGGCCGCCGGAGATCTGGCTCGGGTATTTGTGGGACTGGGCAGTGAGATCCACCAGCCCCAGCCAGTGATCGACCCGCTCCTTGATGAGATCCCGCGCCAGCCCCTGATTCTCAAGGCCGAAGGCGATGTTCTGGGCCACCGTCAGGTTGGGGAAGAGGGCATAGGATTGAAACACGATGCCAAAATCGCGCTCCTGGGGCGGCAGCCGGGAGATATTGCGTCCCCCTTGCCAGATCTCGCCGCTGTCCGGCAGATCCAGCCCGGCGATGGCTCTGAGCAGGGTGGTCTTGCCGCAGCCGGAGGGGCCGAGAAAGCAGATAAACTCCCCCGGCTCAATGGTCAGAGAGATCCCCTTGAGGGCCTGAAAAGCACCGAACTGCTTGTTGAGATGTTGAATGTCCAGATAGGGCTGGGTCATGGTTCGACTCGCTACTGATTTGGTATATACCAGTTTGCAGGTGAAGTGTGACGGTCAGGTGATCGGGGGATGACAGCTTGATGACAGTCAAATGACATCGGGCCGTCAGCAAGTGGCTGGGCCCTGTGTGGATGGGCGAAGCGTCGCTAATTGAAGGCAATACAAACTCGGGAAGTTAAAACCAAAAAGCGAAGGCCAACACCTGTTGGCCTTCGACTGACAGTTTATTGGTGGTTGTGTGTGGGGCGTTAACAAACCGCCGCCCTTCACGCTTACTGTTTGGCTTCGGTCTTGCCGTCGAAGCTGGCGCTCCACTGGGCCAGGATGGCGTTACGCTCGCGGGCTGCCCAGCTAAAGTCGTTGTCGATCATCTGGCCTTTGATATCCGCCGGATAGCCCGCTCTCGGTTGGGCCACATCGGGGATGGCGACCACGGCGAACGATTTGTTGTAGAGGGCGTTGGCCTGTTCGGTGGCGGCAAAGTCGAGCAGCTGTTTGGCGGCTTCCAGCTTGGGGGTGCCTTTGATGATGGCGGCAGCTTCCATATCCCAACCTGACCCCTCTTTCGGGAACACCACCTCGATGGGTGCACCCTTGGCCTTGAGGCTGGTGGCCGGGAAGTCGAAGGAGATCCCGATCACCGTCTCACCGCTGGCGGCCAGCTTGCAGGGGGCAGAGCCCGAGTGGGTGTAACGGTCGATGTTCTGGTGCAGGCCGTTCATAAATTGCCAGCCCTGCTGTTCGCCCATGGTCTGCAGCCAGCCCGCAACGCTCAGGTAACCGGTGCCGGAGGAGCTGGGGTTGGGCATGATCACCTTGCCCTTGTAGATGGGCTTGGTGAGGTCGGCCCAGCTGGTGGGGGCCGGGATCCCCTGTTTTTCCGCCTCTACCTTGTTGAAGCAGATAGCGCTGAAGAAGGCGTCCAGACCGATCCAGTGCGGCTCGGCCTTGCTGTCGCGAAAGCGGCTGTCGAGCTTCTCCAGCCCTTTCGGTGCATAGGCATTGAGCATCTGCTGCTGATCGAGCTGCATCAGGCTGGTGGCGGCCAGTCCCCACACCACATCCGCTTTGGGCTGGGCTTTTTCTGCCAGCAAGCGGGCGGTGACCACGCCGGTGGAGTCACGCACCCACTTGATGTTGATGTCCGGATGCTGGCGCTCGAACGCGGTTTTCAGCTCGTTGAGCTGCTCCGGTTCGAAGGCGGTGTAGACGGTGAGATCGGTCGCGGCCAGTGCCGGGGCGGTCATGGCAGCCAGCACGGCGGCGGCCAGCAGATGGGTTCCCTGTTTCATCCTCTTCTCCAGTTAAATTGGTTTGGTATAAACCAGATTGGTCGAGAGAGAGGCTAGGGGATCTTTATGACGTGACCGTGACAGCCCCGTGACGTTTTGCCGTTCCTGATTTATCCGTGACTAATCCTGGGTATCCACCTCGATCTCCAGACTGTCGTGACGCCAGTACTCCAGATCGAAGTCGAGCACCCGGCCGTGCTGATCGAAGTTGAGCCGCTCGAGGCGCAGGGCGGGCAGACCGGCGGTGGCCCCCAGCGCCTTGGCCACCTCGTCCGGCAGGGCGGTGGGGAAGAAACGCACCTGCATGCGGGCGTAGTGGAGATCGTAATGGGCCTGGTAGATCTCGGTCAGACTGCCGTTGAGATCCAGCGCCAGCAGGCCGGGCACCCGCTCAGGCAGGCAGTGGTTCTCGCAGTAGCAGATGGCACGCCCGTTGGCGTAGCGCAGTCGCTTGAGCAAAAAGAGGCTGTCAAACGGCTTGAGCTGCAACTGCGCCATCAACGCGGGCGGCACCGCCTGGCGGCTTTTCTCCAGTAGTTCGGTGTGCGGCTCACCCCCTTGCTCCCGCACTATCTGGTGAAAGTTGGAGGTGCGTCTGGGGTTCAAGCGAAAGCGTGGCGGTGTGACGAACCAGCCGCGGCGATCCTCCCGATAGATAAGGCCGTTCGCCTCCAGCTGCACCAGCGCCTCGCGGATGGTAACCCGGGTGGTGCCATAGAGTTCCCCCAGCAGCCGCTCGGAGGGAAGCTTGTCGTTGGGGGCCAGCCCCCCTGCCAGGATCTGGTTGGCGAGGGCATCTTTGATTTGCAGATATTGCGGTTTGCTCATGAAAATCCCTGGTTTTGCAATAAGTTGTGCAATGAGTTGGGCAATTGGCTGGGCACAGGACAGGTCATCTGCCCGGTCGTTTCACGGCAACATCAACATGCGTTGGTAGATACCAGAATCGCCCCTGTTGTTCAGGCTTCCTAGATTATCGCGATCCCTGCGCTGAAAATGAATTTTTTGTTGCACGTAGCGCCACCCCTTTGACCTTGGCGGGGGAGTTACCCACAATGCGCTCATTCTGGTATATACCAATAGGAGCGAAATCATGACCCATATTCCTGCGGCCCCCGCCGCCGTCGATTACCTGCTGCTGACCCCAGGCCCCCTCTCGACCACCGCTACGGTGCGCGCCGCCATGCTGCAAGACAGCTGCACCTGGGATGCGGACTACAACCAGGGCGTGGTGGAGCCCATCCGCCGCGAGCTGGTGCGCCTCGCCACTGGCCCGGAATATCAAAGTGACTACAGCGCAGTCTTGCTGCAGGGGAGTGGCAGTTATGTGGTGGAGAGCGTACTGGGCTCGGCGATAGGTAGCGATGAGTGTCTGCTTATCATCAACAACGGCGCCTACGGTGCCCGCATGGGGGAGATGACCCGCTGTCTTGGCCTGCGTCACCATGAGTTCGATTGCGGCGAGACCACCCGCCCGGAACCCGCCGCCATCGAGGCGATGCTGGCGCGCCACCCCGAGATCACCCACTTGGCCATGGTGCACTGCGAGACCACTACCGGCATGCTCAACCCCCTTGAGGAGGTGGCTGCGCTCTGCCAGCGCCGCGGCATTCGCCTGATCGTCGATGCCATGAGCAGCTTTGGCGGTATCCCCATCGACATGGGACGCCTTGGCATCGAGTTTCTCATCAGCTCGGCCAACAAGTGCATTCAGGGGGTACCGGGCTTTGGCTTCGTCATCGCCCGCCGCGCCGCGCTGGTGGCCTGCGCCGGTCGCGCCCGCTCGGTCTCCCTCGACCTGCACGCCCAGTGGCAGACCATGGAGCTGCAGGGGGGCAAGTGGCGCTTTACCTCGCCCACCCATACTGTGCTTGCCTTTTCCCAGGCGCTGCGTGAGCTGGACGAGGAGGGGGGCATTGAAGCCCGTCATCAGCGCTACAGTGAAAATCAGCGTACGCTGGTGGCGGGGATGGCTGCGCTTGGCTTTGCGCCGCTGCTGCCAGAACAGTGGCAATCCCCCATCATCACCGCCTTCTACTCTCCGGCCCACCCTGACTACCGCTTTGCCGATTTCTACCAGCGGCTCAAGGCGCAGGGCTTTGTTATCTATCCGGGCAAGGTCTCCCAAGCCGATTGCTTCCGTATCGGCAATATCGGTGACGTGACCCCGGAGCGGGTGCGCGAGCTGCTCGCCGCCATGGCCAGCGCCTGTTACTGGCAAGGGGACGCGCGATGACCAGCATGCTGGCTCAGGGTCGTGATCTGCGTGGCCGCGATTTGCATGACCATAAGCTACACGGCAGCGGCCGTGCCGACAGCGAAGGGGATATCAACCTCGGCGAGGGGCGGGCGCGCTGGTGGGCGGGCCAGAGCGAGGCGGTGCAGGCGGGATTGGCGGAAGATAGCCGCTACTTCCTCCATCAGGCACTCTCCACCCCCTGTCTGGATTTGATCGAGGGGGCGCAGGGGAGCTGGTTGACCAGCGTATCGGGCAAGCGTTACCTCGATTTTCACGGCAACAGCGTCCATCAGCTGGGTCACGGTCACCCCAGGGTGGTGGCCGCGGTGCAGCAGCAACTCGCCGATCTGCCGTTTGCGCCCCGCCGCTACACCCATCAGGTTGCCATCGACTGCGCCCGCACCCTGGCTGAACTGGCCCCCGGCGATCTCAACCGGGTGCTGTTCGCCCCCGGTGGCAGCGAGGTGGTGGGGATTGCCCTGAAGCTCGCCCGTTTCATCACCGGCAACAGCAAGGTGGTGTCCCTCTGGGATGCTTTTCACGGTGCCTCCCTCGATGCCATCTCGGTCGGCGGCGAGGCCTGTTTTCGCGCCGGTATGGGCCCGCTGATGGCCGGAGTGGAGCGCATCCCGCCGCCCACCCGTTATCGCGGTGTCTGGTACTGCGGGGAGGGTGATGACCTGCACTACGCCGATTATCTGGAGTACGTCATCGAGAAGGAGGGAGGGATCGGCGCCTTTATCGCCGAGCCCATCCGCAACACCGATGTGCAGGTGCCCTCGAAAGCCTACTGGCAGCGGGTGCGGGAGATCTGCGATCGCCACAAGGTGCTGCTGATTGTCGACGAGATCCCCAACGCCCTGGGGCGCACCGGCCACTGGTTCAGCTTCGAAGAGTTCGGCATCGAGCCCGACATCATCTGTCTGGGCAAGGGGCTGGGGGGCGGGGTGGTGCCGTTTGCCGCGCTCATTACCCGCGACCATTTCAATCAGGCTGCGGCCATCTCGCTCGGTCACTACACCCACGAGAAGAGCCCTATCGGCTGCGCGGCGGCGCTCGCTACCATCAGTACCATCCGCGAAGAGGGGTTGCTGGCAAAAGCGCAGGAGGATGGCCGTTTTATGGCGGCCGAGCTCGGCAAGTTGGCCGAACGTCACCCGCTGATCGGGCAGGTGCGCGGTATCGGTATGCTTTGGGCGCTCGATCTGGTGGTCGATCACCAGAGTCGCACCCGCAACAGCCAGGCCGCCGAGCGCCTGCTCTACCGCTGTCTGGAGCTGGGGCTCAGCTTCAAGGTCTCCCAAGGGAACGTCATCCAGCTCTCGCCACCGCTCAATATCGCCCGCGCCGATCTGGTGCGCGCCATCACCATTCTCGATCACGCCCTTGGCGAGATCGCACTTTCACCGAAACAGGAACATCACCATGACTGATTTGCAGACTGCCATCGACCCGACCACCGACGTGGAGGCGCTGATCCTCGACTGGGCCGGCACCGTCGTTGATTTCGGCTCCTTCGCCCCCACCTCCATCTTCGTCGAGGCCTTCGCCCGCGCCTATGACTTTCCCGTGACCCTGGATGAAGCACGCCAGCCCATGGGCCTTGGCAAGTGGGATCATATCGCCGCGCTGGGCCGTCTGCCCTCGGTGGATGCGCGTTGGCAGGCCCGCTTTGGCCACCCCATGAGCCACGCCGAGGTGGACCACCTTTATCACACCTTTATGCCGCTGCAGATTGCCGCCGTGACCCGCTTTGCCGCCCCCATCCCCGGCGTGTTGCCGGTGCTGGACGCTCTGCGGGTGCAGGGGATGAAAATCGGCTCCTGCTCCGGTTACCCCCGTCCGGTGATGGAGGCGCTGGTACCTGCTGCGGCCGATCATGGCTATCGGCCGGATCACTGGGTGGCCACCGACGATCTCAAAGCCGGTGGTCGCCCCGGTCCCTGGATGGCGCTGGCCAACGTGATTGAGCTGGGAGTAAGCGCGGTGCATCGCTGCATCAAGGTGGATGACGCCGTGCCGGGTATCAGCGAAGGGTTGAACGCGGGCATGTGGACGGTGGGATTGTCGGTCTCCGGCAACGAATTTGGTGCCACTTGGGACGAGTTTGCCGCCATAAGTGAGACGGAGATCGCCGCCCGGCGCGCACCGGCCGAGGCCAAACTGCGGGCGGCGGGGGCACACTATGTGATTGATACCCTGGCCGACATCGCCCCGGTTATCGCCGATATCAACCGCCGTCTGGCCGCTGGCGAGCGGCCGTAGGCCATCTGCTTGGTCTAACAAAAGCGCTTGGCTGGCTTTAGATGCAACACGCCCCCATCCGGGGGCGTGTTGCATCTACAGGGGGAAGTTGTGCGCAGTCAGCGGATATCGACCCGCATCAGGGGAGAGGGGGCGTTGTCGACAAAGTGGTGCCAGATATGGTCGTAGAGCGCCTTCTGGCCGGGGAAACTCACCAGCGCCTTGGCCTCGGCCAGAGAACACCAGCGATATTCGGTGTGCTCGTCGTTGAGGGTCACCGCCTGATTGGGCGGGCAATAGACCACAAAGACCGGTACCACCTCCACCGTATTCAAGGCGGCATCGTAAAACTGCTCCAGATACTGGCCGTTGTAGAGTTCGGTGACCCTGATCCCCGTCTCTTCGCCAAACTCCCGAATAATGGTCTGCCAGCCGGTTTCACCCGCCTCCACCGTGCCTGCCACATGACACCAGAAGCCCCCCTTGACCCGTTTCATCACCAGCAATTTGGTTTCGCCATCGACAGTGGTAAGGGCAACGCCGGAGACGGCCTTGCAGCGAATGGGGATCATGATCTTCTCTCCGGGTTTGGGCTCTGTGATAGCCATGAATAGTGTGAAGGCGTGTTAATTGAAATACGCCTCGGCGGGCAGGCCCATGACCTCTATTTCATTCAGGCCATTTTTGGCCAGATAGTTGGCCACCAGATTGAACCCCACCCAGTAACCGGCATATTTGGGAAATAGCCGGTTATCACGGCAGTAGAAAAAGTCTAAAAAGTTGAACTGCTTGCTGGATAGATGGGGCGTCATCTCTGCCAGGAGCGATTGCCAGTCATGGTGATGAGACTCCTTGAACAGCGAGGGGAGGGTGCCGCCATTGAACCTCTGCTCAAAGTAGCAGGCCAGCCCTTCAAAAATCAGGTTTTCGGCCAGTGTTTCTGCTTCCACCTTGTTCTTCTTTTGCACGATATGGTGGACTTCGTGGGCCAGCACGGCAGGCAATTCGGTGATGATCACCTCTTTGATATCAGGCCGTTCCAGATCAAGCTGGAGTTCTATTCGATACATGTTGATGGCCCAGCCACCGATACCCGAGTCGGGAGCATCCCCCTCGGCAAAAGGACTGAAGGTGACATCCAGTTGGGAGAGATCGAACAAGGTATTCAATTTGTGCGCCGTCTAGGCAAAAACGTGCCTAATGGTGTCATCGAGCCCATCGAATTTGCCCGAGTCGTTTAACAGGGTGAGTTGCATCCAGACATCCTTGTCTATTGAAAGAGAGTGCTGAGCCACTTGCGTGGTCGCGGCGCCATATCACCACGATTACCCTCCTTCAATCAAGGGGTTACCCGCCCATTATGCTTGCCGTCTGGATCGCCTCGATCAGCGCGGCCCGATTGATGCGAGGGCGCTCGCCATCGAGCAGTTGCTGCCACAGCGCAATGGCCTGACGGTAGCGACCATGCAGAAAGTGATCGGAGGCGAGCAGCATCAGGGCGCTCACTTCCCCCGCGTCCTGCTTGAGGGCGCTCTCCAGCAGGCGGGTTGCCTCGGGAGTCAGCTGCTGGCCCGCCTGATAGTAGAGCACAGTGGCTTGGGCGGCCTGGGTCGCTGCACTGGCTCCCCCCTCCAACAGGGCGATACGCTGATAGGCGAGCAGGGCGTTGTCATATTCGCCGCGATAGAGATAGAGCTGGCCGAGCGCCGCCCAGCTGTCGAGATCGGCGGGGTTGCGTTGAAGCTTCTGATGCAGACTCCCCAGCTCCTTGTCCTGCAGATCCCGCGGGCTCAACCCCGCCAGCGGATCGGGACGGGATGCATAATCCTGCCATGCCTGATAACGGCCGGTGCTGAGATACACAGCTGCAACGGCTACGCATGCCATGATGCCAAGCAGCAACAAGGCCCGCCCGTGCCGGTTATTGCGGCCGCGATTGTCATGCTGGTTGGCCAGTTGCGCGCGCAGGGCCAGCTCAGTCGCCGGGATGGCGTTGGCCAGGCGGGCGGCGCTCAGCTCCCTGTAGAGTGGTTGGTCGGGGGAGAGACCTGTCTGCTCCCCATGCATGATCAGCCAATTCAATTCGCTGCGCGGATCGGCCGCAGGTTGATGAATGGGTTCAATCATTGCTCTAACGACAGGGATGGCTTGTACCTTTGTGCGCGTGAGGCGGCGAAACAGGGTCAACAGCGCCAGCCCCAACAGCAGCAGGGGACCGCCCCACAGCAGCGCCGTGCTGGCCTTTAAGGGGGGATCGTAGCGGACGAAATCGCCGAAGCGCTCCGTCATGCGGGCGATCACCTGCTCATCTGACTGCCCCTCGTCCACCCAGCGGTAGACCTCTAGCCGCAGATCCTGGGCGATGGGGGAGTTGGACTCCACCAGATTCTGGTTCTGGCACTGGGGGCAGCGCAGGGCGCGGGCCAGCTCTTGCGCCCGATTTTGCAGCTCGGGGTGGCGAAACTGATAGGTGTCGACCCCGCTGGAATATGCAGTTGCACTCAGCAGCATGCCGAGGGCCAGCAGGGCGCAAGCAAGAGAACGGCACATCATGGCTGTGTCTCCCGAGCTGATGTTGCAATAGACGGCGCAATAGATGGCGCAATCGCGGGTGCCATTGTGGCGGCCTTTATCTGCGCATCCGCTCGCGCCTTGTCGAGCAGGGGGGCAAACTGGCGTTGCCAGATCCCTTTGGTGAGTTCGCCGGTGTGGCGGGCGAGCAGGGCACCATCGGCATCAAACAGATAGGTCTCTGGCGTGCCGTAGACGCCGAGCTCAAGAGCCAATTTGCCGTTAGGGTCGGCCAGTACGGCGCGATAGGGGTTGCCCGCCTGGATAAGCCAGGCGCGGGCCGCATCCCCCTTGTCCCGGTAGTTGAGACCGTAGAGGGGCACGGTGCCCGCGAGCTCGCTGAGCAGCGGATGCTCGGCGCGGCAGTTGGCGCACCAGCTGGCCCAGACGTTAAGGACAAAGGGCTCGCCCTTGAGGCTGGCAGTCTGGATCGGACTCCCATCCAGCAGATTGTTGCTTTGCCACGCAGGCAGGGTACGGCCGAGCGTCGCCTCATCCTGGCTGTAGGGATTGTTGCCAAGGCCGAGCCAGAGCAGGATGCCGAGGCTCAGGGTAAGGAGCAGTGGAAGAAAGAGGCGCAGGCGGGATCTCATAACGCCTCCTGTTCGAGCCGGGGATGGGAGGCGCCAACCACAACGGGGCGGGAGGCGAGCAAGGGGTGACGGGCGAGCAGGCGCAGGGTGCCGCCCGCCATCATCAACAGGCCGCCGAACCAGATCCAGCGCACCAGCGGCTTGTAGTGCAGCCGCATGGCATAGGCATCTGGTCCCATCTTCTCACCCAGTACCACGTAGAGATCGCCGAACATTCCCCACGCGATGCCGGGTTCGTTCATGTTCATGGTGCGAACGCTGTAGTGGCGCCGCTCCGGCGTCAGCCGCGCCACCTCTTTACCGTTCTTGTGCACGCTAAGCGTGATGCGCTCGGCGGTGTAGTTGGGGCCGATCACCGGCTCGCGCCCCTCATAGCGAAACTCGAACGCGCCGAGCTGGTAGGGTTGGTTGGCACTTAACACAGTGCCCCCCTCCTGACTGTGGTGACTCACCTGCGCGATGCCAAGGGCGCACACCGCCACCCCGAGATGAGCCAGCAGGCTGCCGAACCGATGGAGGGTGAGCTCGCGCAGCGACGTCGGTTGCAAGAGCGGGAGCAACAGACTGGCCATCAGCCAGAGGCTCACCATATTGGCGAGGATGCCAATCCAGCTACCGGAAAACGATCCCTGTTCCAGATAGGCAAGGCTAAGCAGCCCGCCGCCAAGCAGGCCAAACAGCGGCGGTAACAGCGCGTTGAGTCGGGAATGTGCCGCAAGCTGCTGCCAGCGCAGGCGCGGCAGCTGGGTCATCAGCGTCATCAGGCAGAGGGCCAGCGGCACGAAGATGGTATTGAAATAGGGGGCGCCCACCGAGAGCGAACCCAGATGAAGCGACTGGAACACCATGGGGTAGAAGGTGCCGAGCAGCACGCTGGCGCAGGCCACGCAGAGCAGCAGGATGGCGGCGCCGAGCAGCCCCTCTTTTGACAGCAAGCCAAAGCGGGCATAGGGAGCGCGAATGTCTGCGCGCAGGGCAAACAGGGTGAGGGCGCAGGTCAATAGCAAACCGAGCAGCAACAAGAGGGTGAGGCCGCGGCTGGGGTCCACCGCAAAGGCGTGCACCGAGGTGAGTACCCCGGAGCGCACCACGAAGGTGCCGAGCAGGCTCAAGGCGAAGGTGAAGATGGAGAGTAACAGCACGGCGTGGCCGTAGGCGCCGCGCTTCTCGCAGACAATCAGGGCGTGCAGCAGGGCAGTGCCGAGCAGCCAGGGCAAGAGGGAGGCGTTTTCTACCGGATCCCAGAACCACCAGCCGCCCCAGCCGAGCTCGTAGTAGGCCCACCATGAGCCCAGCACGATGCCGGCGGTGAGAAATACCCAGGAGCCGAGCGCCCAGGGGCGGCTCCAGTGAGCCACGGCGCCATCGAGCCGACCCGAGTGCAGCGCCGCCATGGCGAAAGCGAAGTTGACCGCAAAGCCGACGTAACCGAGATAGAGCAGGGGCGGGTGGATGATAAGGCCGATATCCTGCAGCATGGGGTTGAGGTCGCGCCCCTCCAGTGGTCCCGGGAATTGGCGGTCAAACGGGCTGGAGAAGATCAGGGTATAGAGGCCGAACAGGCCGACGATCAGCCCCATGATGGCCAATACCCGGGTTGTAATAAGCGGATCGACCCGCCTGGAGCAAAGGGCCACCAGAGCGCCCCACAGCCCCAGCGCAAAGACGAAAAAGAGCATGGAGCCTTCATGGCCGCCCCACACCGCCGCCAGCTTGAAGCCCAGCGGCAGGGCACTGTTGGCGTGCTGGGCCACATAGACCAGGGTAAAGTCATCGAGGCCAAAACAGCCGGCGAGCAGCAGCAGGGCGGCCAACAGCAGGAGCGCGACCAGGAGGGCCAGCGGTGTTGCGCAGCCGAGCAGCGGCCGTGAGGCGAGCCGCAGCCCCAGCCAGGGCAGCAGCCCTTGCAGCAGGGCGAGCCCGGTCGCCAGCAACAGTGAGAGATAGCCGAGCTCCGCCAGCACACAACCTCCAAATGCAATTAGAAATTAATTGAATTAATTACAAATTTCAGTCTTTCAACTCAGGCCCAGAAGGCGCTTCTGAGTAGACGTGGAACGTTTCCACAATGGTGCTTTGAGGAAACTCGCCTTTGAAATAGATCCAATGTTCGTCATCCGAAGGGACTGAGGGGGTATCAAGGCAATCATTGACTCGATAGATGGTTACGCCAGCTTTCTTTAATTCTGGGATGGACATTCGGATGACATGGCCGTTGGCAAACCTTCCATTTCCCAAGGCATAGCGTTTGGCTACTTCAAAATGCGGGGTTGTCGATATCCCTCCAGTTGGTTCACCATTCCCACCGTATTCGTGTGAGTGAATGCTATTGGTGATAGAGAGTCCGCATGTGAAATCTGAGTCTCCGCATTGAACTCTGTCATCACCAAACTCAGCGCCTTGCTCTGGATCATCCGATAGCGATTTGGGAACCATGGCATCGGTCACTGTCATATGGCAGTTGAACCCTCGATAAAGAAATTCCAACGTTGTTATCCCCATTTAGATTTCACTTGCGAATCAACGAGCCAGCGCCAGTCACCCGAAGGTGGCTGGCGCTGGTGATCATACCTTTAAACTACAGTCATCTGGCCGGCATAAAGCACGAAGTAGCGCAGCAGCAGGATCCCCACCAGGGTCAGGCTGCAGACCAGCACCAGATAGCCGTTTTTGGCCCGCAGCGGTGCGGGAGCCAGCAGGGCCAGCAACTGGGGCAGCAGCATGCCGACCCCCACCACGCCGACCCAGAACACCTGAGCCCAGAAGCCGCTGCCGATGGCCGCCCACATCGCCACCTCTTTCTGGCCACCACCGAAGTAGAGGCCGGTAAAGAAGCAGACCAGCAGCAACACCTCCACCGCCAGCACCGGCCGCTCGAAGCGGTGAACAAAGCTCACCCCCTGGCTGTGATGGTTCTCCTTGAAGAGCGTCACCGCCAGCAAGATGGTGGAGGCGATGCCGGAGCTGATACCGGAGACCAGAAACAGCACCGGCAGCACCGGGTTGTTCAAGAGCGGATAGGTCTTGAGCGCCGAGAGCAGAAAGCCGGTGTAGGCCCCCAGCAGCACGGCGAGCAGCAGCAACAGCGGCGCCAGCAGCCGTTCGATGCGGGCGAGCCAGCCAATCAGCTCATCCACAAAAGCGAACTTCTCTTGCAGCAGGTGACAACGCAAGGTCTCAATCTCGGCGCGAAACACTACAGCCAGCCAGGCGAACAGCACCGCCATATAGAGCTGAAACAGCATGACCCCCATCGACATCACTGAGTCGAACTGGTAGTGGAACATCAGCTTCCAGAAGGTCCAGGGGCGGGCTAGGTGGAAGATGAGGATCAACAAGCCCAGGATCACGCTCGCTGGCGCCAGAATGGCGGTCGCCTTGATGATGCCGCTCTCGCTGCCGGCCCCCTTGCGGCGCAGCAGCACCGAGAGGGTGCTGGCCCCGGCGGAGATGCCGAGCAGAAAGAGATAGATGGCTATGGGCCAGTCCCACACTAGCGAGGAGAAGTGAAATGCGTCATGCAACATGATCCATTCCTCCTTCTGTTGCTTCGGTAGATGGCGATCGGACAAATCCCCACACGAGGGAAGGGAAGTGAAATGCCGCTTGCATGGTCATGACGTTATCTCCCCTTTGGGCACGCGGTACATCTTGGGTGAGGTGCCGAGTGCCTGCTTGTAGCGATAGGTGGTCTCCTTCACCAGCCGTTGGGCGATGGGGCTGTCCGGGTCATCCAGATTGCCGAACACCAGCGCCTTGGTGGGGCAGGATTCCACGCAGGCCGGCTCCTTGCCCGCCGTCAGGTTGGTCTTGCGGCAAAAGTCGCATTTGTCCGCCACTCGGGTGACCGGGTTGATAAAGCGCACCTGATAGGGGCAGGCGGCGAGGCAATACATGCAGCCGACGCAGAGATCCGCGTCGACATCGACGATGCCATCCTCCTTGCGAATATGGGAGGCGCCGGTGGGGCAGACGTGCACGCAGGGGGCGTTGTCGCAGTGCTGGCAGGACTTGCGAAAGAAGCGGTACTCGGCGTCGGGAAATTCACCGATTGGGCCTGAACGGATGATCTCGAGGCGCGAGACGCCTTCCGGCACTTTGTTCACTTCCCGGCAGGCATCCATGCAGGCGGTGCAGCCGATGCAGGCCGTCTCATCGTGGAGCATGCCATAGCGGATCCCGTCGATGGTCTGGCTGTGGGCGAGGGGGGGGGCAAGGGAGCGGGTGTTGGCACTAGCAGTCCCCGTCATCATGATAAGGGCCCCTGCGCCCATGCCCGCCATAAAGTCACGGCGAGAGCAGCTCATGATGCCTCCTTGCCGGTAGCCGGTTTGGACTGCTCCTGCCGTGCCTTGCTGGCCTCATGCTGCTTGCTGTGGCAGTCGACGCAGAGCTTGATGCGGGATTTTTCCGGGATCCCCACCATGGGCTCCTTGGCCGGATGCAACTGGTGGCAGCTGGTGCAGGTGAGCTTGGTCGCGTGCACGTCGTGGGCCCAGAGCGCCTCGCGCAGCTCTTTAGGCTCGTGGCAGCTCATGCAGACTCCATTCTGCTCGCTGATGGGATAAAGCTTGATGCTCTCTTTATCCTTCAGGCTGTGGCTGAAGCGCATCACATCCTTGACCCCTTCCCGGTGCTGGGGGGAGGGCTGGCCGTGGCAGTTGGTGCAGGTCACCGGCTTGAGGTTGTTGGGATTGGTCGCCTGACCATGCTTGCCGTGCATCCCTTCGCTCTGCTCCTTGTGACAGTCGGTGCAGGCCTTGTCGGGATTGCGTAAAAATTCCACCTCATGTGTAGCTGGAACAGGGGCTGCTGCCGGCTCAGCCGCCTGACACTGCAGGCTGGTGAGCAGCATGGCTGCCATCAGCATCAGTCGTAAAAAATCCATCGTTAAATCACCCATAGGAAGCCTCCATCCGCTGCGGGCCTGGTCTGGCCGGGCCCGCAGGCGCCGTTACTGTGCCAGCCGTCCGGCCGCTTTGGCCTCGGCATCCCAGGCGGGGACCGTGGTCTTGAGGAACTGGGCCTTGTCGCTGTTGAACTGCTTCATATCCATGCCAAGGGCGGCTTGCGCTTTCTCCTTGGTGGAGATGTCGGGGATGGCGATCTCGTGGCTGATCCCCTTGCTGGCCAACAGGCGCGCCAGCTTGGTGCGGGCGTCAGCGGCTTTATCCAGCGCGCTGCCAAGTACCTTGAGGGCCACTTCGGGGGCGTGCATCTGCACCCCGTGGGAGGCGATGGCGTAGTCCCAGCGCCACTGGGCGTGACGGATGTCCTGCAGAATATCCTTCATCTCTGCCTCGGTGGCGCCGGCATCCCAGGCCGCCTTGGCTTCAAAGTGGGCGTGTACCAGCTGCTTCTCGACCTTCAGCTTGGTCTCGATCACCGCCTCTTTGCGCTGCTTGACGAGCCCTTGCAGCATCTCCTTGCTCTGGGTGTGGCAGTTGCGGCAGGTCTGCTCGAAGCGATCGAAGGGGTTACCCACCTTGTGATCGGTGTAGACCTTGCCCTGCTCGTTCTGCACCTTGGGCATGTGACAATCGACACAGGCGATGTTGTTCTGGCCGTGAATGCCGGCGCGCCAGGTTTCGTACTCGGGGTGCTGGGCTTTCAGCATGGGGGTTTTGGAGAGGGCATGAGTCCAGTCGGCAAAGCCGATTTCATCGTAATAGGCCTCCATCTGCTCCACAGTGGTGCCCTTGTCCCAGGGGAATTTGACTGCCTTGGTGGGGCCGCTGAAGTAATACTCCACGTGGCACTGGCCGCACACCTGGGACTGCTGATCAAAGCGCCCCTGCTCCTTGAACGGCTTGCCGATGGCGGTCATGGCCCGATCGGCATAGGGACGGGAGAGGTGCAGGGCAGGTTTACCCTCCTTGAACTCCTTCGAGGCTGTGTCGTGGCAGTCGGCGCAGCCGATGGTGTTGACTACTTCCGGCCCGCCCTTGGCCCACATCCCTTTGAAGTAGCCATCCTCACCCTTCTCGTCGATAACGCGGGCCACGTCCGGGCCTTTGCAGCTCCAGCAGGCCATGGGCAGCGGACCATCTTCGGCTGTTTTCGGGGCGCCAGTACGCAGGGTTTCCCGCACGTCGGTCAGCGCATAGAAGTGGCCGCGCGGCTTGTTGTAATCCTTGGCGAAGGGGTAACCGCCCCACAGCACCACCATATTGGGATCTTCCGCCAGCGCGTCGGTACGCTCCTTGCTTTCGCTGGTGGCTTGCCAGCTGGTGAACTGATCGGCGTGATCCTTGGCGAACAGCTCGCTGCGCGCCTCTATCTTGCCCTTGGTGGTTGCGTCATCAGCCAGTGCCCAGCCGCTGGTGCCAAGGCTGGTAGTCAGCAGCAGGGTGGCGAGGCCCAGTTTGATATGCCTGTGTTGTGAACCCACGTTTATCACTCCCAGATAAATGTTTTGGTCTCGTCTGACCCGTTCCATCTTGGTGTGGATCTTCCCCCCGTCCGGCGGGGTGGGCAGACATTCGCTTGCGGGTGAATAAAACCGCGCAATATATGATTGCTCGAGGGTTACCCTAACAAATAGGTAAATTTAATGATGATTTATCGGAGGGAGAGTTGTGCCAGATCAATTGGTGCACAGGATTGATCGCTGAAATGAGATCTGGATTAAATTTTATGGAAACTCAACTTCTTGTTAACTGCCGAGCATTCGATGGCAGGCGTTTGATCGATACAGCTACGTACAGGCACTTTTTGCTGCTGATCCTGATTGCTGCCGTATTGTTCACATATTCTGGCAATATCTTATGCTAATAATTGACTGAATATGCAAATTTGCGGTGTTGTGGTGTGAGCTTTTGACCTTCGGATTATGATCCATTTATTGAGGCTGCAGTGGATTTATCATCAAACGACAGAAATGGTCACGTGAAGTCTGATAGACCTATTAATAAAGGTGATGGAATTGGGTTCATCCAAATCTCTTTTTATTAAAAAGGGCCTGTTAGATGCACAATCTTGTAAGTTATGGCCATTTTATGGCAATCATTGTCGAAAATAGCGAAAAGACCCACTTAGTCTGGTGCGGTATGATTATTGAACAGACAAGTACCCTGTAGGTACTGATGTTGGTGGTTAAGGTTTTGCTGGAGGTTGTATGGCTGAGTTGCAAATTGAAAAGTCCACGGTGATCTCCCAACTCGAGGGTTCCGTGTTTGTCATCAGTGCAGATGGATCCGTCATACGAGCAAAGGTGGGGATGGCATTGCAGCCGGGGGACCGCCTGCAAACTGCCCAAGGGGGCCACTTTCAACTAGCCGAGCCGGGCAGTGAGCCTGCTGGTGAGCAAGATATGGCCGCCCAACCTGAGCACGCCACACCTGCTGCTGATGGGCAACCGGCCGATCCGGAACTGGCCTCGTTGCAGGAGGCGATCCGTCAGGGTATTGACCCGACAGAGCAGTTTCAAGCGGCGGCCGCCGGTAACGCAGCCGCTGCGGGCAATATCGGTGGTGTAGCAGGTTCCAGCTCGGGTGGTTTTGTGGTGGTCGATCGTACCAACGATGCCACCCTGGCCGAGGCCGGTTTTGATACCGACCATGCGGTGCAACCTGTTGGCGATGAGCTGCTGTTTTCTGAAGAGCGCGATTTCTTTGCCGCCATCACCATCACCGAGCCCCAAACCAGCGACAACATTATCAACGCCGATGAAGCGGCTGGCGTCATCATTCGTGGTGTGGTGGATGATGTGGAGGTAGGCCAGCCAGTCACTGTGACCCTTATCGATCAGGCGGGCAATTCACTGACGGTGACGACCGTGGTGCTGCCCGGCCTGGTGTGGGAAGCCAATTTTGGCGATGTGACCGGCAAGTTGGTGGATGGCCCGTTGCAGATTGTGGCCAATACCCAGGATCAGGCGGGCAACAACGCCAGCGATACCGGACAGACTCTGCTTGATACCATCACCACCATTACCCTCGATCTCGCCGATGAGAGCGACACCGGCGCCAGCCAGACCGATGATCTGACCCGCGACAATACCCCGCTGCTGCAGGGCAAAGGGGAGCCCGGCGCCACCGTAACCCTGAGCCTTGGCGGTAGCGTGCTCACCGTCCTGACGGTGGATGCCGCCGGTAACTGGCAATATCAGCTGCCGCAGACCCTGGCCGATGGCCAGTACCAGTTTCAGGTCAATTCCGTGGATATTGCCGGCAACCGCGCCAGCGATACCCTCGTTATCAATGTCGATACCCAGGCCTTTATCGACATCGATGATCTCGATACCACTGCCCTGTTTGGCAACAGCAGCGCCACCCTGAGCGGTTCCACCAGCAATGTGGAGGCTGGTCAGAGTGTCACCATCACCCTGGTCGACAGCAATGGCCAGCCGCTGTTGACCACCTCGGCACAGGTGGGGGCCGATGGCCGCTGGCAGGTATCAGGTCTTGATCTCTCCGGTATCAATCAATCCTTTGAAGTGCGTGCCAGTGTCACCGATCTGGCGGGCAACAGCGCCAGCGATGGGGCGCCGCTGATCGGTCAGAGCGAAACCCTGACGCTCTCCGAAGCCGGATTGGCCGGTGGCCCGATCACCGCGACCGGCAGTCTAAATACCGGTGCTGGCCAGGATGGCAATCTGCAAGTCCAGTTCGCCGCTGATCAGAGAGCCTTGGAAGGGCTGGGGCTCGTCAGCCATGGCGCGCCTCTTGGCTACATCATCAACGGTCAGACCCTGACCGCCAGTGCTGGTGGGGCGACTGTCTTCACCCTGACCCTCAACAATGACGGAAGTTACCGCATCGTCTGGAGTCAAAGCCTGGATCACGGTCAGGACGTGTTGCGCCTGCCGTTCAACCTCGAATATCGCGACAGCGACGGCGATCTGGTGAAGGCGCCGCTGGTGATCAATCTGGTGGACAGCAATCCGCCCAACTTTGACGTTGATCTCCCGCCCATTACCCTGACCGAAGATGCCTTTATCAACGGTGCTGTCGTAGTGGGTGAGAGCCGCTTTGTAGTCAAACACGGTGTCGATCCTCTGCTGGTGGATTCGCTGGTGTTCAGTAATCAGAACAGTACCCTGACTACCCTCAACGGCTCGGGTCTTGCTAGCGATGGTCATCCGCTGACCTTTGAATTTGCCGATGATCGCACCTTGGTGGGTTACTACCTGGATGGCAGTGGCCAACGGGTGGAGGTGCTGCGTGCCGAATTGAATGCGCAGCAGCAGGGCAGCGATCTGGCTGGGCGGGTGGTGGTCACCCTCACCGGCCCGCTCGATCATCAGGGTAGCGACATGCTTTCCCTCGATTTGCTGGTGAGCGCCAACGAGATCGATGGCGACAGCACCAGTGCCAACCTGACGTTGACTGTCAATGATGGCAGTGATCCCGCATTGGGCATCGACAAGGGGGTCGCCCTGCAAGAGGGGGGCAACCAGAGCATCGATGGTCAGCTGCCAGTGACGGTGGGCAGCGATCGTCTGGTCTCCCTCAACTTTGAGGCGAGCCAGCCAGCGTTGGCGGGGCTCACCAGCCAGGGCAAGGCGACGACTTACGAGGTTAAAGACAACCAACTGATCGTCAAGGATTGGCAGGGCAAGGCAATCCTCATCGTTACCATCGGACTGGATGGCAAATACAACGTCTCCCTGACCGGCGTGTTTGACGAGCCGGAAGCGACCAACAGCCTCAACCTTGGCCTGAAGGTACAGGGTTCAGATTTTGACGGCGACAAGAGCAACCTCGGCACCCTCAATATCACCATTACCGATGGTGCCTTGCCGCAGGTAGACCCTGTCTCCCTCACGCTCACCGAAGATAGCAACTGGCAGCAGGAGCAGACTCTTAACGGTGATTTGACCATCACCGCTGGCAGCGATCCGCTGGCCAGCATCACTTTCGATGCCAATCAGCCGGGGCTGCAAGGGTTCACCTCGGGCAAGCAGGCCGTGACCATCGCGGTGGCCGATCATCGTATCGAGGGACGTACCCCAGATGGCAAGCTGGTGTTTGAGCTGACCCTCGGTAACGATGGCAAATACAGCTTTACCCTCCATCAACCGCTGGATCAGGGCAGTGCCGACAGCCTGCTCAAGGCAGGCTTTACCCTGCTCGACAGCGATGGTGACAAGGTCTCCTCCACCATTACCGTGGCGGTGGGTGATGGCGCCAACCCGACCATCTCCGCCGTGACCGGCACCACCATCACCGAGATGGCGCAAGGGGAGACGGCTGCCGTCAGCACCATGAGTTTCTCGGTCGCGCACGGCAGCGATGCCCTCGATCCAGCATCCCTCGGTTTTGATATCGCCGCTATCCAGAGCACCCTGACCGGACTGACCAGCCACGGTAACCCGGTCACTTTCACCGTCGATCCCGCAACCGGCCAGCTGGTCGGAACCGCCGGTGGCCAGGTGGTGCTGCGCGCCGAGCTGAGCTTGGTCGATAACAACGGTAACTGGAGTGTCACCGCCAAGGTCACCCTGAGCGGCGAGCTGGATCACAAAGGGAGTGAATCCCTCAACCTGCCGCTTGCCGTCACCCTGGCTGACAAGGATGGCGATCGCATCGGTACCACGCTGCCGCTCACCATTGCGGACGGCAAGGCGCCGAGCTTTATCCCGGGCAAAGGCGTGTCCCTGGATGAGGGGGACCTCACCGGCAGCAACAGCTTGAGTCAAACCGGTCACTTCGATGTGCAAGCTGGGTCGGATCGGGTGATCGAGGTGGCGTTTGCCGATGGCAGCCAGCAACCTGCGCTCACTGCACTTGGCCAGCCCGTCAAATACGAGCTGGTTGATGGGGACTCCGCCATCCCCGGTAGCCAGCTGCTCAAGGGTTATGTGATGGTGGATGGCCAGCGGGTCGAGGTGTTTGAGGTCAAGCTGATTGGCAGCCTCGATCAGGCGGGCAAAAACGGGTTTGACTATCAGGTCACCCTCTATCAGGGGCTTCATCAGGGCGGCAACGCCGTGACCGAGCTGCCCATCAAGGTGATCGTCAACGACTACGACAAAGCGGGCGGTAACAACGATAGCACCAGCGGCACCCTCAATATCCAGATTGGGGAAGGGGAGAAACCAACCCTGACCCTGACCGATGTAACCCTCAATGAAGGGCGCTTCGATGGCACCAACTCGGCCGTTGATGACCAGCAGGCGAGCGGCAAGATCACCATCAAGGCCGACTCGGATCCGGTGACTGATGTGCGACTGACCCTCTCCGGTCAGGTCATGGATGCCAGCGGCAAGCCCATCACCCATAACGGCGAAACCCTGACCTGGAAAGCGGTTGGCACCGATGGTCACACCTTCCAGGCGGTGACCAGTGGCGGTCTGGTAGTGATGACGGTCTCCATCCCCACTGTCCCTGCCACCATCGCCGCTCACACCAGCGCAGAGATAGGTTATCAGGTGACGGTGCATACCAACCTGGATCATGGTGCAGACAACAAGCTGGAGCTGAATCTGCCGGTCGAAGTCACCGACAGCGATGGCAGCGTGATCACTGGCAGTACCACTGCGGTGATCACCGATGCTGACAATCCCGTGATCACATCTATCGAGGGGGTCACAGTCAAGGAGTCGGATCTCAATGGGGGCAGTGGCCAGCATAGTGGCACAAGTCACTCAGGCAGGGGAGAAGTTGCCATCGGTCAGGTGGCGATTGCCGCCGGGAGCGACCGGGTGGCTTCTCTGCAATTGGATGTGGCCCGTTTCAACGCCCTCAACACCCTCACGTCGGGGGGCAAGGTTGTCACCATTGGCGCCGATAGCCAGCCGGGTGTCTATCTTGGCAAGGACAGCGCAGGCAAGCTCATCTTCAAGCTGACGTTGGATGTCTCCGGCCGCTACACCTTCGAGCTCATCGGCAATCTGGATCACAGGGCTCAGGGCAAGGATCTGCTGGATATCCAGCTGCCGTTACAGGCGCGGGACAGTGATGGAGACCTCAGCGCAGAAGTGATTGGTCATGTGAGCGTGCAGGATGATGTGCCCGTCGCCGTGGATGCGAACAAGACCCTGAATGAAGGAGCGAAAGTGACCGGCGATCTGCTGGCCACCGCCAGTGAGGGGGCGGACGATGCAGTAGTGAAATCGGTCACCATCAATGGCACCGAGCACCCCATCGCCGCAACGGGCAATACCACCATCTCGGTAACAGATGGCACAGGACAAGTCATCGGCACTCTGGTGATCAATGCCGAGGGTAACTACAGCTTCACTGCCAGGTCGGGCATTGATCACAGCAACAGCACTCTGGTGCAGCAGATTGAGTTCCACCTGATGGACGGTGACGGGGATATCGATGATGGGGTCCTGACCCTGACCATCCGGGACGAGGCTGGCACGCTCAGCGTGAGCGCCGTCACCGGCCAGGAGGATGCCGGAGCAACCGATCCTGGCCAGGGGATCCCCATTACCATGAATCTGGATGTGGGGGATTTCGATCGGGGCGAGCATGTGGAGCAGCTGCTTATCCAGGCACCTGCCAATGCCCAGGGAACCTTCTATTTCAACGGTGTCGCGCTGACCACCATTACCCTGGGTGGCAAGACCTGGTATCAGGTGCCGCCTGAGGCCATGGTGGCGGTGGCCAACACCAACGACAAGTTCCAGCTCACCGGTGTCACCTTCGTGCCTAACCACGACTACTCGAACTACGACCTCGGTGGCAATCCGCTGCGCTTCCCGGTGCAGTTGCAGGTGGGCGTCACCGAGGGGAGCAAGCCCCCGGTGCTCACCGGCAATCTGGACATCACGGTGCAAGGTATTGCCGACAAGCCACTCTGGGATGGAGCGAGCACAAATCAGCACTACACCACCAATGAAGACAGCACTGGCATCGCTCTCAATGTGAAGGCCACTCTCACCGACATCGATGGCTCCGAAACACTGAGCTACCAGATCAAGTGGGAGTCGGGTCAGGGGACGCTTACCCTGAACGGCAAGGTGCTTACCCCGGGGGCAAACGGCCTCTATACGGTGGCTGCTGGCGACATCAACAAGGTGACTGTTGTTCCGGGCAAGGATTTCAGTGGTGACATCAAGCTGTCGGTGACGCCGATCAGCACCGAGAAGAACCCGATCGCTCAGGGTCAGGGTACGGCGCAGGGAGACAAGATTGATCTGGTGATCAACGTCAATCCGGTGGCCGATGACGCCAAGCTCACCGTGCGGGACATTCAGGGCAAGGAAGACACCCTGCTCGATCTGGGCAGCAAGATCGCCCTTGCTCATCTGGGTGACAAACTCGATGGCTCCGAACAGATGTTTGTCCGCATCAGTGGCCTGCCTGACGGCGCAACCTTGTTGCTGGGTGGTTCCGCCGTTGCACAGAACATAGCCGGTTACTATGAGGTTCCTTTTGATCGGATTGGCGAACTCAAGCTGCAACCGCCGAAAAATAGCAACGTCGATTTCGATCTGACCATCAAGGGGGTGGTGAAAGACACGGCGACCTTGACCGATGCCAACGGCCAGACCCATGCCGTGGTGAACGAAAAGGAGACGGGCTCCCAGACCCTTCATGTGGATCTGGTGGGGGTGGTGGATCAGCCTCACTTCGAGCTTGGCAATACTGGCTGGGAGGCCGAGGGGACAGGCTATGCCATCACTGTGGGCGAGGATGGGCGGGCACCGCTCAACTTTACCCTCACCTCGGGCGAGTGGGTCGATACCCCGCATGACACTTCCGAGAGCCTCAACGTGGTGCTGCAAGGGCTGCCGGAAGGTGCTCGGGTCTTTGATGCCAATGGCAAAGAGCTGACTCTTACCTTTGCCGGACTTGACGCCCATGGCAAGCCGACCTATCAGGTCGATGTCTCCGATTTTGGCAACCTGCTTATTCAGCCGCCCCATAACAGCACGGCGGATTTGAACCTGATCGCCAAGGTGGTGGTGACCGAGAACGATGGCGACCACAAGAGCTTCGATGTGCCGCTGCATATCAAGGTGGAACCGGAGATTGACGCCACCGACTACAGCAAGACCAGTCATGGCCTGGAAGATCAGTTCACCGTGCTGGACTGGCATCCGACCCTTACTGACGGCGCCGAGAAAGTCACGGCGCTGAGTCTCTCCGGGGTGGAGGATGGCTACCAGATCTGGCTGCGAGTCGGCAGTGTCGAGAGCCAGCTGACCGTGGTCAGTGGCAAGGTCACCCTGACTGCCGCCCAGCTCGACAGCCTGCTCAACGGGGGGCAACTGCTGGTGAAGGCGCCGGAGGATAGCGATCGGGATACCACTATCCAGAGCCATGTCACCGTGACCCAGCATGATGTGGATTCGGGCGCGGTGGCCGAGAAGGTGATCGATGGCAATCTGCATGTCGATATCCAGGCCGTGGTGGAGCCCGATGGCGTGCTGACCCAGAACGGTGGAGCTCTCGTGGGGCAGAGCGGTGCAGATATAGACCTGACTGGACGCTTCGTCTTTACCGACCTCGATCCCTCGAGCGTGGAGGAGGTCGACTATCTGGTGATCAACCTGCCGGTGTTGAACGGTGGTGCAGGCGATCAGTTCGTGGTGGTTGGCGGTATCAACAACGGTAACGGCAGCTGGATCGTGCCGGCGGGCAACCTCGGCAGCTTCAAGCTGCATGCGCCGGACGGGTTTGTCGGCAAGGTCGAACCGATCCGCATCGATGCCATGGTTATCGACCGGGGCGATGATGGCGATGCCAGCGCCCATGTCAAAGTGAGCCTGGAAACCAGTGCCGAATTTGAAAACAAGCCAGTGACGCCCAAGACGCCGGCGGCGACTGTCGATATCGACGACAACGCCGTGCTGGTGGGTAAGGAGGATATCCGGGTTGATTTTGGTCAGCAGCTCAAAGGCGTGATCCATATCGGCGCCGCCGATCAGGCCAGCGACGAGGTGACCATTGTCCTCAAGGGGTTGCCGGTGGGCGTCACCATCAGCGGGGCCGAGTACAACATCTCGACCGGTGAATACGTCATCAAGGTGCCGCCGTCACTGGCGGGCCTGGAAGGGTTGACCCTTGGCTTGCCACAGGACTTTGCCGGCTCGCTCAATATCGAGGTGAAGGTGGTGAATACCGATACCGCCAGTGGTGACATCAAGGTTGACAGCAGCACGGTTAGGGTCGATGTGGCCCCCGTGGTCGATGTGAATGGTGGTCGTGGCGAGCATCCGGAACTGACACTGACTGTGCTGGACACCAACCATGACGGACAGCCGGACAATCTGGAAGATAGCGAGATCCACCTCGATCTCTCGGTGAAACTGGCCGATATCAGCCCCTCCATCGCGGGCGGCGGCCTCGAAACCGTGGAACAGGTCACCATCACGGTGGATGCGAAATATGGTTACTTCCTCGATGGCAGCGGCAAGCCGGTCAACACCCTGGTGGTCAACGACGTGGCTGCCCTCAAGGATTTGGTGTTTGTGCCCAAAGAGCACTTCAGCGGTCAGGTACCGCTCGACATCAAGGTCGATATCGTCGATACCGCGCTGGTCGGCGGCCAGCTAGTGACTGACAGCGGCAGCTGGAGCGGCCAGGTCGGCTTTGAGGTGAGACCGGTCAACGATCCGGCTCAGCTCTCGGTGCACAGCGTCACGGGGAGCGAAGATGGCACGGTCAACCTTGCCGGATTTGGCGCAACCCTTATCGATAACGATGGCTCGGAGCAGATCGTCGCGCTGCAGATAAAGGGGGTACCGGATGGCTTCACCCTGTCGGCTCCGGCGGTCAACAATGGTGGCGGCGTCTGGCAGATCCCGGTGGGGACCGATTTCTCCAAGCTGACCCTGATCCCGCCAGCTGATTTCAGCGGCACCGTGGATCTGTCGCTGAGCGCCTTTACCCTCGACAAGGGGCTCACCATTCCGCTCGAAACCAGTGGCAGCTTTACCGTCACCGTCAATCCGGTGGGGGATGCCCTTATCGCCGACATTCAGGGTCAGGCGAGCGGTACCGAAGGGGATGTGATTACTCTGGAGCTGGGGCTGGAGACCCGGGATACCCAGTCAACCGGCGGCAGTGCGGGTAATGTGCATGAGAACAAGCCCGAGCAGGTGCGGGTCACCATCGAAGGGGTTCCTGATGGCGCCGAGATCCGCTTGCCAAATGGCGTGGCGGGGACTGTTGTTGATCTGGGTGGCGGTCGCTGGCAGGTCACCACCGAGGGCGGCAAGCTGGGGGCTGTCGAGCTGGTGACCAATGATGCCAACGGTGCACTGGATCTCAAGATCACCGCCCAGAGCCTCGATAACGGCGCCCTTGGCCCCGAGGTCAATGGTACCATCCATGTGGATGTAAGCCCGGTCAACGATGCGCCAATCAACGTATTGCCAACGACCCCTCAGGTCGCGCAGGAAGATCAGCCTTTTGTCATCCACGGTTTGCAGGTGAAAGATGTGGATGCGGGCAACAGCCCCATCAAGATCACTCTGTCGGTGGAGCATGGCACCCTGACGTTGCCTGCTGGCAGTGGCGTGACGGTGGTCGGAAACGGCACCGGTTCGCTGGTGCTGACCGGCACGCTGACCGATCTCAATGCCTTGCTCTCTGGTGGGGTCACCTATCAGGGCAACAGTGATTTCTACGGCAATGACGCCCTGACCATGGTCACCAACGATCAGGGGAACACGGGTAGTGGCGGGGCACTCAGCGATACCGATGTGCTGCCCATCGAGGTGCAGCCGGTCAACGATGCGCCGGTCAATCAGCTGCCTGGCAGCATGACGGTCAAAGAGGATGGCTCCCTGTCGCTCTCTGGCGTCAGCGTGAAGGATGTGGATGCAGGCAGTGCGCCTGTCTCCATGGTGCTGCGGGTCGAACATGGAGTACTGACCTTGCTGGGTGCAACCGGTGCCGTGATGGTGCAGGGGGCGGGTACCAGCGAGATCACCCTGGTGGGGTCGCTGGCTGATCTCAACCAGTTGCTGGCAAGTCACCTGCACTATGAACCGGCCAAAGATTTCTGGGGAGAGGATACCCTTACCGTCACTACCTCCGATCAGGGCAACACTGGTGTGGGTGGTCCGCTGAGCGACACCGATCAGGTGACCATCACTGTCACTCCCGAGCCGGATATGCCGGGTCTGACGGTGGATCAGCATGCGTTCCATGCCTTGCAGGGGGCCGTTATCCCCCTTGGCATTAACGCCAGCGTGGTCAATCCGGCAACCGGTGAGCTTTCCATCCGCATCAGCGGCCTGAATGGGGCGCAGGTGCAGGACGAGCATGGTCAGAGCGTCGGTCATGCCGATGGCAATGGCGACTGGCTGATCCCGGCCGATCACTCGGTTCCGCTCTACTTCAGCGGTTTTGGCGACGGTGACCATGTGCTGGGGATCAGTGCCGAGTCGAGTGTCGGCGGCTCAACCGTCAGCACGCCCCTTGAGACCATTACGGTGCACGGCCAGAGTGGTCATGAGTTGGTCGGTTCCGATCAGGGGGATTGGCTGTTTGGCTCCTCTGGCGATGACCGTCTGCTGGGGGGGCATGGCAACGACATTCTCACCGGCGGGGCTGGCAGCGATCTCTTCGTTTGGCAGCACGGGGATGAGGGGAGTCAGGGGCAGCCCGCCATCGATACCATCACCGACTTCCATCCGGAGCAAGGGGACAAGATCGATCTGGCTGATATGCTGCAAGGGGTAACTGGCAATGGTGTCGATGATCTGCTCAAGCATCTCTCAGCCTCGGTGACCACGGGGAGCAATGGCCTGAGCGATGTTAATCTCTCGGTTTCACCCGCGGGTGATGGCCAGATAACCCAACAGATCACCCTGAAGGATGTGGACCTGACCAGCTGGAATCTCACCAGCACCTCGTCCCACGATATCCTGCAGAGCATGCTGGAAGATCAGCATAGCCTGATCATCCAGCACCCCTGATAGCGTGCGTGAAGCGTAAAAAAGAAGAGCCGGCAATTGCCGGCTCTTTGTTTATCTCTGCGTGGATTGTTTTTATGCGGCCGCAAGGGCCGAGGGGATTCAGGCCAACGCCTGGGCCAGCAGGTGGATCGGATGTTCACAGTGGAAGCTGGTGCTCATCTCGATCTGCCATTTGCAGGTTTCGCAATCGGTGATCACCAGATCGGGGGAGAGGCGGTTGATTTGATCAAACAGCCCCTCACCGATGGTCTGGCTGGTCTGATAGTTCTCCGACTTGAAGCCGTAGGTACCGGCGATGCCGCAGCACTGGGACTCAAGTACCGTCACCTTGACCCCGGGAATGGCGCGCAGCAATTCGAGGGTATAAATGACGCCCCCCATTTTTTCCATGTGGCAGGGGGTGTGGTAGGCGATGTGCAGATTGAGCGGCTTCATCGCCGGTTTGTTGCCCTTGTAGAACTCGTTCCACAGGAAGCGGGTCACCAGCGAGATGCGATCCCGCACCTTGTGGTTGTCCTGCTCCAGCAGGTGGGGATATTCATCGCGCAGGGTAAAGCCACAGGTGGAGGAGGTGGCCAGCAGCGGCATCTCGTTGCCCAGCAGGGAGTTCTCCATCTGCTTGATATTGAAGGCCGCCTGTTGCTTGGCCTTGTCCATGAAGCCGTTGGCAATCAGCGGCACGCCGCAGCACTTCTCCCGCTCCAGCAACTGCACACCGATGTTCATGGCGTTGAGCACCTGTACCAGCTCCTTACCAAGCTGCGGGTGGTTGTAGTTGACGTAGCAGCCGTGGAAGTAGGCGATCTGCCGCGCAAAGCGGGCCTGAGATTCTTTTTGCTTTTTGTACCAGCCGCGGAAGGTGCCCTGGGAGTATTTGGGCAGATCGCGGTGGGATGAGACCCCCAGCGCCTTGTCCAGCACCAGCTTCATCGGCTTGAGACCGGTGGTGAAGTTGACCACCGGCGCCATCAGGGTAGACATGCTGCCCATCAGATCGGTGTGGGAGAGCACGAACTCGCGGATCCCCGGCTTGAAGCCGCTGTACTGGTGTTTGGCCTTGGCGATGATGTCGCCGATGCGCACCCCGCTCGGGCAGGCCACTTCACAGCGTTTGCAGTTGGTGCAGTGCTTGAGGGCGCTGTCAAAGAGCTCGGGGCTCTTGATCCGCAGCCGCTCGCCATCCGGGCCCGCCTGTTTCGGGCCGGGGTAGGCGGGGTTGGCCTTGGCCACCGGACAGTAGGCGGTACAGACGGTGCATTTGATGCACTGATCGAAAGTTTGGTTGGCGTGATCCAGTAGCATGTCAGTTCTCCTCCCGTAGGGTGTGAAGACACGGGATATGGGACGTAGTAATCATTGGGCCGCGCCCAGAATATGGCTGGCAGCCTGCCAGCCGGTGGCAACGGCAACGCCGGAGCCGGAACCTTCACGAATTGGGTCGTAATGGGCCAAGACACTGCCCGCGCCATAGAGGTTGGTGAGCGGCTTGCCGCCACGCAGCACTCTGAGCTTGTCGTCGGTCTTGACCCCGAAGCCCATGAAGGGGTGGTGGTCGAACAGGCGACGACCGGCCCAGGCATCACGCTCTTCCAGACTCAGCACATCGGCATCGAAGATGGGCTCGCGAATGCCGCGCAGACGGGACTCCAGCCCACGGCTGAAGAAGCTGCCGGAGGCAAGCACGAAGTTGTCTGCCTCGAACAGCTGATCATCGCCATTCTGGGTATGTACGCCGACCACCCGGTCACCTTCGTAACGAGCGCCCAGCACCCGCTCGCTGGTGAGGAAGGTGCCGCCAAGGGCCATAAAGCGGCGCTTGAGCGCCTCCTGCATCCGCATACCTATCAGAGACGGCGGCATGGTGGCCACTTCCTTGATGGTGCAGCCGGTGCGCTGCTCCAGCTCCGCCAGACGCGGGCCAACCAGCCCGAGTGACAGGCAGGCGGGCAGCACGATATGGCGGCAGCCGGGTACACCGCTCTCCTGCACCATGCGGCTGATCTCGCGGGCCAGATCGGCCACCAGATGGTGCTTGTCACACAGGCGCGCGATGTCGGCTGAGCGAAACTCGTGGGGATTGCGGCTGAATTCCGCCAGCTGGGGCAGGCGGATTTCGCCGGTCAGAATGCGGCAGTGGGCAAAGCGCGGATGGGTCGCCAGATTGGCTGCCGCCAGTGCCGGATGAAAGTCACGAAAGCCCTCGAGGGTGGCCAGCAGCAGCACGTCCGGGAGCGGCGCATCGGTGACGCAGGCACAGGTATCGGGGGAGAGCCAGGTGCGCTTGAGGGTACCGATGGGAGTCAGGCGCTGGTGATTGGTGTCGTGGCGAACCAGCGGCAATCCCTGCTCGGCGCAGTGGCGCTGCAGATCGGCGAGGCTCGCTTCGATATTCTGCATTCCTACTTTGCTGTAGGGGTGATCCGGATGGGCAGCCATAAAGGCGGGCAGGGCGGCGCGGGGATCTCCCTCGCTTTCGAGCAGATCGACCGAGCCGGAGGAGAAGTGCAGGGCACTCTGGCCTGAGGCCATCAGCAGGGTTTTCTGGCCCGCCTCTACCAGCCGCAGGGCTGCAGAGAGTCCCGCCATGCCACCGCCGATAACGATATTGTCAAACTTCATGACGGCTCTCCCTGTGAGTGGTCTCGCTGGTTGAGCCGCGTGGGGTATCGGCAACCAGCTGTGGCGCCGTCCATTCCCCCAGGCCAAACAGCCCTTCGTAGATCCAGTAGGTAAACTCGGCCTCGCGCAAGGCATCGCCCCAGAGGACGGGGCGGGTTCCCTTGTAACGCTCTTCCAGGAACTGGCGCAGCATGACGCAGGCCTGACGACCGTCAGCCTTGCCATACTCCTGCATCAGACCGGCGGCGCGGTAGGCACACAGCTCGCCCTGACAGGGCCCCATCCCCAGACGGGTGCGGCGGCGCAGGTCGATGAGGTTGTCCACATCCAGCTCGCGCAGGGCGTATTCGATTTCGCCTGCGGTGACCATTTCGCACTCGCAGATGAGGGCGTTGGCCTTGGGGTTGTCACGGAAGAAGGCGATAACCCGCTCGCCGTGGCGGTATTGGGCAGAGCCTTCGACCGGCACCGAGAGGCCGGGAGCGGAGACCTTTTCCGGATCCCGTGAGCCGGGCAGGCTCAGTTCGGCGGTCTGGCAGGGCTTGCTGTTACCGAGTTTCTTGGCCAGCAGATCGGTGGCCCATTCCGCCATCAGGCGGTAGGTCATCAGCTTGCCGCCGGTGATGGTGTTGAACCCCTTGAGACCATCGCGCTCGGCGTGATCCAGCAGCACGATACCGCGGCTGATGTTGCGGCCGGTGTCGTCACCGTCCACCGCTACCAGCGGGCGCACCCCAGCGTAGGCGCGCAGCAGACGGGTGCGGGCCATGATGGGGGCGAGCTTGATACCTTCGCGCAGCAACACTTCGACCTCTTCCGGTTCGACGGTGAGCTGGTCAATCTTGTTGTAATCAATGCGACTGGAGGTGGTACCGATGAGGGAGATGGTATCGCCCGGCACCAGAATGTCCGCATCCGCCGGTTTGCGGGCGCGGTTGAGCACCAGCTGGTTGATGCGGTAATCCATGATGAGCAGGGAGCCCTTGGCCGGGAACATGCGGATGCCGAGATCGGCGTATTCGCAAATTTGCTGGCCCCAGATGCCGGCGGCGTTGATCACCTCCTGACACTCCACCTCGAACGCTTCGCCGGTGCGGGTATTGATAGCCTTGACCCCGTGTACCCGATCTTGCGTGCGCAGTAGCCCCAGCACCTTGCAGTGGGTGAAAATGCGGGCGCCATGCTCTTTCGCATCCAGCACGTTGGCGGCGGCGAGGCGGAACGGGTCGACCGTGCCATCCGGCACATGGATGGCGCCGATCATCGCCGGGTTGGCGTTGGGCTCCATGCGCAGGGCTTCACGGGGATCGAGCTGGCGGGTTTCGATACCGGCCAGGGCGCAGGCATCCATAAAGGTGGTTTGGAAATTGATGTCATCTTCCGGCAGGGTGAGGAAGAGGCCGCCCGTGTCTTCGACACAGTGGCTGGCGATCCGCTTGAGGATGCGGTTTTCCTGGATGCATTCGCGGGCGGACTCCTGATCCGTCACCGCGTAGCGGGCACCGGAGTGGAGCAGGCCGTGGTTGCGGCCGGTGGTGCCGGCGGCGATATCATCGCGTTCGAGCAGGATGCAGTCGATGCCGCGCAGTGCGCAATCGCGCATGATGCCGGCCCCTGTGGCACCGCCGCCTATGATGACGACTTGTGTAGTTATTCTTTTCATTGTTGCCCGTCTCATCTCTTCCAGATGAGGCCAGTGTGGCCTACTTCTGAGTGGAAATGTTTGATATGGGCCAAATTTGCGCTCGCAAACGCTCATTTGCTCGCGCGTTAATGAGCATTATGTGACATTTGTCACGCTTGTTATCGCAGCGGTTAATGGGCTGGTGGCGAATGGCAGGTACAAAAAAGGGGGCATCGGATGCCCCTTGTCACTGTTTGACGAGTCTGGTGGGTGTGTGATGCGTCAGCCGCAGCACTTCTTGTGCTTTTTGCCGCTGCCACAGGGGCAGGGATCGTTGCGTCCCGCCTTGAGGGGCGCCGGATCCTGCTCTCCCTCGGTGTAGACCCAGCGCCCCTGATAACGCACGAAGCGGGAACGCTCATGGAGGCAGTGACGCTCATCCCCTTCCAGAAACCAGGCTTTGAACTCCACCATCCCGGTTTCATCCTCCGGGCCGCCCTGGCTGGCGATGATCTCGAGACCATCCCAGCGGGTGTCGATGCGTGAAAGCTCTTCGGCGGTGAGACCGCCAAGGTGGGCCGGGTGCCAGCTATGGACCAGATACTCCCCCAGACCAAGCACAAAAGCGCTGTAGCGCGAGCGCATCAGCTGTTCCGGCGTGTCAGCCACAGCGCCACTGTGACGTGAGCCACAGCACAATTCGAGAGAAAGGGTTGAGCCACAAGGACAAAGATTCATGATTTTCACGTTCTGGCCGATTTGTTTAAGGGAATTGTAACGAAAGCTGGGCTCGCCCTGCCAGCACCTATACTGATGAGTAAGCAAGGAATTCCAATAAAAACAGCTGCAAGGATGTGAAAGATGACGCTAAAGCAGAAAATCCTGTTACTGGGTGCAGTCCCCGTACTGTTGATGGCCCTGGTGGTCAATCTCAGTAACTACATGGTCTCCAAGAGTGATCTGGAGTCTGATCTGGTGGTGGCGAGGGAAAATGCCATCAAGGAGCGTAAAGCGCTGCTCAGCAGTTACATCATGATGGCCAAAACCGCCGTCGATGCCGTGTATTCCCTGCCGGATTCTCCGGAAAATCGTCAAAAGGTCAAAGAGTTGCTCAGGCCGCTGCGTTACAGCAGTGACGGCTACTTTTTTGTCTATGACTTCGAAGGCAACACCATACTGCTGCCGGTGCGTACCGAGCTTGAGGGGAAAAACCGCTGGAACGACAAGGATGCCAAGGGCAAGTTGCTGATCCAGGAGATCCTCAAGTCGGCCCGTCAGGGTGATGGTTTTACCGAATACTGGACGGCCAAGCCCTCCATCGGGCGGGATGCTCCCAAGCTTGCCTTTACTCTGGTGCTGGACAAATACCAGTGGGCCATTGGCACCGGTTTTTATATCGATGATATCGACAACGAACTGGCGGCCTTGCGGGCAGAGCGCGAGAGTAACATGCATGCCTCGTTGCAGAGCAGTGTGCTGGTGATCCTGTTGATCCTCGGTATCACCCTGGCGGCGACCGTTATTGTGGGCAACCGGGTCACCAAGCCGCTGGCGGATGCGGTGCTGGCATTGAACGATATTGCTAACGGTGACGGGGATCTGACCCAGCGCCTCAAGGTGCAGAGTCAGGACGAGATTGGCCAGCTGGCCAGCGCTTTCAACCGCTTTGTCGAGCGGATCCAGTCGGTGGTGAGTCAGGTGGGCGAGACCAGCAATCACCTCTTCAGCGCGGTCGACAAGTTGCACCATCTGAGCGAGCACTATGACCATCAGATGCAGGGTCACAGTCGCGAGACCGATCAGGTGGTCACAGCGGTGACCGAAATGAGCTCCACCGCTCAGGAGGTGGCGGCCAGTGCCTCCAATGCCGCGACAGCAACCAGCGATGCGGCTCGTGAATCGGACGCCGCCCGAGGTGTGGTGAGCGGGGCCATCAACAGTATCAACCGGCTGGTGGGGGAGGTGCATACCGCCTCCGGCGTTATCGAGCAATTGGCGCAAGAGACTGCCAAGATTGGCTCTGTGGTGGAGGTCATTCGCGGCATTGCCGAACAGACCAACCTGCTGGCGCTGAACGCCGCCATTGAGGCGGCCCGCGCCGGTGAGCAGGGGCGGGGCTTTGCGGTGGTGGCGGACGAAGTGCGTTCGCTGGCCGGTCGTACCCAGCAGAGCACCAAAGAGATCAACGAGATGCTGCAACGTCTGCAGGGCGGGGTGAAGCAGGCTGTGGAGGTGATGCAGGCGAGCGAGGATCGCAGCCAGGAGACGGTGCAGGAGGCGAGCCATATCGCCAGCTCCCTCGATAGCATGGTGATGGCGGTCAGTACCATCAACGACATGAACATCCAGATCGCCACCGCCGCCGAGGAGCAGCACGCGGTCTCCGAGGAGATCAACAAGAACCTGGTGGCCATTCAGCAGATTGTCAGCGAGCTGACCAGTGCGGCGGTAGAGTCCAACAGCACCACCCGCGATCTGGCCAACACCGGCGACAAATTGCGCAAACTGGTGTCGCAATTCCGTTATTGATCTTGTAATGGTCCGTGACGGCAACCACAAGATGCGGCCTGACCCCTGGTTCAGGCCGCACTTTATTTGGGGATTGACCAATAATGTGTGAAAATTGCCAGCCTCTTTTTTTCAGCCTTTGCCCCATATCCTATGAATGAGATCGTGAAAGGTAGTATCGATTTGATCCGGCAGCTCAACTACGGCCTGGTCTATGCCAGCCTGGAAGAGCACAAGGAGCTGTCGCGCACCGATCTCTCCCGCCTGACCGGCCTCTCGCCTGCCAGTATCACCAAGATCACCAGGGAACTGCTCGATGGCGGTTTGGTGGTCACCTGTGGTGAAAGTTCAGTGGGGCGCGGCCGTCGTCAGACCTTGCTGCGCATCAACGAACGCCGCTTCCAGTTTCTCTCCATGCGTCTCGGCCGTGGCTACGTGGATATGGCGCTGTTTGACTTTTCCGGCCGTTCGCTGGCTCGCCAGCGCCACCTCTTTACCGAGGAGGAGCGCGCCGATCTGCTGGGCAGTCTGGTACACGCCATCAAGGTGTTTTTGCCGAGAAAATCTCTCAGTCTGGCCTGTATCGCCCTCTGTCTGCCGGGTCAGGTAGAGCGCCACTCCGGTATGGTCAAGCACTTCCCCTTCTACGATCTGCGCAACTGGCCCCTTGGCCCGACTCTGCAACAGGCGTTCTCGGTACCTGTGCTGGTGAGCGGTGACGTGCGCACCTGGATCCAGGCTGAGCGGGAGTGGGGGGCCGCCAAAAATTGCGCCGACGCGGTGCTGGTGTTTGTCCACAACGACATCGGGGTCGGCATGGTGGTCAATGGTCAGCTCATCGAGAGCGAGAATGCGCTGCTCGGGGATCTCAGCCACCTGCAGCTCGAGCCCTATGGCCAGCGCTGCTACTGCGGCGGCTTTGGTTGTGCCTGCACCCTGGTGACCAATCAGGCGCTGGAGGCGCAATACCGGGATCTGCGCGAGCGGATGCAGGAGCACGACTTGCCCGAGAGCGTCACCATCCGCGAGCTGTGCGAGCTGGCGCTGGCAGGCAACAGCCTTTGTCAGGATATTCTCCATCAGGCGGCGGGTCGTCTCTCCAAGGTGCTCTCCAATCTCATCTGCCTGCTCAATCCGGGCAAGCTGCTGCTGGGTGGGGAAATCACCCGTGCCGATCGGCTGCTGTTCCCCATGTTGCACCAGTCGCTGGCCAGCCAGTTGCCCGCCGAATATCTGGTGCGGCTGCAGATTGAATCCACCCACTTCTACGAAGATCCCACCAAGCCCACTTCGGTGCAGGTGCACAAGGCACTGCGCGATGGCAGCCTGTTGCTGGAGCTGCTGCGCAGCTGTCAGGAGTCGTAAGACAAGAGGAGTTGGCACTGCGTCTGGCGAAAGGGGCAGGGATTGCTGTTCCGCCAGCGCGTAACTCGGTACAATCTTGCGCTTTTCCGGCAGCCCCCTGTTATCGCGCCCTATGGCGCCGTGACATGTTGGCACCGCTGCCGTTCCTGTTTTGACTCCAGTTGTGAACCTAGATGAAGCCTGTTCCTGATCACGCCGTCAACCGCCTGCGGGCCTGGCGCAAGAGTATCTCTACCCGACCGTTTCTTGCTCGTGGCGGCACCCTGGCCCGCTGTCCGGCCTGTCAGCTGCGCGAGGATTGGTGTGCCTGCGAGTGGCGCCCCGAGCTCAAAGCGGAGGCCGGTTTCTGCCTGCTGATGTATGACAGCGAGCCGATGAAGCCCTCCAACACCGGTCGCCTCATCGCCGATGTGTTGCCGGATACCACCTGGGCCTTTCTCTGGTCACGTACCCAGCCCCATCCAGAGTTGCTGGCCCTGCTGGCCGATCCCGCCTGGCAGCCCTATGTGGTCTTTCCCGCCTGTGAAAAGGAGCCGGCCCGTTTGACCGGCGAGGTGGCGCTGGCACCCGGCAAGACGCCGCTCTTTATCCTGCTCGATGGCACCTGGCCGGAGGCGCGCAAGATGTTCAACAAAAGCCCCTACCTGGACGGTTTTCCGGTGCTCGCCATCAAGCCCGATACGCTCTCCACCTACGGTATGCGGGTGGCCAACTGCGATGAGCACCTCTGCACCGCCGAAGTGGCGGCCTGCGTGCTGGAAGTGGCGGGGGAGCTCAAGGCGGGGCAGGCACTGCAGCACTGGTTCAATCTGTTCAGCAGCCGCTACATGGCCGGTCGGGTCAGCCGTTTCCCCGGTGCCGATGAGGATCATCTCTGTGAGGCACTGGCGGCCATCAAGGAAGCGAACGTCGCTTCAACGGCTTGCTAACGGGCCCTCTGAGGGGGCAGGGCCTGACAGCTCAAATCAATGAAAATCAGGAATCAATTGGCTGCCACTGTTTCGTTAGATTCATGGTCAGTGGCCCGCTAGGATAGCGAACAGCCTGTGCAGCCCCCCGCACAACGTCGTTTTGGTTATATCCGGTTGCTCGACCCTTCGGGCAACCCACTCTCGTGAGGTCTATGGATGGAATTGGAACTGGTTACCCTGTTTGCCCTGTTCGGTGTGGCGCTTGTCGCCGGCTTTATCGATGCCATCGCCGGTGGCGGCGGTCTGCTGACGGTGCCGGCTCTGCTGGCGACCGGCATGCCACCCGCGCTGGTGCTCGGCACCAACAAACTGCAGAGCAGTTTTGGCTCCTTCTCCGCCACCTGGTTCTATGCTCGCAAGGGGCTGCTGGAGTGGGCCATGATCTGGCCTGCGGTGATCTGCACCTTTATCGGTGCGGCCATCGGCACGCTGGCGGTACAGACCATAGACGCCGCCATTCTCGAGCGCCTGCTCCCTTTCCTGCTGATGGCGTTTGCCTGCTACTTCTACTTCTCGCCGCGGGTAAGCGATGCCGAGAGCTCCCGCCGTCTGACTCCCATGCTGTTTGCGCTGCTGGTGGGGGGCGGTGTCGGCTTTTATGACGGCTTTTTCGGGCCGGGCACAGGTTCGTTTTTTGCCATTGGTTTCGTGGCGCTGGCGGGTTTTGGCATGGCGCGCGCCACCGCCCATACCAAGCTGCTCAACTTCACCTCGAATATTGCTTCCCTGCTGTTCTTTGCTCTTGGTGGCAAGGTGGTGTGGAGTGTCGGTTTTTGCATGGCGTTGGGGCAGTTTATCGGCGCCCGCTTTGGCTCCAAGATGGTGCTGAAAAAAGGGGTGAAGCTGATCAAGCCGCTGCTGGTGACCGTCTCCTTGCTGATGTCTGCCAAGCTGGTGTGGAGCCAGTATCCGGAGCTGTTTGCCTGGATCTGATGTGCGCCTTGCTTGCCGCATCGCAATTGTTAACGGGGCCCTCGGGCCCCGTTGTCATATCTGGTGTTTTACATGGCTAGCGCGGTGTGTCGCTGCGGTGGCGAAAGTGTTGGTGCAGGGCGCTCACCAGCCTGGCGATCCGCTCTCGTTTTAGGCTGTTTGGCCGGTAGACCAGATGCAGGGGGCGGCCCAGTCCGGGCAGTGGGCGCGCCATCTCCCCCTGTTCTCCCACCAGCCCCAGCAGGCCAGCGGGCAGCAGCACAGGGCCAATACCTGCCTTGGCCAGTTCGATGAGCGCCAGATAGGAGTCGAGCTCCATGGTGGGCTCCAATCCCATATCTGCCAGCGGTTGACGCAGGTAGCGGTTGGAGGGGTTCTCCAGATCCATGGTGAGGATCTTGCGCCTGCTTTCTGCGCTGGCTGGCGACAGGCTCTGCTGCGTTTCGCCAACCAGATAAAAGGGCTCCTCAAGCAGCAAATCGGCGCCGAGGCCATGGCCGGGTGGGAGCCGACCGGCGCAGATGCCGAGCAGGGCATCACCGCTGCGCACCCGCGCCAGAATGACCGGCGTGTGGTGGGTAGAGAGGGCAAGGTGGGGATCGCGCTCCAGATAGTCGCGCATAAAGTGGGCGAGATAACCGGCCAGCAGGGTTTCGGAGCAGGCGATGGGGAGGGGACTCTGATCCGCCAGATCCTGACTATCGGCAAGCACCCCCTTCATCTCTGCCAGACTCGGGGCCACTCGCTCAAGCAGCTCCTTGGCCTGCGGGGTGAGGCGGATCTGGCGCCCCTCCGGCTCGATCAGCTTCTTGCCGAGGCGCTGCTCCAGCTGGGCAATCCGCTTGCTCACCGCCGACTGGCTGATATAGAGGCGACTGGCCACCTTGGCCATGGTTCCTTCACTTGCCAGTAGGCTCAGCGTCTCCAGCCCTTCCAGTAACATCTCGCCCCCTTGTTTATCGCCATCAGGATCGTCACAGATTGATCAGCGCTACCTTAGGGGCTGACTGGCTCAGGAGCAAGGGTCGTTTGCTGCCTTGGCCGGTCGAATGCGCCATTCGCTCAAGGGCGGCGCGAAGATCACCAGATTGCCGATCAGGCTGATCACCACTCCGGCCACCGAGACCGGCTGCCAGACAAAGCCTTCATAGAAGGTGGAGAGGGTAAGCGCCACCAATGGAAAGAGCACGGTGGCGTAGGAGGCCTTGCTGGCACCGATGCGCCCCACCAGCGTTAGATAGGCGGTAAAGGCGATCACCGAGCCAAACAGGGCGAGGTAGACCATGGCCACCAGATAGTGGCCATCGGTCGGCACCACCAGCTGTTGGCCTAGCAATATGACCCAGCCCAGCAACAGCACCACGCCGTAAACCATGCCCCAGGGCACCAGTTGCAGTACGTGGTAGCCATGGCGTTGGCCCCGTGCCGAGACCAGATTGCCCAGCGAAAAGCAGAGGGTGCCGCCGCAGGCGAGCAGCAGCCCCTTCCAGCCGTTTGCACCCAGTTGCGCATCCGCCAGCACCGGCCAGAACAGCAGCAGGGTGCCAAAGAGCCCCAGCAAGGAGCCTTGCAGCCAGCGCAGGGTGGGGCGCTTGTTCTCGAACAGCCAGAGGTTGAGGCCGTTGAAGATGCTGGCACTGGCAAAGATCACCGCCGACATGCCGCTCGGGATATAGCGGGTGGCGTGGTAGAAACAGAGAAAATTGGTGGAAAAGAGCAGGGCACCGAGCAGCGCCGCATAGCGCTGGCCATGCCACGGCAGGCGCGGAAAGCGGCCGCTGGCGGTGAGCAGGGCAAACAGTGCCACCGCAGCCAGCAGGAAGCGGTAGAGCACCGACACCTCGATGGGGATGGGGCCAAGTTGCCAGGCGATGGCAATCCAGGTGCTGCCCCAGATAAGCACGGTGGCAAGATAGAGCATCAGGTTCATCACTGTTCCGGTGAGTCAGGGAGAGATGACCCACTATGGGGCAAGCCCTGATGGCTGGATTGCACCATCTTGCGGTTTTTCATCGCCCTGCGCTGTCATCTGCGGGCGCGGTCGGTAAGATGGGTGGCAGCGGCATAACACTTACACCGGAACAGGCGGCAGGGGCGAATGAAAACAGCAGGGGTATTTGATGCTCTGGTCAGCACCGGCGCCCGGCTGGACGACGCTTGCTGGCTCGAACCCGGGCTTGGCGTCGCCAGTTGGCGCAACTGCTATGACCAGACCCGCTATCACAAGCCGGGCCACCACACCCTGAGCGTCTATCTGCAAGGAGGCGAGCAGACCGAGCGACTCGATGGGCCGGGTGGCCACGGCGGCACCGGCAAGGTGTGCATCATGCCGGATCACCACAGATCCGAGTGGCTGGTGCGCGAAGAGTTTCGCTTCTTTCATCTCTACTTCACCCCGGCTCACCTCACCCGTATCGCCGAGGAGGTGTGTGACAAGGAGGGGCGCCACCTGCAACTGGTGGACAAGACCTTTATCGACGATCCGCAGGCGGCTTCGCTGGTGCAGCGCCAGTTGATGCAGCTTCAGTGGCAGCAAGGGGTCGATCGGTTGGCACTCTCCCACGGCGCCTGGATGTTGATCCTCCACGCCTATCGCCACCACACCGAGGAGGCTCCCGGTCTGCCGCCTCTGCGCGGCGGGCTGGCGCCCGTGGTGATCAAGCGGGTGCAGGAGTATCTGCAGGCCCATCTGGCCGATTCGGTCACGCTGGCAGAGCTGGCCCAGCAGGCGGGGCTGAGCGAGTATCACTTTGCCCGCATGTTCGGCCAGAGTCTCGGCTGCCCGCCCCACCGTTACCTGCTGGGGCTGCGGCTCAAACGGGCCAAGCAGCTGTTGACTGGCCCCGAGCCGCTGGCCAGCATCGCCAGTCAGTGTGGCTTCTCTTCGCAGGCCCATTTCGGTAATCGTTTTCGCGAGGCGTTTGGTTTGACGCCGGGGCAGTGGCGGGCGCAATTGTCATCTTCCCGTCACAGATAAGCCTGAGACTTTGGGCAAAAGAGGTGTACTCTCTACCACTTATCCATTGAAAGGAATGCCCATTGAATTATCGCAAACGTCAAATCCGTACCCGTCACCTTTGGTTCAGCCACTGGAATGCCCCGCAAGATCGCACCGCTGTTGTTACCCCTCCCGAACCTGCAGTGCCTCACAGTTCACGTTGAAAAAGCCCGGCTGCCGATAGGATTTTCCAGTTAACTTTGCCACTATTGCTCAATCTGAGTGACGTGGACATTGCAGGATGTTTCTGGAACGTATTGAAGTAAAAGGTTTTCGCGGTATAAATCGTCTTTCGCTCGGGTTGGATCACACCACAGTGCTGATTGGCGAGAATACCTGGGGCAAGTCGAGCCTGTTGCGCGCCCTCTGGTGTCTGCTGGGGCAGGATGCCGAGCCCTATCAGTTCACCGCCGATGATTTTCACCAACCGGAAGATCCCGAGCTGGCCCCTTCGCGTCATCTGCAACTGGTGCTCACCTTCAGTGAGCACAGGCCACAAATGTGCCAGCATTCTCGCCGTCTGGCTCGTCTTGGCGCCTCCTGGGTGCTGCACAAGGACAAGTTTCATCGCATCCACTATCGTGCCAGTGCCGAGCTGCAAGCTGATGGCTCTGTGCTCACCATTCACGACTTTCTCGACGGGGTGGGCAAGAGCCTGCCTATTGCCAATACTAACGAACTGGTTAGCCTGCTGATCACCATGAACCCGGTGTTCCGGCTGCGGGACGCTCGCAGTGCCCGCAACGGGGTGGAAACCCTGCAGTGGGGAGATCTCTCGGAGCACAGACTCAGTGAACTGGCCGACAAGCTGATCGATGAGCCCCAGCGCATCGGGGAGCCGGAGTTGAAGGAGGCGCTGCAAGCAGTGCGCCAGCTGATGGATCACTATTTCAACGCTCTGGCCCCCATCAAGAACAAACCGCGCAGCCAGCGTGACATCATCAATCGTCCCATGACGTTGCGCAATCCTGGCAACCTGCACACCCTGCTGCGCCATGCCGATAACCGCACCCTGCAACTGGCGATGGCCGGGATGGCGGCGACCCTGCTGCAGGCGCGAGGCAATCGCGAGCTGGAGGAGGGGGCCCGTCCCATCATGATCCTAGAGGATCCTGAGAGCCGGCTGCACCCGACCATGCTGGCGCTGGCGTGGGGGCTGCTGGAACAACTGCCGGGCCAGAAGCTGCTCACCACCAACTCGGGAGATCTGCTCTCTTCCCTGCCGCTCAATCAGGTGCGACGACTGGTGCGCCGTCAGCAGGATATCCTCTGTCACCAGCTGGGGGGCGAGCGTTACAGCAGCGACGATCTGCGCAAGATCGCCTTCCACGTGCGGATCAATCGCCCCATGTCGCTGTTTGCCCGTTGCTGGCTGCTGGTGGAGGGGGAGACCGAGATCTGGCTGCTCTCCGAGCTGGCCCAGATCTGCGGTTACAGTCTGCGGGCCGAGGGGGTGCGGATCATCGAGTTTGCCCAGTGCGGCCAGTCGCCGCTCATCAAGGTGGCGCGAGATTTTGGCATCGAGTGGCACTTGCTGACCGATGGTGACGAGGCGGGGCTCAAGTATGCCACCTCGGCCCGGGGCCAGCTCAAGGGAGAGCGGGAGCGGGACCGACTGACCCAGCTCCCTGCCGCCGACATCGAGCACTACCTCTATCACAACGGTTTTGAAGCTGTGTTTCGTCGCGAGGCCGGGGTGGGCGGGCGCGCCATGTGGAGCGCCAGTCACATCATCAACAAGGCTATTCATCACCGCAGCAAGCCGGGAATGGCGCTGGCGGTGGTGGAAGAGGCGGAGCGGCTCGGCGCCGAGCATATTCCGCCGGTGATCCGCCAGATGTTTGCCCGGGTGGTGGCGCTGGCCCGCGGTCAGGGCTAAAGCCAGCGCTACATCCCGTCCCTATGGACATGGCTGCCAGCAGGGCGCCCTTCAAGGTGGGCCCTGCTGGCGGCAAATTGCCCCGGATTGTTTGCCCACGATTGTTTGTCGCGATTGGGGATATCCGCCGGTTTGGGTATACTCGCCCCTCTCTGGCGCCCCGGTGGCGCACCTCGAATCTTTACTGCTGGAGGCGTCGTGTTCGTCCAACTCCCTTTTTGGCTCTTTCCCCTCACCGGATTGATGGCGCTTGGCGCCCTGATCGCCCTCGGTATCGTGCTGTGGCGCGGTGATATCTGCCCTGGCCAGCGCTCGCGCATCAGTCAGCAGCTCTTCTCCATCTGGGTCATTACCGCGCTCTCCCTGATGCTGGCGGTCGAAGCCAAGGCGGCCAGTTGGCTCATCTGGAGTGGTGGGGCCGCACTGGTGCTCGGAGTCGGCTTGTCACTGGCCCAGTCACGGCTGGAGGGCAAGCGTTCAGTCCCCTCGACACTGCTCTGGCTACCGGCGTTGCCGCTCGCTCTCTATGGCATCGGGCTGCTGCAACTGCAGGGCTGGGTGAGCGGTCTGCTGCAGATGGCGATGCTGGGAGCGGCCTTTGCCCACCTGATGCTGCTGCGGGCCCGTCATCGTCTCAAGGCATTCAACACCCTGTTGCCGCTGGCCGGTCTGGTGGGGGCGATGGCCAGCCTTGTCTGGCTGGCAGTGCTGGTGGGCTGGCAAGGGGGTGAGGCCAATCTCGATGCCCTGATCCCGGCGGTGGTGACCCAGGCAGCGTTGCTGGTGGCCTCTCTGCTGCTCTGGTTCAGCCCGCTTTACTTGCAGCGTGATACCGCGCCAGTGGTGGTCTCTACCTCCCTGTGTGGCCTGCTGATCGCCCAGATCGCCGCTACCAGCGTGTTGCACCAGCTGATCTGACACTGGTGCTGAAAAGAGAAAGCCCCGAGCCAACACTCGGGGCTTTTGCATATCTGGCTTGCAGGTATCGCTGCTATCAATTCACAGCAATCGATCAATAGAAATCGTCTGCCCCGCAGATAAAGAGGCAACTGCTGCGCGGCTGGGCGAGATACTCCCGGGTCAGCCCCTCCAGCGGCATGCCGAAGGTGCAGATATCCTGCGGCGAGGGGAGGGCGGTATCGAGGATCCGTCGCCAGTAGCCGCCGACCCCCTTTGGCGGGCTCGGCAGGTTGAAGGTGAGGGGCTCCCAGTAGGCGTTGAACAGCACATAGAGCGCCAGCTTGGTTTCGCTCGACAGCGCCGACATGGCGATGGCGTGGGAGTGGGGGCTGAAATCCGGTTGCCCGGCGTTGACCCCGTGCCAGCAGATCTCGCTGTGGCGCAGGATCTCGGTGAGCGACAGCGGCATGCTCTCCTGCTCCGGGCGCTGGAACAGGTGCTTGCGGTACTGGATCAGCTCCTTCATAAAGCGGAACATCTCCTGACTGCGGGCATTGGGCAGCCAGTTCATCCAGCAGGTGGCATTGTCCTGACAGTAGCCGTTGTTGTTACCCCGCTGGGTGCGCAGCAGCTCGTCTCCCATCAGCAGCATGGGGGATCCCACCGAGAGCAGGGTCGCCACTATCATGTTTTTGGCCTGGCGCATCCGCAGGGCGTTGATCTGGGGATCTTCCGTTACCCCTTCGTGGCCGTGGTTCCAGCTGAAGTTGTGATCGCAGCCATCACGATTCTCCTCCCCGTTGGCCTCGTTGTGCTTGCTGTTGTAACTGGCCCAGTCCCACAGGGTAAAACCGTCGTGGCAGGTAACGAAGTTGATGCTTTTCTCGGGATCAGCGTGGTGATAGTGGTAGATGTCGGGACTGCCGCACAGCCGCTCGACAAAGGCGGTGACGCTGTTGTCATCCCCGCGCAGAAAGCGGCGCACATCATCCCGGAACTGGCCGTTCCACTCACGCCAGCGGGCGCCGGCGAGTGACCCCACCTGATAGAGTCCCCCCGCATCCCAGGCCTCGGCAATCAGCTTGATGTCGGCGATGTTGGGGTCGGTATCTATGGTGCGCAGGGTCGGCGCATTGGCCTGCGGCTGACCCGATTCATCCCGCGACAGAATGGCGGCCAGATCAAACCGAAAGCCATCGACGTGCATCTCCTGACGCCAGAAGTGGAGGCTGTCCATGATCATCCGCAGCACCACCGGATGGGCGCCGTTGAAGGTGTTGCCGCAGCCCGAATAGTTGGTGTCCTTCTGGTTGTTGTCGAGGATGTAGTAGGCCTCGTTGTCGATGCCGCGAAACGAGAAGGTGGGGCCATCATCACCCCCCTCGGCGGTGTGGTTGTAAACCACGTCCAGGATCACCTCGATATTGGCCTTGTGCAGCGCCTTAACCATGTCGCGAAATTCGGTCAATGGATCATCTCCGCAGGCGTATTGGGCGTGCGGAGCGAAAAAGGACATGGGGCTGTAACCCCAGTAGTTGGAGAGTCCTTTGGGCGCATCCTGAGGATCGAACTGGAACACCGGCAGCAGCTCGACGGCGGTGACACCGAGAGATTGCAGGTAGGGGATCTTCTCAATCAATCCGAGATAGGTGCCACGCAGCACCGGATCGACCCCGGAGCTCGGGGACTTGGTAAAGCCCCCCAGATGCAGCTCGTAGATCACTGAGCGGGAGAGGGAGTGAGCGGGCAGTTTGTCTCCTTCCCAGTCGTAGTGGCGAGTATCGACCACCTTGTTCTTGGCGCAACAAGCCAGATTGCTGCCTGGACGGGCCGCCGCCCATCGATCGTAATTGGTGCCAAGCTCGATGCTGCGGCCGTAAGGGTCGAGCAACACCTTCTCGGCATCGAAGCGGGTGCCGCCATATGGGCGCCACGGGCCCTGAATGCGATAGGCATAACGTTGCCCGACCGAGATCCCCTCCACATGGATATGCCAGTAGTAGGCGGTGCGGTTGAGGCGCGGGGAGAGGGGGATCACCTCGGGGGTCGCATCGTCTGCGCTTGCGAAGAGCAGTAGTTCGACCCGGCTGGCGAGGCGTGCCCAGATCGCGAAGTTGACGCCGTTACTGTCGGGTGTGGCCCCCAACTGACGGCAGTGACCGGCGGAGATGCGCATATTCTACCTACCCAAAATGAGGAGTGTTCACCTTATTGAGTGTAGTGCCGGATGCCTGGCAAGGACTCGATTGCCTGAAAAAACAGCATGATGCTGCTAATGACCGCACTATTTGTCCGATTAATCTACGAATAAACTTTTTTTGAGATATTTACTTGCAATCTGTGCGCTGGCGCCTATTATTGGCGACCTCAGACGCGGGGTGGAGCAGCCCGGTAGCTCGTCGGGCTCATAACCCGAAGGTCGTCAGTTCAAATCTGGCCCCCGCAACCATCTGAGATCCTGACTAGTCAAACCGGTGTAACCGGTTGGTGGAAAAGGAGAAATCGAACTGGCTACTGCTCGGCCATTTCGAGAAAAATTCGGACGCGGGGTGGAGCAGCTC
>NZ_JAJNOE010000022.1:0-71713 GCF_027854445.1 Aeromonas sp. PI_26
GGAAAACTGCAAAAAATGGCACTTTTTACAGTTTTTCGGTTCAACCGTTGCTTTATTAAACAAAAGCCCCGCATCAGCGGGGCTGTTTCGGGCAAAAAACCCTTAATTCACATCACGCTGCTACCTTTTTGACCAGAATTCGCGGGCAAAGCTGCGCACCTTTTCCCAATCGGTAAACTCAATGTCCTTACTGGTGTCAGTACTGCCACCGGTAATCTTCATGATCAGCTGGATGATGCGCGTCTGCCACCAGTTATAGCGGGAGTACTGCAGCGCACCGGCAAACACACCCAGGGTTTTCGGCTTCCAGGGAGAGAGGCGCAGGAACTTCTTCATATAGGCATTGGTTTGCGGCGTCTGCTTCTCTGGCTTGCGGGCCGTCAGGTTGACACAGAAGAAGGCCGCATTGGCCACCTCCAGCTGCTCCTGATGAGCGTGAATAAAGCTGAACAGGCTGGGGTGGAAGTTGCCATAACGGATAGAGGCGCCGATCAAGACCTTGGCATACTTGCTGAGGTTGCACATCGGCAAGGTGTGCAGGTCGTGCATCACCACTTCGCATCCCGGCATCTGCTCCAGCATGACATCGACTATTTTGCGGGTTTGGCCATCCCGAGAGGAATAAAGCACCAGAATCTTGTCCATAACAACCTCAACTACGCCAGAATGCAGGAGTAAACAGTACCAGAAGCGTGAAAATTTCCAATCGGCCAAACAACATGGCCAACACCAGTACCCACTGGGCCGCTGGCGAGATATTGCCGAAGTTGGCTGATACCTCTCCCAAACCTGGGCCTACGTTGGTGAAAGCCGCAGCAACAGCGGTGAATGCGGTCACTTCGTTCAGCCCCGTCATCAGCAACAGCAGCATGAACATAAAGAAGAGAATAATATAGGTGGCGAAGTAGCCCCACACCGCCTCGACGATGCGCTCGGGCACCGCCCGATTCCCCAGCTTCAAGGTATAGATGGCTCTGGGGTGAACCAACCGCTTCAACTCGCGCATCCCCTGCATGAACAGGATCATGAAACGCATCACCTTGATACCGCCGCCGGTACTGCCTGCACAACAGCCAATAAAGGCGGAGAACATCAGCAGCATGGGCAGGAACGAGGGCCAATCGGCATAGGTTGTGGTGCTGTAGCCGGTGGTGGTCCCCAGAGAGACCGCCTGGAAAAGACCGTGGTTGAGCGCCTCTTGCCAGGTGGCGTAGTGTCCGTGGGTCAGCAAGGCGACAAAGCAGATCATCACCAGGGTCGCCTGGATGGCCAGAAACACCTTGAGTTCAGAATCGTAAAGGTAGCGACCGAGCCGCACCGGACGGTGAGAGAAGACGGTAAAGTGGAGCGCAAAGTTCACGCTGGCCAGCAGCAGGAACACCACGGTAATCAGGTTGATGACCGGACTGTTGAAGAATCCGATGCTGGCATCGTGAGTGGAGAAGCCACCGACCGACAGAGTCGAGAACGAATGGCAGACCGCATCGAACAGCGTCATCCCGGCGAGCCAGTAGGCCAGCGCACAGAGTGCGGTGAGCAGCAGATAGATGAACCAGAGCGCCTTGGCCGTTTCGGCGATGCGCGGCGTCACCTTGGTATCCTTCACCGGCCCCGGGATCTCGGCGCGATAGAGCTGCATGCCCCCGATCCCCAGCAGTGGCAGAATGGCCACCGCCAGTACGATGATCCCCATCCCCCCCAGCCACTGCAGCAGCTGGCGATAGAACAGAAACGCCTTGGGCAGATTATCGAGCCCGGTCAGTACCGTTGCCCCTGTGGTGGTCAGGCCGGAAAAAGACTCGAAGAAGGCCTCCGAGACCGACATATCCGGCACATCGCTCATGATGAAGGGCACCGCCCCCACACTGCCCAGCACAGTCCAGAACAGCACCACGATGAGGAAACCCTCTTTCGAGCGCATCTCCTTCTTGTGATAGCGATTGGGAAACCAGAGCACCACGCCGAGCAGCAGAGCGATCAGAAAAGAGCTGACGAACTCGGCACCACCACCATCCCGATAGCCAAAGGCCACCAGTGCAGGCAACAGCATGGTCGAGCTGAACAGCGCAACCAGCAGGCCAACAATGCGAATAATGCTCAGAATGTGCATTACAGCTCCCTTTCCCCAATTAAAGAGCGATGGATTCTAGCCATCTAAGGGACTGAGGGATACCCGCCCATGAGTCCGGTCGGTCAATTCACGGTCCACCTGAGCCCAAACCGAGGACTCCCACGCCACCTGCAAGGTGACCTGCTGACCGTAATCCGCCGCCAGCAATTCGCCATTATGGCTACTGATCAGCGACTCGACCGTCCCCATGTCACCGTAATCGCAGTGAATGAGAGAGGGAGTGCGTGGCACCTTGAGCAGGGTGGGCAGTTGCTTGAGGGCGGCACCGACACCGCCTCCATAGGCTTTGACCAGCCCACCGGTGCCAAGCTGGATGCCGCCGTAGTAACGCACCACCACGGCACAGATTTCACCGATCCCCGAACCCATCAGCTGGGCCAGGATCGGTTTGCCCGCGGTACCGGACGGTTCGCCATCATCGCTGAAGCCGTAAACCTGGCTATCTTGCGGCGCGCCCGCCACAAAGGCCCAGCAGTGGTGGCGAGCGGCCGGATGTTGGCGCTTGATCTCGTTGACCCACCCCTTGGCCGCCTCGACGGTCGGGGTGTGGGCAATCAGGGTAATGAAGCGGCTCTTCTTTATCTCTTCGGTCAACTCCAGCGGGGCAGCCGGAATGGAGTACGCTGCCGCCATCAGAGTCCTGCTTGTCTGGTCATGTTTTCCACCCCGTTAGCATGCAGCACCACGTTGTCTTCGATGCGGATGCCGCCGAACGGCCGCAGCGCCTCCACCTTGTTCCAGTTGACTCGCTTGCCCTGTTCGCCCTGACGCAGCGGCTCCAGCAGGCTGTCGATGAAGTAGAGACCGGGCTCGATAGTGAACACTTGGCCTACCTCCATCACCCGGGTGCAACGCAAATAGGGGAACGGCTCGGGAGCGGCCAGATGGGTGCCGCGCTCATCCTGCATGAAACCACCCGCATCGTGCACCTGCAAACCGAGGAAATGGCCGAGACCATGGGGGAAGAAGACGTTGGTCACCCCGGTGTGGATCATCTCGTCTACCGACATATCCACCAGCTCGGTCGCTTGCAGCAGGCGCGCCAGCTTGTGGTGCATCTGCAGATGCAGCTCGCTGTAGCGACGACCCGGTTTGATCTCGCCGATGATCTCCTGCTGCTGCTCGTCGAGGGCGGCAATCAGATCGGCAAACTCGCCGCGGCGCCACGCCCAGGTACGGGTGATATCGGAGGCATAACCGTGGAAATCGACGCCCGCATCGATCAGGAAGGAGTAACGCTCGGCATCAGGCACCCGCACGGCCGAGAGATGGGTGTAGTGAAGAATGGCCGCATTGCGGTTGATGGCGACGATATTGCCGTAGGGCGCCTCATTGGCCCCCTGCCCGACCGCCTTCATGTAGGCCAGATTGATTTCGAACTCGCTCGCCCCTGCCATAAAAGAGTCCTTGGCCGCGATATGACCACGGACACCGATGCGGTTCGCCTCGCGCAGGCACTCCAGCTCGTAGGGGGTCTTGTAGGCACGGTGATAGTGCAGGTAGTTGAGCACCGCCTCCGGATTGGGCTGGGTCAGCCCCAGCAGCTCGGCCACCTCCAGATGGCCCCCCAGATAGGCCCACTCCTGCTTGTTGGCAGGTAGATGGTCGGCCACCTGTTCCGGCCGGGTCAGGAAACGAATATCGAAGAACTCGACCCAGAAGGCATTGGGCAGATCCGCTACTTTGTGCCAGAAATCCACCGGGCGGTAGAACAGCAGGATTGGTTTGTTCACCCCGTCCACCAGCAGCCAGCAGTGGGGATTGTCCAGCACCGGCAACCAGGCCTTGAAGTGGGGGTTTACCTTGAACGGGTAATCCTGATCATCGAGGAAGATGCGGTGAGTCTGGCCGGAGTGGATGGCCAGTCCGCTGAGCCCCTGTTGTTGCAGAATGTCGCGGGTGCGCTGCTGCAAGGTATCGAGGTGCTGGGCAAAAAGTTGGCTGTAGCTGCTCATGGCGTCCTGCTCCGAGGTGAATGTGATTGCAGCATAACATCAAGCGCTTGGCGGCTCGACCCGTCAAGCTGCCGCTTCGTGAGGTAACGCATACGTTACAAACGTGTTTGTTATCAACAGAAAACCAGTTATTAACAAATCAAAAACAATTCAATACACTGCCGGTAGATACATGAAGTCAGGGATTACTCATGGACAACCTCTGCCTGTGGCAACCGGATCCGCTCGGGATGCAGCAATCCAACCTCTACCGTTTTATGGCGGAGGTGAACCGTTTCCACGGCTTGCAGTTGCAGGACTACCCGCAGCTTTATCAATGGTCGGTGGAGAAAACCACCCGTTTCTGGCCGCTGGTATGGCAGCACTGCGGCGTCAAGGGGGAGCTCGGCAACATAGTGGCGGAGAACCGTCAGGATATGCAGCGCACCCGCTGGTTCCCCGACAGCCGCCTCAACTTCGCCGAAAACCTGCTGCGCCGCCAGGACGAGAGCCCGGCCATCATCTCCCGCATCGAAGGGAGCCCAAGTCGCACTCTGAGCTGGGGTGAACTGGGGGAACAGGTTGCTCGGCTGGCGCAGTGGCTGCGTCATCAGGGGATTGGTCGTGGCGATGTGGTCGCCGCCTATCTGCCCAATATCCCGGAAACCGTGGTAGCCATGCTGGCAACCACCAGTCTGGGGGCGATCTGGACCTCCACCAGCCCCGACTTTGGCGAGGCCAGCGTGATAGAGCGCTTCGGCCAGACCCGGCCACGGGTGCTGTTTGCGGTGGATGGCTATCGCTACAACGGCAAAGCTATCGACATTCAGGACAAAGTGGCAGGGGTCGTCAGCCAGATCGACAGCATAGAGCAGACGGTGATGATCCCCCTGCTCGGCAACCCGTTGCAGCTTGGCCACGACTGGCAACAAGTGCTGGCGAGCCAGCCGGACGCCACCCTCCAGTTCGAGTCCATGGCTTTCAACGACCCGCTCTACATCCTCTACTCCTCCGGCACCACCGGCAAACCCAAGTGCATCGTGCACGGTATTGGCGGCACCCTGCTGCAACATCTGAAAGAGCACCAACTGCACTGCGACATCAAGCCGGGGGAGCGAATTTTCTACTTCACCACCTGCGGCTGGATGATGTGGAACTGGCTGGTGAGCGCCCTCGCCTCCGGCGCAACTCTGGTGCTCTATGACGGCTCGCCGTTTTACCCGGATGGCAACGTGCTGTGGGATCTCGCCCGTGACGAGCAGGTCAGCTTGTTCGGCACCTCGGCCAAGTATCTCGATGCGTTGCATAAACAAGGCTATGCCCCTATCAAGACCCACGACTTGCCGCACTTGCGGCTGATCTGCAGCACCGGCTCAGTGCTGTCGCCGGAGGGGTTCGACTACGTCTACCAGCAGATCAAGCAGGATGTGCAGCTCAGCTCCATCTCAGGTGGCACCGACATCTGCTCCTGCTTCGTCATCGGCAACCCGCTCAGCCCGGTCTATCGCGGCGAGAGCCAAGGGCGTGGCCTCGGTCTCGCGGTGCAGGTGTTCAACGAAGCGGGCCAGCCAGTGCAGGGGGAGAAGGGCGAGCTGGTCTGTACCAAGCCGTTCCCGGCCCAGCCCATTTACTTCTGGGGTGACGAAAATGGCGACAAGTACCACGCCGCCTACTTCGAGCGGTTCGACAACATCTGGTGCCACGGCGACTGGATCGAGCTGACCCCGACCGGCGGCATTCTGTTCTACGGTCGCTCCGACGCCACCCTCAACCCGGGCGGCGTGCGCATCGGCACCAGCGAGATCTATCGCTACGTCGAACAGCTCGACGAAGTGGAAGAGAGCATCGTCATCGGCCAGCAGTGGCAGCAGGACGAGCGGGTGGTGCTGTTCGTCAAGCTCAAGGCGGGCTGCAAGCTGGATGAGCCGCTGCGCGAGCGGATCCGCCAGCAAATAAAGCAACATTGCACCGCCCGCCACGTGCCCGCCCGCATCCTGCAGGTGGATGCCATCCCCCGCACCAAGTCCGGCAAGATCGTCGAACTGGCGGTGCGTGAAGTGGTACACAACCGGCCGGTCAACAACACCCATGCCCTCGCCGATCCCGAGGTGCTGAACCAGTATCGCAACCGGCCGGAACTGGCCAGTTGATAACAAACTCACATCTATCCGGGGCGCCGCAAGGCGCCTCTCTTTTGCCTGTTTTGTGATGAAGAGCTTTTACTCGAGATCTGTTAAACAAATGTTTTAAATAGGTGTTGAAAATGTCTCCTTTTGGATCAATAGTGAGCCTCGCCCCCTGCTGGGGATTAAGGAGCACCACTCCCCACTGAGTGGGAACAAGGAGACACTCTCATGATCTACCAAGGCGAAACCCTGTCGGTCAGCTACCTCGAAAACGGCATCGCCGAGCTGAGGTTTGATGCCCCGGGTTCAGTCAACAAGCTGGATCGCGCTACCCTGCTCTCCCTGAGCGAAGCGATCGCCGCACTACAACAAGAACGTGAACTAAAAGGTCTGATCCTCACCTCCGGCAAAGACGCCTTTATCGTCGGTGCCGACATTACCGAATTCCTGGAACTGTTCGATCTGCCGCAAGAAGATCTGCTCGGCTGGCTGAAAAAGGCCAACGACATCTTCAATGCCATCGAAGATCTGCCGGTTCCGACCCTCTCCGCCATCAAGGGCCACGCCCTGGGCGGCGGCTGCGAGACCATTCTCTCCACCGACTTCCGGCTGGCTGACACCAGCGCCAAGATTGGCCTGCCCGAGACCAAACTCGGCATCATGCCGGGCTTTGGCGGCACAGTCCGTCTGCCGCGGGTGATCGGCGCCGACAACGCGCTTGAGTGGATCACCACCGGCAAGGATTACCGTGCCGATGACGCCCTCAAGGTGGGCGCCATCGATGCCGTGGTCGCCCCGGACGCACTGCAGATCGCTGCGCTGCAGATGATCAAGGACGCCATCGCGGGCAAGCTGGACTGGCAGAGCCGTCGCGCCGCCAAAAAAGCCCCGCTGCGCCTCTCCAAACTGGAAGCCATGATGAGCTTCACCACCGCCGCCGGCATGGTTGCCGCCGTAGCGGGCAAACACTATCCGGCGCCGATGACTGCGGTGAAAACCGTCGAGGCCGCCGCAGGCATGGGCCGTGACGAGGCTCTGGTGGCCGAGGCACAGGGCTTTATCAAGCTGGCCAAGACCGATGTCGCCAAGGCACTGGTTGGTATCTTCCTGAACGATCAGCACATCAAGGCGCTGGCCAAGAAGGCGGCCAAGCAGGCGAGCAAGGCCACTGGCCACGCCGCCGTACTGGGAGCCGGCATCATGGGTGGCGGCATCGCCTACCAGTCTGCCAGCAAGGGCATTCCGGCGGTGATGAAAGACATCAACGAGAAGGCGCTGGCACTTGGCATGGGCGAAGCCACCAAGCTGCTCAACGGCCAGCTCGAAAAGGGCCGCATCGATGGCATCAAGATGGGCCAGGTGCTCTCCGCCATCACCCCGACCCTCAGCTATGACAACGTCAAAGGCGTGGACGTAGTGGTCGAAGCCGTGGTCGAGAATCCCAAGGTGAAAGCCGCCGTACTGGGCGAAGTAGAAGGGATCATTGGTGAAGACGCCGTGCTCGCCAGCAACACCTCCACCATTCCCATCTCCCTGCTGGCCAAGGGGCTGAAGCGCCCGCAGAACTTCTGCGGCATGCACTTCTTCAACCCGGTGCACCGCATGCCACTGGTGGAGATCATCCGCGGCGAGCAGACCTCCGATGAAACCATCAACCGCGTGGTGGCCTATGCCGCCGCCATGGGCAAGTCCCCGGTGGTGGTCAACGACTGCCCGGGCTTCTTCGTCAACCGGGTGCTGTTCCCCTACTTCTTCGGCTTCAACAAGCTGGTCGCCGATGGCGCCGACTTCGCCGCCGTCGACAAGGTGATGGAGAAAGAGTTCGGCTGGCCCATGGGCCCCGCTTACCTGCTGGACGTAGTCGGTATCGACACCGGCCACCATGCCGGTGACGTGATGGCGCAGGGCTTCCCGGCACGCATGAGCAAGGAAGGTCGCACCGCCATCGACGTGATGTACGAAGTGAACCGCTTCGGTCAGAAAAATGGCAAGGGCTTCTACGCCTACGAGCAGGACAAGAAGGGCAAGCCGAAGAAGGTGGCCGACGCCACTGCTTACGAGCTGCTGGCACCCATCGCCAAGCCGAAACAGGATTTCGACAAGGAAGCCATCATCGCTCGCATGATGATCCCGATGATCAACGAGGTGGTGCTCTGTCTGGAAGAGGGCATTGTCGCCACGCCAGCCGAAGCCGACATCGCACTGGTCTACGGTCTGGGCTTCCCTCCCTTCCGCGGCGGCGTGTTCCGCTATCTGGACACCATTGGTCTGGATCGCTACGTGGCCATGGCCGACCAGTATGCCGACTTGGGCCCGCTCTACCGCGTCAGCGACCGCTTACGCGAGATGGCCGCCCAGGGCAAAACCTTCTACTGATTGCGGAAAGGAGATCCATTCATGAAAGACGTAGTCATTGTCGACTGTATCCGGACCCCGATGGGCCGGTCCAAGGGCGGCGCCTTCCGCAACGTGCGTGCAGAAGATCTGTCCGCGCACCTGATGAAATCCATCCTGCTGCGCAACCCCAACCTCGACCCGAACGAGATCGAAGATATCTACTGGGGCTGCGTGCAGCAGACCCTGGAGCAGGGCTTCAACATCGCCCGCAACGCCGCGCTGCTGGCCGGCATTCCGAAGCAGGTAGGGGCGGTTACCGTCAACCGCCTGTGCGGCTCCTCCATGCAGGCACTGCACGACGCCTCCCGCGCCATTCAGGTGGGTGACGGGGATATCTTCATCATCGGCGGCGTCGAGCACATGGGTCACGTACCGATGAGCCACGGCGTCGACTTCCACCCCGGCATGGCCAAGTCGGTGGCGAAAGCCTCCGGCATGATGGGACTGACCGCCGAGATGCTCGGCAAGCTGCACGGCATCAGCCGCCAGCAGCAGGACGAGTTTGCCGCCCGCTCCCATCGCCGCGCTCACGCCGCCACAGTGGAAGGGCGTTTTGCCAAGGAGATCGTCGGGCTGGAAGGCCATGACGCCAGCGGCGCCCGCTTCTTCTACGACTACGACGAGGTGATCCGCCCGGAGACCACGGTCGAAACCCTGAGCCAGCTGCGCCCGGTGTTTGATCCGGTCAACGGTACCGTCACCGCCGGCAGCTCCTCGGCCCTGTCCGATGGTGCCGCCGCCATGCTGGTGATGAGCGCGGATCGCGCCAAGGCCCTCGGCCTCACGCCGCGCGCCAAGGTACGTGCCATGGCCATCGCCGGCTGTGACGCTGCCATCATGGGTTACGGCCCGGTGCCGGCCACCCAGAAGGCGCTCAAGCGTGCCGGTCTGACTGTCGGTGATATCGACCTGTTCGAGCTGAACGAGGCGTTTGCCGCCCAGTCCCTGCCCTGCGTGAAGGATCTGGGTCTGCAGGATCAGGTGGATGAGAAGGTGAACCTGAACGGTGGCGCCATTGCGCTGGGCCACCCGCTCGGCTGCTCCGGCGCCCGCATCTCCACCACCCTCATCAATCTGATGGAGGAGAAGGATGCCACCCTGGGGGTTGCCACCATGTGTATCGGTCTGGGCCAGGGCATCGCCACCGTGTTTGAACGGGTGTGATAACCAGCCGGATCGACCGGATGCACTACTGAGAGTTGTCCCTTTTCGGGGCCAGTCTGACTGGCCCCTTTTCAAGTCTGTGACGATCGCCACACGGGGTGCTCGTCAGTGGTCAGAAGCTGTCTGTTGGCCGTCCCGTTTGGGTCGGCCTTTTTTCGTTTTAATATTATCAATAGGCTGTTATTGCCTGAAACCTCACATTAGATAGGGGGCTTGCTTGCTTTTTACTCCCCCGACAGGTTCAATCTGCACAAAAAAATGGGTGGATGCACATACATATGTCAATGAGCAAACAACTGCTGATCGTCGATGACGACCAAGAGATCCGCGAGCTGCTCAATGAGTACCTGACCCGGGCGGGCTTTCAGGTATTGACGGCGGCGGAGGGCAATGAGATGCGCCAGCAACTCGCCCAGCACAGCCCGGACCTGATTATTCTGGACATCATGATGCCCGGCGAGGACGGTTTTACCCTCTGCCAGCAGATCCGTCGTGACTCCCAGGTGCCCATCATCATGCTGACCGCCGCCTCCGACGAAGCGGATCGGGTGATCGGTCTGGAACTCGGTGCCGACGACTATATCGCCAAGCCGTTCAGCCCCCGTGAACTGCAAGCCCGCATCAAGGCGCTGCTGCGCCGCGCCGAATTCCGCCAGCCGGAAAAAGAGAAAGAGCCGAGCCGCCGCCTGCGTTTTGCCGAGTGGACCCTCGATACTCTGAGCCACCAGCTGACCCATGACGATGGCAGCCTGCTGGATCTCTCCGGCAGCGATGCCATGCTGCTCGGCATGTTCCTGCAACAGCCCGGCGTGGTGCTGGATCGCGACACCATCTCGGATGCCACCCGCGGCCGCGAAAGCCTGCCGATGGAACGCGGCATCGACGTACAGATCAGCCGTCTGCGCCAGAAGCTGGGCGACAACGGCAAGAGCCCGCGCATCATCAAGACCATTCGCGGCAGCGGCTACATGCTGATTGCCGAGGTGCACGAGCTGCCATGAGCAACAAGTGGTCCTGGGGGGCGCTGGTGCCCCGCTCCCTGTTGTCACGGATGATCCTGCTGCTGTTGCTGGCCATCCTGCTCTCCCAGACCATTCTGACCGGCATCTGGATGCAGCAGATCCAGAAGCGGGAACTGGAGGGGATGCTCAGCACCACCCGCAACCTCGCCATGTCTGCCGCCTCCACCGTCAACTTCTTCAAATCCCTGCCGCTGCAGTATCGCCATATCGCGCTGGACCAGTTGCGCAACATGGGGGGCAGCCGCTTCTTCGTCTCGCTCAACGAGGAAGAGATCCACATTAACGCCATCCCCGACAGCGAACGCAAGACGCAGGTGCTGGAGGAGGTGCAGGGCGTGCTGACCCGCAAGCTCTCCGACGCCATGGCGATCAAGGTGGACTTCTCCCGGCCCGACGACCTCCACGTCTTCAACAACGACACCCTGCTGGCGGATCTCCCCTCCTCCTGGGCTCGCTACACCCTGTCGCTGGAGCCGCTCAATCCGCCGGTGCTGGTGACCCAGATCGAGATTGAAAAGGGGGAGTGGCTCTATCTGGCGGCACTGCTGCCCGCCCCCTACATGACCCTCGACGATACCGTGATGCCGAGCAACCAGGTGCGTTTCATCGCCCTGATGACGGTGTTCCTCTGCTTCTTCACCTTTATGCTGGTGCGCTGGCAGACCCGGCCGCTGCGCCGTCTCGCCAAGGCAGCGGTGAATCTGGGCAAGGATATCGATCAGCCTTCGCTCAAGGAGGAAGGAGCGTCGGAAATCGTGGCGGCGACCCGCGCCTTCAACATCATGCAGCACCGCATTCGTCGCTATATCGACGATAGAGAGCGGCTGTTCAGCTCCATCTCCCACGACCTCAAGACCCCCATCACCCGACTGCGGCTGCGGGTCGAACTGCTCGACGACGAGGTGCAAATCGCCAAGTTCAACAAGGATCTCGATGAACTGGAGCTGATGGTGAAAGGGGCGTTGCAGACGGTCAAAGAGACCGACATTCACGAGAATATCGAGGAGATCGACATCAACGCCCTGCTTGAACAGATGGCGGAGTCGATGAACCTGCACGACGAGCGGCTGACCATCGAAGGGCACTGCAAGTGGCCCTACCGCGGCAAGCTGCTGGCGCTCAAACGCTGTATCGGCAATCTGGTGGACAACGGCATCAAGTACGGCCAGCGGGTGCGCATCATCATCATGGATGACGAGGAGATGCTGATCCTCTTCATCATGGATGAGGGCCCCGGCCTGCCGGACGATCAGTTCGAGCGCATCTTCGAGCCCTATTACCGGCTCAGCACGGATCAGGCTGGCACCGGCCTCGGCCTTGGCATCGCCCGCAACATTGCCCACGCCCACGGCGGCGATCTGGTGCTGGAAAACCGTCCGCAAGGTGGCCTGCAGGCCACGCTCTCCCTACCAAGGCAGTAACCTTATGAAGTGGTTGTCTTTTTCTGTCATTGCCCTGCTCTCTGCTCCCGTTGCCGCCTCCCAGGTGGAGGTACTGCACTGGTGGACGTCCGGCGGCGAAGCGAAAGCGGTCGAAGTGCTCAAATCCGAGTGGACCAAACAGGGCAACCAGTGGAACGACTTTGCAGTGCAGGGAGGCGGCGGCAAGAGTGCCATGACGGTATTGAAGAGCCGGGCATTGGCCGCCAACCCGCCCGAAGCAGCTCACCTCAAGGGCTATGAGCTCAAGGAGTGGGCCGGGCTCGGCTTCCTGCGCGATCTCACCCCCATGGCCGAACACCTCGGCTGGTACAGCCAGATGCCGCCCATGGTGCGTGCCACCCTCAGCCAGAATAGCGCCCTGATGGCGGTGCCCACCGGCATCCACCGGGTCAACTGGCTGTGGCTCAACCGCAAGGTGTTCGAGCGCAACAAGCTGACTCCGCCCACCGACTGGGCCCAGTTTGTCACCGTCGCCGACCAGCTTAAAAAACGGGGCATCACCCCGCTCGCCATCGGTAACGAGCCCTGGCAGCTGGCGGTACTGTTTGAAACGGTGGCGATCGGTGAGGGCGGAAAAGAATTCTATCGCAAGGCGTTCCTCGAGCAGGACAGCGCCACCCTGACCGGCCCCGACATGGTGCGGGTGTTGACCCGTTTCCAGCAGCTGCGCGCCTACGTCCCGCAAAAATACGCCGGTCTGAAGTGGCATCAGGCCACCAACCTGCTGGAGAGCGGTGGCGCCGCCATGCAGGTGATGGGCGATTGGGTGAAGGGTGAACTGAGCGCGGGCAACTACCGGCCGGGTGAGGATATCGCCTGCCTGCCGAGCCCGGGCAGCGCCGGACTGTTCAGCTACAACCTCGACTCCATCGCCATGTTCAAACAGCGGGATCCGGCCCAGTTGCAGGCGCAGGGGGATCTGGCCCAACTGCTGATGACGCCGCAATTCCAGGAGGAGTTCAATCGGGTGAAGGGGTCTATCCCGGCGCTGACCAATCCCGACATGAGCAAGTTCGACCGCTGCGCCGTCCGTTCCTATCAGGATTTCCTGCTGGCGGAAAAGCAGGACAACCTGCTGCCCAGCATGGCGGAAGGGATGGCGACGCCGACCAATATGCGGCAGGCGATCCTCGATGTGCTGAGCAACTTCTTCAACGACTCCAAGGCCAACCCGGAGCAGACGGCGCTGCATCTGGAGCGGGCGATGCGCTCGACCCGCTGATCCGGGCACATTGCCAAACGGCAGAAATGACAAAGGCGGAATTGCTCCGCCTTTGTTGTTGAATCGTCATCCGATTCAGGATTGATCGTTCTCGTCCTCATCCTCGTCATAGTAATCGCTGAGCTCGATCCAGAGCCCCAACCCGACCATCACCATGGAGCCGAACCAGGTACCGGTGTTCCCGATCGGGCTGCCCATCACTATCATGGCGAAGGACAAGAACCCCATGCCTGCATAGGCTTGTAATCTGCCGTAGGAGACCTGCATATTCACCTCCTTGTTGAATATGGTTCAATTTTTATATTACTCGTCCGGCGCAAGCTGGATAGGGCTGAATAACATTTCGGTTACATATGCTGGTTGATGGGGTGTTTGTTTGATTATTTTTTAGCCCTGAGTATCATTGGCAGCCGAATAGGTTGAAGGTTGATAATAGATGAGTGATTTATTCTGCGGCGCAACCCACGAGTTGGACGCAATCGGGCTTCGTTGCCCGGAACCCGTTATGATGGTTCGCAAGAAAGTGCGGCTGATGGCGGATGGCGAGACCCTGCTGGTCAGCGCCGACGATCCTTCAACCACCCGCGACATCCCCAGTTTCTGCCGCTTTATGGATCACACCCTGGTCGCCAGCGAGACAGAGCAGGCCCCCTACCGCTATCTGATCCGCAAGGGTCAATAAGTCCTCGTACCGGAGCACTCCATGACAACCATTACCCGAATCGGCACCACCCAGCGTTGGTCTGACGTGGTCATCCACAATGGCACCCTCTACGTGGTGGAAGTGCCCGTCAGCGAAGACGCCGACATCCACCAGCAGACCCGCGAAGTGCTGGCAAGCCTGCAACGCCTGCTGGAAGCCAACGGCTCCGGCGTCGACAAGATCCTGATGGCCAACATCTATCTCAAAGACATTCAGGACATCGCGGCCTTCAACGAGCAGTGGGATGCCTGGATTCCGGCAGGCACCGCCCCCGTGCGCGCCTGCGTACAAGCTCGCCTGGCCCACGAAGGCTACAAGGTCGAAGTACAGCTGACAGCGGCTGTCTAAGAGGCGGTTATCCCCCTCATCCCCGCCCCTTCTCCCACGAGGGGAGAAGGGAGCAAGCAACAAGGGGCCATTGCTCGCAACGGCTCCAATAGAAAGGCCCCGCCATTACTGGCGGGGCCTTTTCGTTACCGAAACCTGAACGACTTAGGCGGTCGGGGTCAGGGTAATGGTCACGCGGCGGTTCTGGGCTTTGCCAGCGGCGGTGCTGTTGGTAGCAACCGGCTGATCCGGGCCCACGCCGGTGGTGGAGATGCGGCTACCTGCTACGCCCTGACCAATCAGCTGGGCGGCAACGGCATCGGCACGATCGCGGGAGAGCTTCATGTTCAGGTCGCGGGAACCGGTACTGTCGGTGTGACCGACCACGTTCAGGCGGGTCTTGTCGAACTCGGCAACGACCATGGCCACACCGGAGAGGGTGTTGGCACCGGCCGCTTTCAGCTGGGAGCTGGAGCTGTCGAAGGTGACGTTGTTCGGCATGTTGAGGATCAGCTCATTGCCATTGCGGGTCACGCTGACGCCGGTGCCCTGCAGCTTCTCGCGCAGCTTGGCTTCCTGCACGTCCATGTAGTAGCCGATACCACCACCCAGCGCCGCGCCAGCAGCAACGCCGGTCAGGATGCCCTTCTTGCGGTCACCCTTGCTGGAGGAGAGCGCACCTACGGCCGCACCGGCAGCGGCGCCAGCCAGCGCGCCCCAGGCACCTTTGGAGGTCTGGGATTCACCTGTGTAGGGGTTGGTGGTACAGCCGCTCAGGGCAACGGTCAGTGCCAGAGCTGGCACCAGGATCTTGGCTCGCATGAAAAAACCTCTGTGAAAACAATCCGGCACCATGCCGGGGGCCGGATTGTAACGTGCTGGCACGCCATTGTCTGACGCAAGCCTGAACAGATGGCGAGAGTGGTGTTTTTTTGGGCAATCGGCGGGTTGTCAGCGCGGTAACTGACACTCGGCGTGGCAAGGACAGCTGACCAGATGATCGTTCACCATCCCCACCGCCTGCATAAAGGCGTAACAGATGGTGCTGCCGACGAAGGTAAAGCCGCGTTTCTTGAGCGCTTTGGACATGGCATCCGACTCCGGTGAGGTCGCCGGAATGTCGCCATTGCCCTGGCGCTGGTGGACGATGGGGGCGCCGCCCACGAAACCCCACAGATAATCGACGAAGTCGATGCCTTCAGCCTCCAGCGCCAGATAGGCGCGGGCGTTTTTGATGATCGACTGCACCTTGAGCCGGTTGCGGATGATGCCGGTGTCCTGCATCAGCCGCTCCACATCCTGCTCGTCGAACTGCACGATACGCTGCGGATCAAAGTCGGCATAGGCGCGGTAATAGCTCTCGGTGCGCTTGAGGATGGTGATCCACGACAGTCCCGCCTGCTGGCCGTCGAGGCAGAGCTTGGCAAACAGCTCGCGGGCGTCATAGACCGGCCGGCCCCACTGTTTGTCATGGTATTCAATGTATTCCGGATCTTTGGTCACCCAGGCGCAGCGCAGTTCCATTTCCTCTCCCTCGTTATTTCAGCGGTTTGCCCGACCCTGCCCACTCTGCAGGCGGCACTGCTCACATCATATACCGGACATCCCGCCCGACCAGCCAGAGCGCAGCACCATCCCGCGAATCCGCTGCAATTTCGCCTATTATCCGACCATGCCAGACGGTATACTCCCTCGGTTCACATTCAGCAAATCTTGCTCTGATTTTCACTTCGCGCGAAAAAAATTATGCAAAAATTCGATGTCAAAACCTTTCAGGGCCTGATCCTGCAGCTGCAGGACTATTGGTCCCGCCAGGGCTGTACCATCATTCAGCCGCTGGATATGGAAGTGGGTGCCGGTACTTCCCACCCCATGACCTGTCTGCGTGCCCTGGGCCCGGAGCCCATCGCCTGCGCTTACGTGCAACCGTCCCGCCGTCCGACTGACGGCCGCTACGGTGAAAACCCGAACCGCCTGCAGCACTACTACCAGTTCCAGGTGATCATCAAGCCTTCCCCCGACAACATTCAGGAACTCTATCTGGGCTCCCTGAAAGAGCTGGGTATGGATCCTGAAATCCACGACATCCGCTTCGTGGAAGACAACTGGGAAAACCCGACTCTGGGTGCCTGGGGTCTGGGTTGGGAAGTGTGGCTGAACGGCATGGAAGTGACCCAGTTCACCTACTTCCAGCAGGTGGGCGGCCTCGAGTGCAAGCCGGTCACCGGCGAGATCACCTACGGTCTCGAGCGTCTGGCCATGTACATTCAGGGCGTGGACAGCGTCTACGATCTGGTCTGGTCTGACGGCCCGCTGGGCAAAACCACCTACGGCGACGTGTTCCACCAGAACGAAGTGGAGCAATCCACCTACAACTTCGAACACGCAGATGTGGAGTTCCTGTTCCACTGCTTCGAGCAGTACGAGAAGGAAGCCCAGAATCTGCTGGCACTGGAAAAACCGCTGCCGCTACCTGCCTACGAGCGCATCCTCAAAGCCGCTCACTCCTTCAACCTGCTGGATGCCCGCAAGGCCATCTCGGTCACCGAGCGTCAGCGCTACATCCTGCGCATTCGCACCCTGACCAAGGCCGTGGCAGAGGCATACTACGCCTCCCGCGAAGCGCTGGGCTTCCCTATGTGTCAGCGCAGTGAGAACAAGCAAGGTTAAGGAACGGACATGGCACAACATACATTTCTGGTAGAGATCGGTACTGCTGAGCTGCCGCCCAAAGCCCTGCGCTCCCTGGCCGAAGCCTTTGCCGACAACTTCAAAGCCGAACTGACCAAGGCCGATCTGGCCTTCGGCGACGTCGAGTGGTTTGCCTCACCGCGCCGTCTGGCGCTGAAGGTGAGCGAGCTGGCTGGCGAACAGCCGAGCAAGAGCGTCGAGAAGCGCGGCCCGGCCGTGGCGCAGGCGTTCGATGCCGAAGGCAAGCCGACCAAGGCTGCCGAAGGCTGGGCCCGTGGCAACGGCATCACCGTTGAGCAGGCCGAGCGTCTGGTCACCGACAAGGGCGAGTGGCTGGTTCACACCGCCAAGGTCGAAGGCCGTCCGGCCAAAGAATTGCTGGGCGAACTGGTTAGCCAAGCACTGGCCAAGCTGCCGATCCCGAAAATGATGCGCTGGGGCGACAAGACCATCCAGTTCGTGCGTCCGGTCTTCACCGTGACCCTGCTGCTGGATGGCGAGCTGGTTCCCGCTCACATTCTGGGTATCGACTCTGCCCGCACCATCCGCGGCCACCGCTTTATGGGCGAGAGCGAGTTCACCATCGACAACGCCAGCCAGTACCCGCAGATCCTGCAGGAGCGCGGCATGGTGATTGCCGACTTCATGGCGCGCAAGGCCAAGATCAAGGCTGACGTTGAAGCGGCCGCTGCCGCCTTCGGTGGCGTGGCCGATCTGGACGACGCCCTGCTGGAAGAAGTGACCGCACTGGTCGAGTGGCCGGTGGTGCTGACTGCCAACTTCGAAGAGAAGTTCCTGGCCGTGCCGGCCGAGGCACTGGTTCACACCATGAAGGGTGACCAGAAGTACTTCCCGGTCTACGACAAGCACGGCAAGCTGCTGCCGAAGTTCATCTTCGTCACCAACATCGAGTCCAAAGACCCGAGCCAGATCATCAGCGGCAACGAGAAGGTGGTTCGCCCCCGTCTCTCTGACGCCGAATTCTTCTTCAAGACCGACCTCAAGCAGACCCTGGCCTCTCGCCTGCCGCGCCTTGAAACCGTGCTGTTCCAGCAACAGCTGGGCACCGTCAAGGCCAAGGTCGAGCGTATCGAGACCGTTGCCGGCTTTATCGCCGAGCGTATCGGTGCCGACGTGGCTCAGGCCAAGCGTGCCGGTCTGCTCTCCAAGTGTGACCTGATGACCAACATGGTCGGCGAGTTCACCGACACCCAGGGTGTCATGGGGATGCACTACGCCCGTCACGATGGCGAAGATGAAGCAGTGGCCGTGGCCCTCAACGAGCAGTACATGCCGCGCTTTGCCGGCGATGCCCTGCCGTCCGGTCTGGTTGCCTGCGCCGTCGCGCTGGCCGACAAGTTCGACACCCTGGCCGGTATCTTCGGCATCGGCATGCTGCCGAAGGGTGACAAGGACCCGTTCGCCCTGCGTCGCGCCGCCATCGGTGCCCTGCGCATCATGACCGAGAAGCAGCTGGATCTGGATCTGGTTGAACTGGTTGAAGAAGCGGTACGCGTCTACGGCGACAAGCTGACCAACAAAACCGTCGTTACCGACGTGGTCGACTTTATGCTGGGCCGCTTCCGCGCCGCCTATCAGGACGAAGGCATCGGTGCCGACGTGGTGCTGGCCGTACTGGCCCGCCGCCCGACCCGTCCGCTCGACTTCGATCGTCGCGTCAAGGCCGTCAGCCACTTCCGCACCCTGGATGCCGCACTGGCACTGGCTGCCGCCAACAAGCGCGTGAGCAACATTCTGGCCAAGGTTGAAGGCGAGTTGCCGACTGCCGTCAAACCGGAACTGCTGGTCGATGCCGCCGAGAAGGCGCTGGCCACCCAGGTTGCCGAACTGCAAGCCGAACTGGCCCCGCTGTTCGCCGCCGGTGACTATCAGGCTGCCCTCACCCGTCTGGCCGCCCTGCGCGAGCCGGTCGATACCTTCTTCAACGAAGTCATGGTGATGGCCGACGACGAGGCCCTCAAGGCCAACCGTCTGGCACTGCTGAACAACCTGCGCAACCTGTTCCTGCAAGTGGCGGATATCTCGCTGCTGCAGTGATGTTGGTTGGGTAGGTGATATTAAAAACGGCGCCGTAAGGCGCCTTTTTTGTATCACGAGAACACGGTGTTACATATTTACAACATTTAGTCTCTCTTTGATCCCACCTTATCAATGTAGTGGGTGTGTAGTCGTCCCACACACCCAGAGCAGGTCGATTTATTTGTATAGCGATAGCAGTATCAATTGGAAAGCACTATTGGCTGGCGTGGCACAGCAAGCTGTATTCACACACTAGAGGAATTGCGGCATATGGTTACGCCTAAGGCTAGATGAGGTCGGTACAGTTGTAAAAACGGCTTTTACAACATAGACAGCTCGAACTCTTGATGTCGTGACGAAAAACTGTAGGCAGCTGAAGTGGGAAATCCCCCAAGAGGATTATTAACTCTTCGAATCTGAAGATATGGCTTGTACGAAAAACGAGCCATGTAAAGTAGATGGTTGACTTTTAAAAAAACGTTTTATTTTTAAATAAGTTATCCACAAGTTTGCGGTAAGTAGACACTGTCCCACTCGTCTAAAAACCTGTTCTGGATCAATAAATGATCCGAAGATATTGTGCCTAATATATGCATCGAGAAGACACTCATTCGCGCTACAACCACTATATGTGGTGTTTTTTTTAATAAATCACGCGATATGCAGTGCCAGACCATCAGGTTTCATGAACACCATAAACATTACAGTAAAAGGAAATGATATGACATCAACAATGCAGGAAACCTTGGTTTCGCAAGCAATATTCACCAACGCCAACAAAGGGAGGGCAGCATGCTCGACGATGGCAATGACAGTCGGAAAGACGACAAAAACAAAGCCACTTCACAGAAGTCCATGAAGTGGCTGATTGGCAAGCTAATTGATGTAACCATCACATTCGCTTTAGAGCAGTTTTTGCAGTCTATAGGTGGTCAAAACTTGGCGGTTATGGAGCACCTGAACGCTGCAATCAATATGCTAATTTAACTCATGGGGGCTTCGCCCCCTTTTTAGTACGCCATTTGGCGCAATTAATACGGTGTTAATATAACCGAGGTTGTTCACTCCGTGCAACTCGACAACCCAGCCAAAAATCTCCATTTCTCCCCTATAGAAACCAGAGCAGCAAAACCAAAGTTGCTTACGCACTGATTTTCTTTCTATTTTATCAGATGAAAATGTGCGGAAAAAACGCATGACTTTTTCATATCGAAATCGCTCTGACTTCTATAAGAAGGGCAAACCAACGGTCGGTCAGGGTCAGCCAGATCTCGTAGGTCCGATTAGCCGTCAGGCGTAATCGGACGTTCGCGTCAATGGACTCTCCCACCATAACGGCCAGCCAAGTTTCCCCCCTCCAGCTGGCCGCCCCTGTTTCATGGCAATAACCGCAACCAAAGCCTCTCGATCGTCCGATTACGCTTCGCTAATCGAACCTACAGGGGGGTGATGAGCTGTTATCATTTGAGACAGTGCCCAGCGCCGCCACGCCCAAGAGGAAAGTCATGGATATACCTGCCGCCCCATCCCCCGCCATCTGCCAGCTGTGTCAGGAGAAAGCAGATCTCGACTTCGATTTCACCATGGCCTTCCAGCCCATCGTCGATTGCAGCAAGCGCACCATCTTCGGCTACGAGGCGCTGGTGCGAGGGCTCAACAACGAGTCGGCGCAGAGCGTGATTGCCCGGGTCAACGACGGCAATCGCTACCGCTTCGACCAGCTGTGCCGGATCAAGGCCATCGCGCTGGCCGCCCGGCTCGAGATGCGGGGAATGCTGAGCATCAACTTTCTGCCCAATGCGGTCTACCGCCCGGAGCGCTGCATCCGCACCACCCTGCAGGCGGCCCGCGAGCACCTCTTCCCCATCGAGCAGATCATGTTCGAGCTGACCGAGGTGGAGCAGGTGCAGGATAGCCAGCATCTTCGCGGCATCGTCGATCACTATCAGGCCCTCGGCTTCAAAACGGCGATCGATGACTTTGGCGCCGGTTACTCGGGTCTCAACCTGCTGGCCGATTTTCACCCCAATATCGTCAAGCTCGATATGCACCTGCTGCGCGGCATCGACCATGACCCGACCCGGCAAGCCATAGTGCGCCACTCTCTGGCGCTGTTTGTGGAGTTGCAGATCACCCCGCTGGCGGAGGGGATCGAGACCCGCGAAGAGATGGCCTGCCTGCGGGAGATGGGCATCAACCTGATGCAGGGCTACCTGTTCGCCCGCCCCGGCTTCGAAACCCTGCCAGAAGTGGATTTCGCCAGCCTCTAAGCCATATCAACCGCGGCTGCGCAAACATCCGGCTCCATAGCGCTGGATGACAAGCGGTTTAGCCAGCACCACTGCTATGATGCTGGCACCTGTTCATCAACGACCGAGATATCATGAAGCGCAAAACCATGGCCCTGCTGCTGGGCACCCATCTGCTGGTCGCGGCGGCAGGCTTTGCCGCCGGTGTCTACACCCTGCCGCTCCTGATCGCGCCACCCGCCCCTGATACCGAGCAGGTAGCGGCCAGCCAGCAGCAAGCGAGATTCCACGGCACCTTTCGCCGGGATCTGAAAGACAGCGATCGGCTGCACTGGGGAGAGGGCAAGGTGAGCATAGGGCCGGATGCCGTCAGCCTGATGGGCAAGCTGGCCCCCGGGCCGGACTACCAGCTCTACCTCTCCCCCGAGTTTGTCGAGACCGAAGCCGATTTTGCCCGCCTAAAGGATCAGATGGTGCGAGTCGGGCCGGTGAAGACCTTCGACAACTTTATCGTGCCGCTGCCCGCCACGATCGATCCGGCCCGCTACAGCAGCGTGATCGTCTGGTGTGAAACCTTCGGCCAGTTCATCACCGCCGCCCGTTATCAGGATCTGCGTCCGGAGCAGTAACCTCGCCCCAGACCCGCACCATGAAAAAGGGCTGACATCGCTGTCAGCCCTTTGGCTATCCGCCTGCTCGTCATTAACGCTCCGGCTTGGTCATCTCCCGCAGCAGCTGATCGATGCAGCCCACTACCTGTTCTGAGTTCTGCTAGATCTCGCGGTAGAGCGCCTCAGCTTCTTCATGCTTGTGCTGATTTTTCAGCTCGATAACCTGCTGGATCACCTGATGCAGTCTGGCGTGGGGGGCGGCCATCGCCCTGAAGGCGGGTTGATCGCCGCAGCATGCCTGCCCTTCGCTGAAGTACCAGTGGCCAAGGCGGCACTCCTTGTCACTGACCGCCTCGCTGCGCGACAGTCCCTCCTGCCCATCCAGATAGGCGCGCACCCGGGTCTTCCAGCCCATGTGAGCGGCGCGGGCGCGACTCAGCACCATCCGCACGTTGGAACCATCCTGGAACTGCCCGGCCAGATCCCCCAGCTTGTCCACCAGGGTCGCCACATGGCTGGCGATATGGGCGGTATCCCGCGCCACCAGCGTGGTGGCCTGGGAGATCTCGTGGACGATGACGATATTGCGGGTGATCTCGTCGCTCACCGAGGACTGCTCCTCCGAGGCAGCGGCGATCTGGGTATTCATGTCGCGAATGCTGTTGACCGCCCCCTTGATCCGGCCGAGGGCTTCCCCCGCCTGATTGGCCCGCTCCACCGACTCCCCCGCCCGCGAGACGCTGTGTTCGATCATGGTTACCGTGGTGCTCACCGCCCGTTGCAACTGCTCTATGGTGCCGCGGATCTCGGCGGTGGAGTGTTGGGTGCGGCCAGCCAGCGAGCGCACCTCGTCGGCCACCACCGCAAAACCGCGCCCCTGTTCACCGGCCCGGGCCGCCTCGATGGCAGCGTTGAGGGCCAGCAGGTTGGTCTGCTCGGCGATGGACTGGATCACCGCCAGCACCGAGCCAATCTGCTCGCTGGCCTTGGCGACCTCTTTCACGGTGTTGCCCGCGCTGGCGATCTCCTCGGCCAGCTGTTCGATCATGTTGACGCTCTGCTGCACCACCTCATCGCCGGTGACCGCCTGATTGTCCGCTTCGTTGGCCGCTTCGGCCGCCTGCGCCGTGTTGTTGGCCACCTCGTGTACCGTGCTGGTCATCTCGGTCATGGCGGTGGCGAGCTGGGTGGTCTGCTCCTGCTGGCGCGTCATGCTGCCAAGGTTGCCCGCCGCACTGCGCGACAGCCGCTCACTCTCGCCAGCCAGTTCGCCCAGAGTAGCGGTGAGCTGGCTGATGGTGTCGCGGATCTTGGCAACAAAGCCATTGAACGCCGACCCGAGCCGGCGGATCTCCTCCGGCCCCGCCACCGGCAGCTTGCTGCCGAGATCGCCGGAGCCATTGGCCAGCGCCTCCAGCGCCTTGACGCTGTCGAGCAGCGGACGGCTAAGACGCGCCAGCAGCAGCACCAGCGCCACCGCAATCAGAGCGGTGCCAAGTAGCGCGATCATTACCATCTGCCAGCTCTGGCGTACCAGCGCGGCTGCCACCTCACTGTGATCACGCGCCAACTCGATCACCCCGACCGCCTTGCCGGAGAAGTCGCGCAACGGTGCCGCCATCACCAGAAAATCGCTCCCCTGCTGCTTGATGGTGGTGAAGCGGCTCTCTCCCGCCAATACCTCCTGATACCAGTCCACCGACTCACCAAGCATGGAGGTACCAGTCAGCATAACGGGCTTACCCTGTTCAAACAGATAGATGGCAAAGCGACTGTCCTTGCCCAGCAGATCGGCAAACAGCGAGGTGTCGAGGGCGCGGCCAAACTCCACCGAGCCGACCGACTGACCATTGAAAGTGACCGGCACTACGCCGCGGATCCCGGTGCCCCCCTGACCGGTCTCCAACCCGCCGACCGGTTGATGATTGCGGTTCACCTCGACCACTGCCAACCGTGTAGTAGAGAGGTCGTCGCCATGATTTGCGGGCTTGTGTACCCGATAAAGGGAAGTAGCCGGGGGAATGTGAAAGTGAAACTGCTGGATCCCCTGCGCCTTGATAGCGGGCCAGAGCGGATCAAACAGATTGGCGAGGGTCTGCCAATCCTTGTCGGCCACCGCCTTTGCTGCATCCGGCCGCTGGGCGATCAGAGTCGCCGCCAGCACGGTTTCATGGCTGGTGTTTTTGATCACCGCTTCCACATTCTGGAGCTGGCTCCGCAGTGCAGCCTGCTCGGCCGCGAGCGCCCGCTGGCGATTTTCAAACAGATTAAAGGTAAGCAGCACCACGGCGAGCAATACGATGCCGCCGATTGCCAGCAGCGTGATCTGGTGACCCAGCTTGCGAGGGGGGAACATAAGACACCATCCTTGACAGTCATACCCAACCTACAGGATGGAACGGTTAAGTCGGGAGTCCATCAGAACTTAACCCTTTGTTGATATTGATCAAACGATTAACAGGCAAAATGCGAGGCAGCTCAAACGGGGGGAATATCCACCATATAGAGGGCCATTCCCTGCTTCGTGAGAGACCCTGCATCCAGCCAATAACCAACCCGCAGGCTGGCGAGCGGATTAACGAAAACGGTGCAGATGGTAGTCGACATGGTAGTCGTTACCATTGCGGAACATGATGGAGTAGTTGAGGAACTCTCCGCTCTCGCTGTATGAGAGCGAGGTGAGCCGCAGGATAGGTGCCCCCTGCTCGATATGGAGCAGCTCGGCAGTAACCCGATCCGCCAGCACGGCACTGAAGCACTCATAGTTGCCCGCAATCGCGATGCCGCACTCCCGTTCGATGTAGTCGAATTTGGACCCTTCCAGATGGGCTACCGACAGATTGCGAAACAGTCTGACCGGCATATAGCTCTCTTCCAGCAGCAGTGCCCGACCATCCACCGAGCGGATCCGGCTTGAGTAATAGACGGGTTCATTCACCTTAACCCTCAGCTGACTGGCGATGGCCGGTGGCGCGGGCATGGTACGAAACTCCAGTACCTGGCTGGTCAATGTGCGCCCCTGCTCGCGCATCAGTTCGGTAAACCCGCTCAGACCTTTGGTCTCATGCTGGACATCCTTTTTTGTCACATAGGTGCCGCTGCCGTGGCGCCGCTCGACCAGTCCCCACTCGATCAACATATCTACCGCTCTGCGAATGGTCATGCGGGAGACGCCATACTGTTCTGCCAGCGCTTTTTCGCCCGGCAACACATCTCCCACCCGGCACTCGGCACCGTTTACCCTGATCCTGAGTCGGTCAGCCACCGATTTATAGATCACTGCTAGACATCTCCTGTGGTCACAACGCCAACCATCTTATTCTTAAGTAAGTGGATAAATTGCATAAAAACAATAACTTAAATTTAAACTAAAGCTGCAAGAACATCACAAAACCAAGAGGTACAACAATATCGCAAAAGTTAGACATCTTTGTCTAAATAACTGCATGCGTCAGATCACATTATTCCAAGATATTTCATGAGGTCTCTTTTTATCGTTGCTAATTTGCATCTGGCAACACCGGCAAGGATTCGATTAGCTATTTCAACCAAGGGACAATATATGCTCAGTCAAATTCAACGTTTTGGCGGAGCAATGTTCACTCCTGTACTGCTTTTTCCTTTTGCAGGTATGGTAGTAGGCATTGCAATTATGCTGAAAAACCCGATGTTTGTCGGTGAATCACTGGCAAACCCACAAGGATTATTTTTTCAGATCATCCATATTATTGAAGAGGGTGGCTGGACAGTATTCAGAAATATGCCGCTAATATTTGCCATTGGCCTGCCAATCGGTCTGGCAAATAAGGCACAAGCCAGAGCCTGTCTGGCTGTATTGGTCAGTTTCATGACCTGGAACTATTTTATCAACGCCATGGGCATGACCTGGGGCAGTTATTTCGGGGTCGACTTCAGTCAGGATGTAGGGGGTGAAAGTGGCCTCGCCATGGTAGCGGGGATCAAGACCCTTGATACCAGCATCATAGGGGCCATCGTCATCTCCGGCATCGTGACGGCACTGCACAACCGCCTGTTTGATCGCCAACTGCCGGTCTTTCTCGGCATCTTTCAGGGCAGCTCCTTTGTTACCATTGTCGCCTTCTTCGTGATGATCCCCTGCGCCTGGCTGACCCTGATCGGCTGGCCAAAAGTACAGATGGGCATCGCCTCCCTGCAGAATTTCATGCTGGTCTCGGGTCCGGTCGGGGTATGGGTATACACCTTCCTCGAGCGGATTTTGATTCCGACCGGCCTGCATCACTTTATCTACGGCCCCTTCATCTTCGGCCCTGCGGCAGTAGAGGGAGGCATTCAGCTCTACTGGGCGCAACACATGCTGGAGTTCAGCCAGAGCACTCGCCCGCTGATTGAACAGTTCCCTCAGGGTGGTTTTGCCCTGCACGGCAACTCGAAGATTTTCGGTGCCATGGGGATTGCTCTGGCCATCTATGCCACGGCAGCCAAAGAGAACAAGGCCAAGGTGGCAGGCCTGCTGATCCCGGCCACCCTGACCGCCATTCTGGTCGGTATCACCGAGCCACTGGAGTTCACCTTCCTCTTCATCTCGCCGCTGCTGTTTGCCATCCACGCCCTGCTGGCAGCCACCATGTCGACTGTGATGTACCTGTTTGGTGTGGTAGGCAACATGGGTGGAGGTCTGCTCGACCAGTTCCTGCCGCAGAACTGGATACCCATGTTCCACAACCATGCGGGAATGATGTTCACCCAGATCGCTATCGGATTGGTCTTTACCGGCATCTGGTTCCTGATATTCCGCGCACTGATTATCCGGCTCAATCTTAAAACACCGGGCCGGGAAGACAGTGAAATAAAGCTTTATTCCAAGTCGGATTATCAGGCAGCCAAAAACCAGCGTGGCAGTGATAGTGCAACACAAATTATCGAAGCGCTTGGTGGAGTCAAAAATATACGCAGTCTGAATAATTGTGCCACCCGCTTAAGAATATCGTTGGTTAACAGCAAGCTGGCAGCAGCAGATGAGGAGTTTATTAAATTGGGTGCCCATGGGGTCGTCCGCCATGGCGATAGTATCCAGGTAATTATCGGTCTGCATGTACCTCAGGTACGTGAAAATATGGAATCGATTATGAACAACAGTCATCAACAATCATCTTTAGTAATGGAGTCATGATCATGAAAAAATTCTCTGTAGTCATTGCCGGTGGTGGCAGCACTTTTACTCCTGGTATCGTTCTGATGTTGCTGGAAAATCAGCATCGCTTCCCGCTCAAGGAGATCAAATTCTACGACAACGATGGTGCCCGTCAGGAGATCATCGCCGAAGCCTGCAAAATCCTGCTGAAAGAGAAGGCTCCCGAGATCGCCTTCAGCTATGGCACCGACCCCAAAGCAGCATTTAGCGATGTAGATTTTGTCATGGCCCATATCCGGGTTGGCAAATATCCAATGCGCGAGCTGGACGAGAAGATCCCGCTGCGTCATGGCGTGGTCGGTCAGGAGACCTGCGGCCCGGGCGGTATCGCCTACGGCATGCGCTCCATCGGCGGGGTGCTGGAGCTGGTCGACTATATGGAGCAGTACTCACCCAATGCCTGGATGCTCAACTACTCCAACCCGGCCGCCATTGTGGCTGAAGCGACCCGTCGCCTGCGTCCCAATGCCAAAATCCTCAACATCTGCGACATGCCGATCGGGATCGAGGGGCGCATGGCCCAGATTGCCGGTCTCAAATCCCGCAAAGAGATGCGGGTACGCTACTACGGCCTCAACCACTTTGGCTGGTGGACCCGCATCGAAGATCTGGAAGGCAACGACCTGATGCCGAAGATCAAGGAGCACGTCGCCCGCCACGGCTATGTGCCCAATAGCGCCAGCCATGCCGAAGCAAGCTGGAACGATACCTTCGCCAAGGCAAAGGATGTGTGGGCGCTCGACCCGGATACCCTGCCTAACACCTATCTGAAGTACTACCTCTACCCGGACTATGTGGTGGCCCACTCCAATCCGGAACACACCCGTGCCAACGAGGTGATGGAGCACCGCGAGAAGCAGGTCTTCACCGCCTGTAGCGACATCGTCAAGGCAGGCAATTCAGCAGCGGGCGAGCTGGAGATCGATGAACACGCCTCCTATATCGTTGACCTGGCAACCGCCATCGCCTTCAACACTCAGGAGCGGATGCTGCTGATCGTTCCCAATCGCGGCGCCATCCCCAACTTTGACCCGGAAGCCATGGTCGAGATCCCCTGCCTGGTCGGCAGCAGCGGGCCAGAGCCGTTGCAAGTGGGCAGCATCCCGCTGTTCCAGCAGGGCATGATGGGTCAGCAGGTCGCGGTCGAGAAACTAGTGGTCGAAGCCTGGGTCGAGCACTCTTACCAGAAGCTGTGGCAAGCCATCACCCTCTCCAAGACAGTGCCCAGTGCATCGGTGGCCAAGTCCATTCTGGATGACTTGATAGAGGCCAACAAAGCCTACTGGCCGGAACTGAAATAACCCGCCCATAAACAAAAACCCCCTCGTGATAGAGGGGGTTTTTCGTGTTGGCAACGGGTGCGGATTAACGCAGCGGTTTGACCGAGCGGCGGACGATCAGCTCGGGCTGTACCGTCATCGACTCCACTTCCAGCTCCTTGTTGCGGATCCGGCTGACCAGATGCTTCACCGCCAGCTGGCCCAGTTCGGCCTTCGGGTGGCGGATGGTGGTCAGCGGCGGGCTGGAGAAGCGCGCCATCTCCACATCGTCGTAGCCGATGATGGAGATATCGTCCGGCACCTTGACTCCCGCTTCCCAGGCAGCGCAAATAGCGCCGATCGCCATGGGATCGTCGAAGGCAAAGACCGCGGTCGGACGAGGCTGCAGGGCCAGAATGCGCTGCATGGCATCGAAGCCGCTCTGGCTCTCGTAATCCCCTTCAAAGACCTGTTCATCTTTGAGGGTCAGACCGTGCTCGCCCAGCGCATCACGTACCCCGTCCAGCCGCTGCTGGGTGGTCGGCTTGGAGAGCTGGCCAGTGATGCAGACGATGTCGCGGTGCCCCAGCTCCAGCAGATGGCGTACGGCCATGCGGGCACCGGTTCGGGCGTTGTCGTTGATGACGTTGGCGAAATCGCACTCCGTGCCCCAATCCAGTACCACCTGCGGCACGTTCTTGTGGATGCGCAGCATGTCACGCAACGGGGTGTCGATATCGGTACCCAATACCAGCAGTCCATCCACCCGTTTTTCCATCAGCATTCTCAGGTAATGCTGTTGGCGAGGCGGCTGGTTTTCGGTGTTGCAGAGGATCAGGCTGTAGCCCTGTTCGAAGCAGTACGCTTCAACCCCTTGCACCACTTCTGCGAAGAAGGGGTTTACGCTGGTGGTGACCAGCATACCAATGGTCTTGGTCGAATTTATTTTAAGACTGCGCGCTACCGAGTTGGGCGCGTAGTTGAGTTCTGCCACCGCCTCAATCACTTTCTGGGTCGCGTCTTCGCTGACCCGCCGAGTGTGGTTGAGCACATGTGAGACGGTGGAGATGGATACGCCTGCGCGCGAGGCGACATCCTTGATAGTGGCCATCTCTGTCTCCTGACTGTCAAAGGCGGAACATTAGCAGATTTCCCGAATAAAGGCTTGGTTTTAACGAGCTCTGCCACGGAATTGTCAATGCCGGCTAATTTAGGCGCTCATTTCTGTTTGCGCAAATGGATTGTGGTCAAAATGGGAGCGCTGTCAGAGTAAAATATCACCAGATTAATCCTCTGGCGTTTGTCAGAATCACCTCTCGTTACCAAGATGTTAAGTCAACAAATCAAAATTAAGCTCTGATTAGCCGAAAATAACAGGTCATTTATTTCAAAATCCGCCTATTCAACCCCCTCTGGTTAGTATCTTTAACAGCTTGTTATTGCCCCGTGAGGAATGATAGAACCATACCTATAGCCGGATGCACGGGATGTAGATCCGGAATGGCACACGGAAATGAAACAATCCACTGATTAAGGGACGAATCAATGCATAAGTTGAGCAAAATCACAGTTGGCGCAGCGGTTTCTTTGGCTCTGTTTGGATCGATCTCCATCGCCCACGCGGCAGACACCATCAAGATAGGTATCGCAGGCCCGGTCACCGGCCCGGTCGCCCAGTACGGGGACATGCAGTTCACCGGCGGCAAGATGGCGGTCGAGCAGATCAACAAGGCTGGCGGCATCAATGGCAAGCAGATCGAAGCGGTCGTCTATGACGATGCCTGCGATCCCAAACAGGCGGTGGCCGTTGCCAACAAGGTGGTGAACGACGGCGTCAAGTTCGTGGTCGGCCACCTCTGCTCCGACAACACCCTGCCCGCCTCCGACATCTATGAAGACGAGGGGATCCTGATGGTCACCCCCGCCTCCACCAACCCCAAGATCACCGAGCGCGGTTACCAGCTGACCCTGCGCACCATCGGCTTGGATAGCGATCAGGGCCCGACTGCCGCCAAATACATCATCGAGCAGGTCAAACCCCAGCGCGTCGCCGTTATCCACGACAAGAAGCAGTACGGTGAAGGGATCGCCTCCAGCGTCAAAGCGGCGCTCGACAAGGCTGGCGTGAAAGTGGTGGCCTTTGAAGGGATCACCGCCGGTGACAAGGACTTCTCCGCCCTGATCGCCAAACTGCAGAAAGAGAACGTCGATTTCGTCTACTACGGCGGCTATCACCCTGAGCTGGGTCTGATCCTGCGTCAGGCTGGCGAGAAGGGGCTGAAAGCCAAGTTCATGGGCCCGGAAGGAGTGGGTAACAAGGATATCTCCGCCATCGGTGGCCCGGCTTCCGAAGGCCTGCTGGTGACCCTGCCGAACAAATACGATCTGGTGCCGGCCAACGCCCCGCTGGTTGCAGCGTTCAAGGCCAAGGGTCAGGACTCCTCCGGCCCGTTCGTCTGGACTACCTATGCCGCGGTGCAAACCCTGGCCGCCGGTATCGCCAAGGCGGGTGAAGATGACCCGGCTGCCGTTGCCGCCGCCATCAAGGCCGCACCGATCGATACCGTGATGGGCCCCCTGACCTGGGCACCGAACGGTGACCTGAAAGGCTTCGAATTCGGTGTGTTCCAGTGGCACGCTGACGGTACTTCCAGCCAAGTCAAATAATCTGCCGATCGGGGGTGAGTACGCTCACCCCCTCCTCTCTTTGCGGGCAAGTACAGGGAACGCAGTATGTCCGAACACCTCCTTTATCTCGTTCAGCAACTGCTGAACGGATTAACCATAGGCAGCACCTATGCGTTGATCGCCATTGGCTACACCATGGTCTATGGCATCATCGGCATGATCAACTTCGCCCACGGCGAGGTGTACATGATCGGCTCCTATGTCGCGTTTATGGTGATGGCGGGGCTCATGATGATGGGCATCGACAGCACCTTTCTACTGCTGGGGGGCGCCTTCCTGGTCAGTATCATCATCACCGGCACCTATGGCTGGAGCATCGAACGGGTCGCCTACCGGCCACTGCGCGGTGGCAACCGGCTGATCCCTCTCATCTCCGCCATCGGCATGTCGATCTTCTTGCAGAACATGATGCGGATGGCACAGGGCTCGCGGGATATCGCCATGCCCAGCCTGATCTCAGGTGGCTGGACCCTGGGGGGTGAGGATGGTTTTCAGGCCAGCCTCTCCTATATGCAGTTGATCATCTTCGTGGTGACTTTCATCACCATGCTGGCGCTGACCCAGTTCATCGGCCGCTCCCGCATGGGCCGCGCCTGCCGCGCCTGTTCGGAAGATATCAAGATGGCCAACCTGTTAGGGATAGACACCCATGTAGTCATCTCCATCACCTTCGTGCTGGGGGCCGCGCTGGCCGCCGTCGCCGGGGTGCTACTCGGCATGTATTACGGCGTCATCAATCCCTACCTCGGCTTTATGGCCGGTCTGAAGGCCTTCACTGCCGCTGTGCTGGGCGGTATCGGCAGCATTCCGGGCGCCGTACTGGGCGGCCTGCTGCTCGGCGTGGTTGAAGCGCTCACCGCCGGTTATCTCAGCACCGAGTACAAGGATGTGATGGCGTTTGCCCTGCTCATTTTTGTGCTGCTCTTTATGCCGACCGGCATTCTGGGTCGTCCGGAAGTGGAGAAAGTGTGATGAAACATCAATTTATCCACGCCTGTATCGCCAGCCTGGTGTTGCTGGTGCTCTCTTTCTGGCTGCTCGGCTTCAAGCTGGAGACCGATGGCTCCAGCCTGCAGGTAGTGAGCCGCCTCGATGTGTCGCTGGCCTGGCTGCTGGGGGGAGCCACCCTTGTTTTCTGGTTCCAGATGCTGCGCGGCCAGATCGCCAAGCTGTTTCAGGCCTCCATCAGCGGTTTCTCGGTCGGCTTCACCAAGCTGGTGCTACCGAGCCCGGAAGAGGCACCCAAGCTCTATAACCTCACCGCCGTGCTGGTGCTGCTGTTCGCGGTGAGCTGGCCCTTTATGGCCTCTCGCGGCGCCATCGATCTCGCCACCCTTACCCTGATTTACATCATGCTGGGGCTGGGGCTGAACGTGGTGGTCGGCCTCGCCGGCCTGCTCGATCTCGGCTATGTCGGCTTCTACGCGGTCGGTGCCTACAGCTATGCCCTGCTCAACACCTACTTCGGACTGAGCTTCTGGGAGTGCCTGCCCATCGCCGGGCTGATGGCCGCTACCTTCGGCTTCCTGCTCGGTTTCCCGGTGCTGCGGCTGCGGGGGGACTATCTGGCCATCGTCACCCTGGGTTTTGGCGAGATCATCCGCATCCTGCTCAACAACATGACCACCCTGACCGGCGGCCCGAACGGGATCTCCGGTATTCCCAAACCGACCCTGGGGGGGCTGGAGTTCAACCGCACCGTCAAGGATGGCGGCTTTGATACCTTCCACAACTTCTTCGGCATTACCTACAACGCCAACCACAAGGTGATCTTCCTCTACCTGATGGCGCTGGTGCTGGTGGTGGTGACCCTGTTCGTCATCAACCGCCTGCTGCGCATGCCGCTGGGCCGCGCCTGGGAAGCGCTGCGGGAAGACGAGATCGCCTGCAAATCGCTGGGGCTCAACCCCACCATCATCAAGCTGACCGCCTTCACCATAGGCGCTACCTTCGCCGGTTTTGCGGGTAGTTTCTTTGCCTCGCGGCAGGGCTTTATCAGCCCGGAATCCTTCGTCTTTATCGAATCGGCCATTGTGCTGGCGATTGTGGTGCTGGGTGGCATGGGCTCCCAGATCGGGGTGGTGCTGGCGGCCATCGTGATGACGGTGCTGCCGGAGCTGGCCCGCGAATTCAACGAGTATCGCATGCTGATGTTCGGCCTCTTGATGGTGTTCATGATGATCTGGCGGCCACAAGGACTGCTGCCGATGACCCGTCCGCATCTGGAGTTGAAGAAATGAGTACACATCAGAAGTTAATGGAAGTCTCTGATTTGTCGATGCGCTTCGGGGGCCTGCTGGCCGTCAACGGGGTCAAACTGGATATCGACAAGGGCGAGGTGATCTCCATCATCGGCCCCAACGGCGCGGGCAAGACCACCATCTTCAACTGCCTGACCGGCTTCTACAGCCCAAGCGGCGGCACCATCCGTTACAAGGGTGAGGAGATCCAGGGGCTGCCCGGCCACCTCATCGCCCGCAAGGGGATTGTGCGTACCTTCCAGCACGTGCGGCTGTTCAAGGAGATGACGGCGGTGGAGAACCTGCTGGTTGCCCAGCACCAGCACCTCAACACCAGCTTTATCGCCGGCCTGTTCAAGACCCCGGCCTTCCGCCGTGCCGAGCAGGAGGGGCTGGAGCGGGCCGCCTTCTGGCTGGATAAAGTGGGCCTCAAGGATCTTGCCAACCGCGCCGCCGGTAATCTGGCCTACGGTCAGCAGCGCCGCCTCGAGATCGCCCGCTGCATGGCGACCCGTCCCGAGCTGCTGATGCTGGACGAACCGGCCGCCGGTCTCAACCCGAAGGAGACCGACGAGCTGGACGAGCTCATCATGAGCCTGCGGGACGAATTCGGGGTCTCGGTGCTGCTGATCGAACACGATATGAAGCTGGTGATGGGCATCTCCAACCGCATCTTCGTGGTCAGTCAGGGCACCCCGCTGGCCCACGGCAAGCCGGATGAGATCCGCAACAACCCGGCAGTGATCAAGGCCTATCTGGGCGAGTCGTAAGGACAAAAAGATGTTAGAACTTCGCAACGTATCGACCCACTACGGCAAAATTCAGGCACTGCACGATGTCAGCATCGAGGTGAAAGAGGGGGAAATCGTCACCCTGATCGGCGCCAACGGCGCAGGCAAGACCACCCTGCTGATGACCCTCTGCGGCGAACCCAAGCCCAGCAGCGGCTCCATCTGGTTTGAGGGGGAACAGATCAGCTCCCTCACCACCGCCCGCATCATGCGCAAGGATATCGCCGTGGTGCCGGAGGGGCGTCGCATCTTCGCCCGCCTGACGGTGGAGGAGAACCTGCTGATGGGCGCCTTCTTCGTCGACAAGGCCGAGCAGCATGGCCTGCTGGATCAGGTGTTTACCCTGTTCCCGCGCCTGCACGAGCGCCTGCAACAACGGGCGGGCACCATGTCCGGCGGCGAGCAGCAGATGCTGGCCATCGGCCGTGCCCTGATGAGCAAACCGCGCCTGCTGCTGCTGGATGAACCCTCGCTGGGGCTGGCCCCCATCGTCATCCAGCAGATCTTCGACACCATCGAACAGTTGCGGCAGAAGGGGATGACCATCTTTCTGGTGGAGCAGAACGCCAACCAGGCGCTCAAGCTGGCCGACCGCGGCTATGTGCTGGAGAACGGCCACGTGGTGCTGCAAGACACGGGCGCCGCCCTGCTGGCCAACCCGGCAGTGCGGCAGGCCTATCTGGGCGGTTAACCCACTGACCAGCATGCCATATCGACAAGGGAGCCGCTGGCTCCCTTATCTTTTGTGGGGTTAGTTTGCGCCCAAGCTTGCGGTACACTGGCCCGTAATCAACCTATTCGCAGGACATCTCGATGGACCAGTTTGCCCATATCAATGCCCATGATGCCCACCAGAAACTGAGCGCGGGTGAAGCCCGTCTGGTGGATATTCGCGACCCGCAATCCTTTGAAGCGGCCCACGCGGTCGGCGCCTTCCACCTCACCAACGGCACCCTGGTGCGCTTTATGAACGAAGTGGATTTCGATACCCCGGTCATCGTGATGTGCTACCACGGCAACAGCAGCCAGGGGGCTGCCCAATACCTGCTGCAACAGGGTTATGACGAGGTCTACAGTCTGGATGGCGGCTTCGAGGCGTGGCGCCGGGAGTTTCCCATCGAGGCAGGCGAGGCATGATCCAGCTGCTAGTGCTCGACAACGCCCGCATGGCACAGGCGCTGGTGGACTATCTGGCGACCCTGGGGATCTCCTGCGAGCTGACCCAGTCCGAGCTGGGGGTCACCATCTGGCTGGCGGACGAGCAACGCCTCGCTCAGGCCCAACTGGAGGTGAAGCGCTTTCTGGCCGAGCCGGGCCACCCGCGCTATATGGAAGCCTCCTGGCAATCCGGCCACGCCGATGCCCGCATCGACTACAGCAAGGGGATGACGGATCCCATCACCGATTTCCTCCATCAGGCGGGGCCACTGACGCTGATGGTGATCATCGCCTGTCTCGCCATCTACGGGATCGAGGCCATCGGCCTGCCCATCTACGATGAACTGGCATTCCACCCGACGCTTGCCCAGTTCACCGACTGGCAGGCGTGGCGTTATTTCACCCCCGCCCTGATCCACTTCTCGGTGCTCCATCTGGTGTTCAACTTGCTGTGGTGGTGGTATCTCGGCGGCCAGATCGAGCAGCGCCTCGGCAGCGGCAAGCTGCTGATCCTGCTGCTGGTGGGCGCCGCCCTGCCCAATATCGCCGAGTTCTTTGCCAGCGGCCCGCTGTTTGGCGGTCTCTCCGGCGTGGTCTATGCCCTGCTCGGCTACTGCTGGCTGCGCAGCAAGCTACTACCGGCCTGCGGCCTCACCCTGCCACCAGCATTGATGGGCTTTATGCTGTTCTGGATGGTGCTCGGCTTCTTCGACATGCTCGGCACCAGCACGGCCAATATTGCCCACCTGACCGGCCTGCTGGTCGGCCTGCTGCAAGGCTGGCTGGATCGCAACCACCAGCCGACCTGATTATTCAGCAGTTGCAGAAACGAGAACGCCGCCCCGAGGGGCGGCGTTTTTTTACGCGATGAGCAGTTACTGCTTGATCAGGGTGTCATCGGTTACCTTGACCGCCGCGCCACCGCTCATAAAGAAGCTGGCGAACTGGGTCTGGATCTCGGTGGTGACCGCGCCAGCCTGATCGAAGTTCTCGTCAGGTGCCAGCAGCGAGCTATGGCCCCCTTTCAGGAAGCGGGCTGCATGGTGACCCGCCGGGAGCACGCCGGACCCTTTCAGCTCTTGCAAACCCAACACCCGGAACAGCGGCTCGGTGCCACCCAGCGGCGCAGAGGCGATGCTGTTGGGGATCACCTGATCCGGCAAGCTGAGCGCACCATCGCCAACAATTTCGGTGGCGAACAGCGGGAAACTCTTGGCGACACCACTGCCCAGATTGATCGGGTCCGCAGAGTCCAGCACTGACTGGGCGGCAAAGGTATAGCTCTGCAAGGTGCTCGCCGCACCCGCCTGCGTGGCCGCATCCAGACTGGGCAGGAACTCGTTGACGAAGCAAGTGGCGGCAGCCGTTTTGCAATTCGGTGCATAGGCGGTAAAGCCCGCTTTCAGCGCCGGACTGCCCGAGGTAAGCACGCTCATCTTGATGGTCGGCCCGAAGCTCGGCGAGTTGAGCAACAACGGCGCGATGCCGCCACCCGGCATCGCCAGACCACCGGTATCGAACTTGAACAGGGCATCAGCCTGAGCACTGCCGGTGGTCTGGTTGGCGACAGCCAGCAGATTGGCCCCGGTAATGGCACCGAGTGAGTGACCAAGGAAGTGAACTTTCAGACCGGCACCACCCAATTGGCCACCCAATCCCTGGGTGTTGGCCAGACCGACAGCCAGTCGCAGTCCCAGCAGATCGGCCACGCTCTGTTTCAGGTTGTCCCGCGCCACCGTCAGATAACCCAGATTCAGGTAGGGAGTCGGGTTCTCGGAGGTGGTGACGGTATCCATGCTGCCGCTCAAAGCGTAGCCACGTTCGCCGTGCAGCGGGTGATCGATCACTACCACAGCGACGCTCTTGCTGGCTGTGGCACCTGCGCCGATTTGGCCCAGCGCCAGCGCATAGGCGTTCTCCTTGATGGAGGTAACCCCGTGCTGATAGATGATCACATCGGTGATGGTATTGAGCGGTGCAGCGGCGAAGATCCGCAGCGGTACCGATTGTACTTCGCTCAGGGTCGGCAACGGGTTGAAACGGCCGATATTGCGCTCGGCATCCAGCGGCTTGCCACCAGAGGTGAGGGTCACCCCGATCAGCTTGCTCGCCTCGGTCAGCAGTTCACTCTGACGGCTCGGGTCGGTGATCAGCTCACCCAGCAATGCCGGGTCCACGCCCGCCCCGACCAGTCCACCGATCACCTCGGTATCGCCCGCTTTCAGCGCGTTGGCGATGGCATAGAGGCTGGGAATGGCGCCGTGCCAGGATTGGGTCTTGGCCTTGTCCCAGGAGCCGGCTATCGGCGGGGTTGAGAGGAAGTAAGGGAGTTTGACGGTACCGGTATACACCTTGGTTAGCTGGGCAACCCCGTTAAGCGGCGTACCAACACCAAAGGCGGCTGTCAGTGCATCTTTCTGATCCTGCGGCAAGAATGGCTCATTCGCCAGCTGGGTCAGAAAATCCACCCCGCCATTAAGACCATTGATGGTATAGGTTGCCGGCAGGCTGGTGTTGCCTCTGGCATCTTGTTTCCACAGAGCCGCGGCGTCCAGGCTCGGGCTCTTCAGCACCGAAGCGGCGGCACTTTTCACTGCCAGCAGCACATCGGCACCAGATTGGGTGGCAAACCAGTCGGAGAAGATCACCCGATCGCTGGTGATCCCGGTGGCCGCTTTGAACAGACCTTCCTGCAGCGAGATCAGGCCGTTGATGGTCTGCTCCTGAGTAGTTGCGCCAGCTGTCGATTTGAAGCTGCTGTAATCGCCTCCCGCCTTGAGCGGTGTGCCGCGACTGTCCTTGAGGGCATCGGTCGCCACGATCATGTAGTAAGAAGAGGGATTGAGCGGCTTGAGCGGAACCAGATTGAGCTTGCCGTCCCCGCCAGTGACCACAAAGTCGGTCCCATAAACCAGTGGCTTGCCGCCCTTGACTCCGTTGGGTTGCAGAGTATCAGGATCCAGCGTGAGCTCGAGCAGGTAGAGGGGCGCAACGGCAGAGGCATACTCGCTGGCCCCCGGTGCCGGCACAGAGACACCGGTCACGGTCGCCGTTACCAGCTGGACGGGTTGGGTGGTTGACCAGCCATCCAGGGTAGAGAGAGCAGATACCGGGTTCGACAGATCCTGAGTCTCGGTTGAAAACTTCAGAGTACCGTCGCTGGCACGGGGAGCCAGTACACTCGGGCGAAGACCACTGGCACCACTCAGGGCATAATCGAGGGAGCTGGTGGTGTCTCCCTTGTTGTCATCTCCACCACATCCGGCCAGCAGGGCGCTGACAACAGCTGCATAAATTAGCTTCTTCTTCATTTTTTATTCTCTTTTTATAAGGTTGTTATCCATCACAAGCCAACGGGGTCATCACGACCTCGACTGCAAAACGTTAACATAAAACCAACACCAAATAAGACTCATGCCGGACAGTTCTGGCTCAGCTTTGTGGTGCATGTCATGGTTTCAGGTTAACAAAGGGGCGCAAGGGTAGCAGTTGTAGCCCCATCACCAGACCCGACCAGCCAGCGGGCACCATCACGACTAAAAAGCCGCCGCGATCTCGGCAAAGTGAGGGAATTGTCGGTAGAATGTCCGCCAACGCTTAAGGAGGACATCATGATCGACCCGAAGAAACTGGAAGAGATCGCCAAGCAGGTGCACAACTCCCTGCCGCCCGGCATTCGCAGCATGGGTGAAGAGGCCGAGAAGAAGATGCGTCAGGTACTGCAAGCCCAGCTGGGCAAGCTGGATCTGGTCAGCCGCGAAGAGTTCGACGTGCAGACCAAGGTGCTGCTGCGTACCCGTGAAAAACTGGCCGCCCTCGAAAGCAAGCTGGCTCAGCTCGAGCAGCAGCTCGGCGCCAAAGGCGAATAACGAAAACCCCAGCTCGGCTGGGGTTTTTGCTTTGAATTGAACCTGTAAAAAACATCACACCTGAAGCAGATACCAGGCCCGCTTGCCGCGCGCCTTGGCCTCATACATGGCACGGTCGGCCACCTCCAATGCCTGTCGGAAGCTCAATGGCTCCTCCTCCCACAGGGCGATGCCGATACTCAGCCCCACCCGTTGCGGGCAACCGGGTTTGGGCACATAGCCATGCATCCGGCTGATCAGGGCGTCAGCCAGTTGCGCCAGGCCATGGCTCGACACATCCCGGTGCAGATGCACCACAAACTCGTCGCCGCCGTAACGGCCGCATAGCGCCGAGCCAGGCATAATAAGGCGCAGCCAGTCCGCCATCTGCTGCAACACCAGATCGCCGCAGGCATGGCCCAGCTGGTCATTGATCCCCTTGAAATCATCCAGATCGATAAAGAGCAGCGCCCCCGCCCCTTGCGGCTGCAGTTGGGCAAACGCCTTGCCAAACCCCTGCCGGTTGAGCAAGCCGGTCAGCGCGTCGCTGTTGGCGCGCTCCGCCAGTCGCTGCTCATAAGCCTTGCGCTGGGTGATATCGATATGGGAGCCCATGATCCGCAGCGGCTTGCCATCGCCATCCCGATCGACGACCCGACCCCTATCCCACAGCCAGGTGACCTCGCCTTGCGGATTGATGGTGCGGTATTCGGCTTCATAGAAGGGGGTTTTGCCCTCAAGGTGGGCAAAGTAGCTGCCCATGGCATGGGCGCGATCGTCGGGATGGAGCTTGGCGCTCCACTGATCGAAATGAGGGGCCATGTCACCGGCCTGAAAGTTCTGCAGATTGAAGACCCGCAGCTCGCCGGTGGGAATGGTGCCCTGCCAGAGACAGATGCCGGTGCCATCGAGGGCGGCATTGAGCTTCTCCTGCAACAGGCCGTTTTCATGCTGCAAAGCGGCGATCTCTGCCTGCAAACGGGCCATTTCACCGCCATGAGGGGACGGGATCAGCGTTGCGACCCGCTCGACAGAGCCGGTCTCTCCCCTGTCATCCTCCGCAGATGCCCTGCCCTCTTCACTCAACACTGCGCCTCCTTGTGCTCGCTCTATGGATGCTCTTGTCAATCCCCCACAAAGATGCCATCAGCTAGGCTCGATTAGTAGCCATTCATAGCCAAAATATTGAAAAATAATGGGATAACGCCGCGATAATCCAACCATTCGGTACGATCAGGTACTGCTGCAGCCACAAAAATAAAAGCCCCCGGCAAAACCGGGGGCTGCGTCATCCAGACGGGAATCCCGTCAGATAAATTCGTAGGCATCACCAAAGATGCGCTCCGGCTCGGCGCCAAGGATCTTGAACTCCTCACGCGCGGCACCCGCCATCTCGAAACGGCCGGCGACATAGATGTCGTAGTCGTGGAGGCTGACGAAGTCATCCATAATCGCCTTGTGTACCAGCCCGCTCTTGCCGGTCCAGTCAGCCTCAGGCTCCTGCACCACCGGGATAAAGGTGAGCGGCGCATAGTCACGCTCCCACTGCTGCATCTGCTCCAGCTCATAGAGCCAGTGAGCCTGACGCACACCCCAGTAGAAGAACACTGGACGCTTGCTGCCCGTGTCGATCAGGTACTCCAGAATGGAGCGGGCGTAAGAGAAACCGGTGCCGCCCGCCATCAGGATCAGCGGACGGGGGGATTCATCGCGCAGGAACGCCTTGCCAGCCGGCAATTCAACCTCGATCTCCCCCTGCTCGCGCATGCGGGCCAGCACCTGACCGGCGTAGGCGTTTTCGGGAGTGGCACCAATTTGCAGCTCCAGCACGCCCGGGCGGGTCGGCGAGTTGGCGATGGAGAAGGGGCGCTTGTCCGAATCGCTCATCACCACCAGCAGATACTGGCCCGGCTTGAAGCTGATAGCTTGCTGCGGCGTCAGGGCCACATGCCAGATGGTGTCGACATATTCGCGCAGTTCCTCTACGCGGCATTTGATACGTTGCATTCTTGTCCTTGTGGCGGGCTCGCTCGGCCCGCTTCGCTCATTGTTTCACTATGGAGTGACGACCAGCAGCCCTGGCCCCGTCAGTCGAGAATACTCAAATCAGTGCGGATCGCATCACTTTTTGCAGCAAAGCTGTCATGTTTGCCTCATACGAGGATATTGAGCTCATCCCAGATGGCATCAACCTTCTGCTTCACCGCCTCATCCTGAACTATGGGCTGACCCCACTCCCGATTGGTCTCGCCCGGCCACTTGTTGGTGGCATCCAGCCCCATCTTGGAGCCGAGGCCGGAGACCGGCGAGGCGAAGTCCAGATAGTCGATCGGGGTGTGCTCGATCAAGGTAGTGTCCCGTGCCGGGTCCATCCGGGTGGTGATGGCCCAGATCACATCCTTCCAGTCGCGAGCGTTGACGTCATCGTCACACACCACCACGAACTTGGTGTACATGAACTGGCGCAGGAATGACCAGACTCCCAGCATCACCCTCTTGGCGTGGCCCGGGTAACGCTTCTTGATGGTCACCACCGCCATCCGGTAGGAGCACCCCTCCGGCGGCAGATAGAAGTCCACAATCTCGGGGAACTGCTTCTGCAGCAGCGGCACGAATACCTCGTTCAGCGCCAGACCCAGTACCGCCGGTTCATCGGGCGGACGGCCGGTGTAGGTGCTGTGATAGATGGCATCGCGCCGCTTGGTGATGTGGGTGATGGTGAAGACCGGGAACTCGTCCACCTCGTTGTAGTAGCCGGTGTGGTCGCCATAAGGGCCTTCCGGCGCCATCTCGCCCGGCTCAAGATAGCCTTCCAGCACGATCTCGGCGCTGGCGGGCACCTCCAAATCGCAGCTGATGGCCTTGATCACTTCGGTACGGCTGCCGCGCAGCAGACCGGCAAAGGCATATTCGGAGAGAGTATCCGGCACCGGCGTCACCGCGCCGAGGATGGTCGCCGGATCGGCACCGAGTGCCACCACCACCGGGAATCGCTCACCGGGATGGGCCTCCTGCCACTCGCGAAAATCGATGGCACCGCCACGATGATCGAGCCAGCGCATGATCAGCTTGTTCTTGGCGATCTTCTGCTGGCGATAGATGCCGAGGTTCTGCCGCTTCTTGTAGGGGCCACGGGTGATGGTGAGGCCCCAGGTGACCAGCGGCGCCACATCGCCGGGCCAGCAGTGCTGGATCGGGATCTGGTCGAGATCGACCGCATCTCCCTCCTGCACCACCTGCTGGCAGGGGGCGGAAGAAAGGCGCTTGGTCGGCATGTTGAGCACCTGCTTGAAGATCGGCAGCTTCTCCATCAGCTCCTTGAATCCCTTGGGCGGCTCGGGCTCCTTGAGATAGGAGAGCCAGACCCCGACCTGACGCAGGGCGCCCACATCGGGCTGCCCCATGCCCATGGCAACCCGATCAGGGGTACCGAACAGGTTGGTCAGCACCGGCATGGTGTAGCCTTTGGGATTTTCGAACAGCAGAGCCGGGCCACCCGCACGCAGGGTGCGATCGCTGATCTCGGTCATCTCCAGATAGGGATCTATCTCGCGGGTGATGCGCTTGAGTTGTCCGTTTTGTTCCAGCTGCGCGATGAAATCACGCAAATCCTTGTATTTCATGCAAGTTCCCAACCGGGTTCAGGAGGTCACGCATTATAACCCTGGCTGCCCATCGGGTGTACCCGAATCGGGTAGCAGACTCGGTGCAATGGGTGGCACGTCACGATGGCCGAGGCGTCTGGCCAGTGCAGAGAGCAGCTGGGGCTCGTCCACCTCCATCAACAGACCGGCCACCAGCGCCCCGTATTGACGGTTGGAGAGTTCCGCCAGCAGGTATTTCTGGGCTTGCGGCGGCAAGGGGGAGAGTGCGCTCAGCTGCCGCAGGGCGGCTCCCTTCAACCCCTCGTTGCCACTGGCGGCAATCAGCAGATCACTTGCGGCACTGCCGTGATGAAAGCGGTTAATGGTGGAGAGTGCGCGCAGCGCATCCTGATCTGCCGGCCGCCGCCACAGCATGCTATAGAGCGCCGGTTCGCCGGTGCGCTGCAACAGATGGAACAACAGGTGATTGTCGGGCAGATAGATATTCTGGCTGGCCAGCGCTTGCGCCTCCCGCATCCAGATCGGTTGCGGCAAGGTGTCGAGGGCCAGCAACAGGGCTTGCTGCTGCATGGCGAGATCGGGGTTACTGCTGTAGTAGATGGACTTTAGCTGGAAGCTGCCCTGGGCAAGCTGCTGCCGATAGCGCTGCATCAGTGATTGCAGCTGCCACTCCCCCAGCAACTGACGGGCCTGCGCGGCAAAATCATAGACAGGTTGCTGCACCAGAAAACCGTCGACCTGCTGCTCCATGAGCCACTCGGGTGCCTTGTCGGCCTGAGCCTCGACCCACTGTTGCAACGCAGGGGATGCAGGGGAGGTAGCGGGAATATCCCGCAGCAGCTGCAACAGCAGGAACTCCCGCCGCTCGCGACTCAGGGTCGCCAGCAGAGAGTCGATGGCTGCAAATTGCCCCTCCTGCAGACGGCCCGCCAGATAGCGCTGGTGAGTCTGCAACGTCTCGGCTGCCACCGCGATCGGAGCACTTTGCGCGCAGGCTGGCATTGCACTCAGCAACCCCAGCAATAACCAGAAAACAGGCTTCATGACGTCTCCATCCATGTGACATCGGGATCTCATACTACTAGGGCGACCGGAAAACAGATAAACAAAAACCGCGACCAGGGCCGCGGTTTCGTCATTTTCTGACCGGACTTACTTCTGCTGGCGCCGCATGGCGTCAAAGAACTCGTCGTTGGTCTTGGTCATCGCCAGCTTGTCGATGAGGAATTCGATACCGTCGATCTCGCCCATCGGGTGGACAATCTTGCGCAGGATCCACATCTTCTGCAGCTCGTCACCTGAGGTGAGCAGCTCTTCTTTACGGGTGCCTGAGCGGGTGATGTCGATAGCCGGGTAGACACGCTTCTCGGCAATCTTGCGCGAGAGGTGCAGTTCCATGTTGCCGGTACCCTTGAACTCTTCGTAGATAACCTCATCCATCTTGGAACCGGTATCGATCAGCGCGGTGGCGATGATGGTCAGGCTGCCACCCTCCTCAACATTACGCGCGGCGCCGAAGAAGCGCTTGGGACGGTGCAGGGCGTTGGCATCCACACCACCGGTCAGTACCTTGCCGGATGACGGGATAACTGTGTTGTAGGCACGGGCCAGACGGGTGATGGAGTCCAGCAGGATCACCACATCTTTCTTGTGCTCGACCAGACGCTTGGCCTTCTCGATCACCATTTCGGCAACCTGAACGTGACGGGAAGCAGGCTCGTCAAAGGTGGAAGCGATCACTTCACCCTTCACCATGCGCTGCATCTCGGTCACTTCTTCCGGACGCTCGTCGATCAGCAGAACGATCAGTTCACAGTCCGGGTGGTTGTAGGCGATGCTCTGGGCGATGTTCTGCAGCAGCATGGTCTTACCGGCCTTGGGCGGCGCCACGATCAGGCCACGCTGGCCTTTACCGATGGGGGAAGCCAGGTCCAGTACACGGGCGGTGATATCTTCGGTAGAGCCATTACCCCGTTCCATACGCAGACGTTCGTTGGCATGCAGGGGGGTAAGGTTTTCAAACAGGATCTTGTTGCGGGAGTTTTCCGGGCGGTCGTAGTTGACCTCATTGACCTTGAGCAGTGCGAAGTAGCGTTCGCCCTCTTTCGGTGGCCGGATCTTGCCGGAGATGGTATCGCCGGTACGCAGGTTGAAGCGGCGGATCTGGCTCGGGGAGACGTAGATATCGTCAGGGCCTGCCAGATAGGAGCCGTCTGCACTGCGCAGGAAGCCGAAACCATCGGTCAGGATTTCCAGCACACCGTCGCCAAAGATATCTTCACCACCCTTGGCGTGCGCCTTGAGGATTGCAAAAATAATATCTTTCTTGTGCGCCCGAGCCAGATTTTCCAACCCCATGGATTCGCCAAGCTTGACCAGCTCGGACACAGGAGTGTTCTTTAATTCAGTCAGATTCATAGTGGTGAAAGTCTGTAAGCAAGGATTGAAATGAGGAGACAGTCTGCTGGATTGATGCTGATCGGATTTGATTGCCAGGCTGTGGTTAGCAAAGAGTCAGGCAAAAAGGTTAGCAAACGAGCGATAAACTAGCACCAATCGGGATGAGCGTCTAGGTGATAAAACACAAGGAGCGCATTATTGCAATGCGCTCCTCTTTAATTATTACAGGTTGCCGTCCAGGAACTCTTTCAGCTGAGTCTTGGACAGTGCACCGACCTTGGTCGCTGCCACTTCGCCATTCTTGAACAGCAAGAGGGTCGGGATACCACGAATGCCGTACTTGGGCGGAGTATCAGAGTTATGGTCGATGTTCAGTTTGGCTACGGTCACGCGACCTTCGTACTCTTGGGCAACTTCTTCCAAGATCGGGGCAATCATCTTGCACGGACCACACCACTCGGCCCAGAAGTCGACCAGAACGGCGCCATCGGCTTTGATTACATCTGCCTCGAAGCTGGCATCGCTCAGCTGAACAATCTTGTCACTCATCTCCAACTCCAGTCAGTAATTAAGGCTTTATTGACATATCAACAAAGGCAATAGTTGCCCTATTTGAAATGATCCTGTTTATTATTGCAAGCCTAACCTGATAACCTACCGCCATGAGCAAAACACACTTAACGACCGACAAATTCGCCCAAATGGGCCTCGAACCCGAAGTTCTGGCTGGTCTGGAATCAAAGGGATTTCACTATTGCACGCCCATCCAGGCACTGTCTCTGCCACTGCTGGTAGAAGGTCATGACCTCGCCGGTCAGGCCCAGACAGGAACCGGCAAGACCATTGCCTTCCTGGCCGCGACATTCAACTATTTGCTGACTCACCCGCTGACCAAGCCCCGTCTGGTTAACCAACCCAGAGCCATCATCATGGCACCCACCCGGGAGCTGGCAGTACAGATCTATAACGATGCCGACAGCATCGCCGCCTCTACCGGCCTGAAACTCGGCCTCGCCTACGGCGGCGAAGGTTACGACAAGCAGCTGGCCGTGCTGGAGCAGGGTGTCGACATCCTGATCGGCACCACTGGCCGCATCATCGACTACTTCAAGTCCAAGGTGATCGATCTGAGCAACATTCAGGTCGTGGTACTGGACGAAGCGGATCGCATGTTCGATCTGGGCTTCATCAAGGACATCCGCTTCCTGTTCCGCCGCATGCCGCCCGCGACCGAGCGTCTGAGCATGCTGTTTTCCGCAACCCTCTCCCTGCGCGTGCAGGAGCTGGCCTACGAACATATGAACCACCCGGAACATGTGCAGGTAGAGCCGGAGCAGATGACCGGCGTGCGGATCAAGGAGGAGCTGTTCTACCCCTCCAATGAAGACAAGATGTTGCTGCTGCTCTCCCTGATGGAAGAGGAGTGGCCGGAAAAAGCGATCGTCTTCGCCAACACCAAGCATGTCTGTGAAGACGTTCACGCCTGGCTGGAAAACGACGGCCATCGCGTCGGTCTGCTGACCGGTGATGTGCCACAGAAGAAGCGGATGAAGATCCTCGAGGATTTCACCAAGGGTGCGCTCGATATTCTGGTCGCCACCGACGTGGCCGCCCGTGGTCTGCACATCCCTGACGTGACCCACGTCTTCAACTATGACCTGCCCGACGACGCCGAAGACTATGTACACCGTATCGGTCGTACCGGTCGTGCCGGCAAGAGCGGTCACTCCATCAGCCTGGCCTGTGAAGACTATGCCTTCAACCTGCCGGCCATCGAGGAGTACATCCACCATGCCATTCCGGTCAGCAAGTACGACCGTGAAGCGCTGCTGGATGACGTGACCCCGCCGAAACGGGTGTTCCGCAACCGTCAGCCGGTGAACCGCAACATGCGGGATCGTCAGGGCGGTGGCAACAGCAACAACCGTCGTCGTCCGCCGCGCAAGAGCTAAGGACAGGCCCAGTTGCACAACTCGCCTCTCTATGCCGCTATCGACCTCGGCTCCAACAGCTTTCATATGCTGGTGGTGCGCGAGGTCGCCGGTGCCCTGCGCACCGTCGCCAAGGTCAAGCGCAAGGTTCGCCTCGCAGCCGGACTCGATCCGGAATTTCGTCTCAGCCGTGCCGCCATGGAGCGGGGCTGGGACTGTCTGCGTCTCTTCTCCGAACAGTTGCAGGACATTCCGGCCGACAATATCCGGGTGGTGGGCACCGCAACCTTGCGGCTTGCCACCAACGTCGACGAGTTCCTCAGCGAAGCGGAACGGGTACTCAACCACAGCATCGAGATCATCTCGGGCGAGGAAGAGGCCAAGACCATCTATGAAGGGGTCTCCTGGACCTCGGCCGGGGAAGGCAACCGGCTGGTGATCGACATCGGCGGTGCCAGTACCGAACTGGTGATCGGCGAACATAGCGAAGCAAAACTGCTCAACAGCTTGCACATGGGCTGCGTCACCTGGCTCAACAATCACTTCGGTGATGGCGAGCTCTCCGAAGCCCGTTTCGAGCAGGCGATTGCTGCCGCCAAGGAGGTGCTGGAGAAGGTGGCGGACGATTACCGCGCCCTCGGCTGGCGCACCTGCGTCGGCGCCTCCGGCACAGTACAGGCACTGCAAGAGATCATGCTGGCGCAAGGGAAGAGCGAACGGGTCACCCTGCCGAAGTTGCAGGAGCTGATGGGTCAGGCCATCGCCTGCGGCAAGCTAGACCGGCTGCAACTGGAAGGGCTGGCGGCCGAGCGGCTGACCGTGTTCCCCTCCGGCCTCGCCATCCTGATCGCCATCTTCGAAACCCTCGATATCGAGAGCATGACCCTCGCGGGGGGCGCCCTGCGCGAGGGACTGATCTACGGTCTGCTTGGCAACAATCACGACTGTGATGCCCGGGATCGTACCGCCGACAGCCTGATCAGCCGCTATCAGCTGGATAAAGAGCACGCCGAACGGGTGCGCGATACCGCCGTCGAGGCGTTCAACCAGCTGCAACCGGCCTGGCGACTCTCCAAACGCTACGGTCGTCCGATCTTGCGTTATGCCGCCCTGCTGCACGAGATCGGCCTCTGTATCGAGTATAAGAAGGCGCCGCAACACGCCGCCTACATCATCGACAACATCGACATGCCGGGCTTTACCCCCGCGCAAAAGAAGCTGTTGTCGGCCCTGCTGTTCAACCAGCGGGACGAATTCAAGCTGGAACCGCTGGAGAAACAGGGTGCCGTCACCGGTCGTCAGGCGATCCGGCTGGCCCGTATCCTGCGCATCGCGCTGATCCTCTGCATGCGCCGTACCCAGGGCACAGTGCCCAGCTTCACCCTGCAGGCAGAAGAGGAGTCACTGACCCTGACCCTGCCCAAGGGCTGGATGGATGAACACTACCTGCGCGCCAGCGAGCTGCGCTTTGAAGTGGAACGCCAGCAGAAGATGGGCTGGCCGACCCGCGTACAGGAAGCCTGACTCAGCAACCCGCCTGTTTTGGAGCCGATCATGCCGGATTATCAACCCATCAGCTGCGATCTCTACGACTGGCTCGAAATTGCTGCCAGCTGGCAACTGCCGGTGACCCTCACCAGCCGCGATGGTCGCCAGCGGGAGGACAAAATCCGCACCATCGAAGCCAGCGAAGGAGTCGAGTATCTGTTGCTGCACAGTGGCGAGCGGCTCAGTCTGGCGGATCTGGTGACCCTGCGCCTGAACTGGCAAGGGGAAGAGAAGCTGATCCGCTTCGCGCCAACCAACTGAATCCAGTAAGACAAAGGAGGGCCAACATGACGTTGGCCCTCCTTTTTTGCATCCGCAACTCGCACCGGCCGTTAACTCGCCGCCAGCGCCGCCATCACATAGACATCGAAGCGGTTGCTCTTGGTCTCGATAGCCATGCTGGGCTTCTGTTCGTTGAGCCAGCCGGCGTAGTCGGGGCGTTTCACCACCACCCGCTTCTCAGCCATCTTGAGCGCGGCAGGCAACAAGACATCCGCATCGAGATCCGGCCCTACCAGCGACTGGAACACCCGCATCTCTTTTTTTACCAGCGCCGACTTCTGCTTGTGCGGGAACATGGGGTCGAGATAGATCACCTCGGGCCGCTCCGGCAGCGCCAGCAAGTTGTCCACCGCCGGGCCTTGCAGCAGGTGCATCCGCTCGCTGACCCAGGGGCCAATCTCGGGATCCTGTGCCGCCCGCGCCAGCCCGTCCTGCAACAGAGCAGCCACCACGGGGCTGCGTTCGATCAGGGTCACCTTGCAACCGAGGGAGGCCAGCACGAAGGCATCGCGCCCCAGACCGGCAGTGGCATCCACTACGGTCGGTGTGGCACCGGCCTTGAGCCCCACCGCCTTAGCGATGGACTGGCCGCGACCACCGCCAAACTTGCGGCGATGTGCCACCGCCCCTTCCACGAAGTCCACATAGACGGCTCCCAGCTTGGGCTCATCCAGCTTGCGCAGCTCCAACCGTTCCGAGGTAAACACCAGGGCAAACTGGGGAAGGTCGAGCAGGGCAAGCTGGCTGGCCAGCGCGTCTGCCTGCGCGGCCTTGGTGGGGTCTTCGAGGAGGATTTGCATGGTCTTTGGATGCGTTCTAAGTTCAGTGAACCGAGTGTACCACAGCCCCTTCAAGTCGCTGTAGGGAGGAAATCCCATGAACCTGTTCATTGCCCTGCTCCTCGCCGCCCAGAGCGGCACAAACCTGAAGGTCTGCGGCGTAGACTGGCCTCCCTTTTCCTATGCCGAACAGGACAACCTGAAAGAGGGCATTTCGGTGGAGATCCATCAAGAGGTGGCGCGCCGCCTTGGCATGAACCTCACCCTGCTTGAACTGCCTTGGGGACGCTGCGAGCAGTATGTCAGCACCCAGCTGGCGGATGGCATTCTCGACAATGCCCCTCTCCCCGGTTGCTATCACTCTGACCTTGCCACCGCCTTCTATCCTCTGGCCGCCTATGTGCGTACCGACAGTCCGTTACAGAACTTCTCGTGGGAGATGGCCAAGGGGCTAAAAGTAGGGATGGTCAGGGGGTATGACTATACGACCAAGATCAGGAACTTCAACGGCTGGGAGCCCATCAAGGTTCACTCCGACAAACAGCTGCTACTGATGCTGGAAAAGAGCCGGGTCGATATGATCATCCTGGACTACTTCTCTGCCCCCATTCTGTCGAGGGAGCAGGACGTCAGGATCCGCGCCCTCACCCCCTTTATCGATTCCACGCCGCTCTACCTCTGTTTTGGCAAACAGAAGGCTGACCTGCTACCTGCCTACAACAAGACGCTGCAACAGATGCAGGATGAGGGAGTACTGGATCGCATCTATTTGCGCTATCTCGGCGAGGATTACCGGACATTGAAAACCAAACAGGAACAGATGACATCGAAGGAGTAAGCGCCACTAGCTGATCTGCAGAAACATCCCTTTGTCATTGAGCTGCAGATATTCGGTGAGATCGTCATAGGCCAGCGGGCGGCTGAGCAGATAACCCTGGGTGAAGGCACACCCCTTCTGGCAGAGGAAGTTGAGCTGCTCGCGGGTCTCTACCCCCTCGATCACCACCTGCATGCCGAGGTTGTGCACTATGTTGATGATGCCGTCGAGCAACATCCTATCCTGCTCGTTGAAGGGGATATGGCGCACAAAGGAGCGGTCGATCTTGACCAGATCGACCGGGAAAGTACGCAGATAGTTGAGGGCCGAGTAGCCGGTACCGAAATCGTCGATGGCCAGCTTGCAGCCCGCCTCGCGCAGGGCATCGATCCGCACCCTGTGCTGATCGCTGCTCTCCATCAGCAGAGATTCGGTGATTTCGATGACGATGTCGGCAGGATCGAGCCCGAAGTGCTGGATCACCTTAAGCCACTCACTCGCCTCGGGGTCGATGGTCTGGAACTCCATGGTGGAACGGTTGATCGACATCTGCAGATCCGGGAAGCCGGACTGCTGCAACCGCGCCAGATCCCGGCACGACTGCCACAATACCAGCGCACCCAGCCCCTGAATCAACCCCGCCTCTTCCGCCAGCGGAATGAACTCGGCAGGAGATACCTGCCCCCAGTGGGGGTGATACCAGCGCACCAGCGCCTCCAGCTTGGCGACCCGTCCGCTGCGATTGTCCCAGATCGGCTGGTAGGCCATGGTCAGCTGCTCCAGCTTGATCGCTTCGGCCAGATCCTGCTGCATCTGGTGGCGCTGGCGCACCTCTTCTCGCATGGATGAGCAGTAGGCACCGAGCAACCGTCCCTGTCGCTTGGCCGCAAACAGCGCCTGTTCGGCGTTGCGCAGCAGCTCGTCGCTCTCGCTGCCATCGACCGGGCAGAGGGTCATGCCGATGGTCGCGGTCACATAGAGATGCTGGTTGGCCAGCATAAAGGGGCGGGCAAAGCTGCCGATCACCTGCTTGGCAAACACCTCGGCCTGACGGCGGGTGACGATGCCGGGCACCAGGAACGCGAACTCGTCGCCACCGATGCGGGCCACCAGATCTTCGGTGCGCACCCGGCTCACCAGTCGATCCGAGACCTCCCGCAGCAGGGCATCGCCAGCATGGTGATCCATGCTATTGTTGACCGCCTTGAAGTTGTTGAGGTCGAGCACCATGAGCGCGAAGCGCTCGCCCCGCTCGCAGAAGCGGGTGAGGCAGCGGCCAAACAACCAGCGGTTGGGCAGGCTGGTGAGGTTGTCGTAGTTGGCCTGGGTCGCGATCTTCTGCTCGGCCACTTTGGTCTGGGAAAGATCGCTGAAAATGGCGATATATTGCTGAATTTTGCCGGCTTCGCGCAGGGTGCTGATCATCAGCTGCTGCGGATAGAGCTTGCCGCTCTTGCGCTTGTTCCACACCTCGCCACGCCACACCCCCACCCGCTCCAGCGCGTGGTACATGTCGGCATAGAAGGTCTGATCGTGCAGCCCGGACTTGAGCATGCTGGGACGTTGGCCCCGCACCTCGTCGCTGCTGTAGCCGGTGATCTGCTCGAAGGCCGGGTTGACCGAGATGATGCGACTGTCGGCATCGCACACCAGAATCGCTTCGGAGAGGTTGTCGTAGACCCGGTGGGAGAGCTTGAGCTGCTCCGCATGGCGCTTGAGGGGATCGATATTCTCCAGCAGCACCATCAGGTAGTCCGGCTGCTGCTGCTCGTCGCGGATCAAGGTGACAGTTACTCGCCCCCACAGGATCTCGCCCCCTTTGCAGAAGTAGCGCTTCTCCTGGGTGAAACTGCTGCGCTCGCCGCGCCGGATCTCTTCGTAGCACTCAAGGCTGCGCTGCCAATCCTCCGGGTGATTGATATCGGAGATGGAGCGATGAAGCAGCTCGTCGAGGGGATAACCCAGCATCTTCTCGATAGCCGGATTGGCCCAGAGAATGCGGCCGGTGAGATCGAGCTTGCCGATCCCCACCGGGGCCTGAAACAGCATGCTCTGCAGCACATGGGGGGTATCAGGCAAGAGTTGCGGCAGCTGGCGTTGCAGCATCAGCGCCAGTTCGCGACCGGCCAGCGGCCCCAGCAACCGGAGCAGCCCCATCACCTTGGTCATATTGGCCTGCGGCTGACGATAGAGCAGGCAGCAGATGCCTATGGTCTCGCCATCCGCATCCTTGAGGGCGATCCCGGCGTAGGCCTGGGCTTGCCACGCATCGGCAAGCGGCATCGCGGGGAACAGCTGCAACAGACGATCGCTGAACCAGGCTTCCCCCTCCTGCCAGGTAATGGCATCGGGAGAGTCAGTGATTGGCAGTGTCAGGGTATCGGGGTCAAGAGAGGAGGGGTAGGCAGCCTGAACCGTCAGGTGGGTAGCATTTGATTCCCTGCTGGCGATCAGGACGACATCAGCCATCACAGCAGCGGCGATTTCACTCACAAAGGTATCGAAATATCCCTGGCCGCTCGAATGAGCCAGACTGGAGATGATTTGATAGACGGAATCGAGTGCTCGCCTCATGGCAAGTGGCTTTCTCTCCTTGAAGGTTAGAACACGACTCTACTGAAGAGCTGTGAGCAGTGCAAATATGCAATCAGCAAGATATTAAAAAGCCTTGAAAAAAGGGACCAAAAGGTCCCTTTTTGTCGCAGAAATCACGACTCGATCCCACTATGCCGCAAAACAGTGTACCTGCTTGAAACTCACACAGACGGCGGGTCAGGAATCTCAGGCGGCGATCCCGCTATGTCGCAGCAGTGCATCCACCTTGGGCTCACGACCACGGAAGGCTCGGAACAGCTCCATCGGCTCCTTCGAGCCCCCCTTCTCCAGAATATTCTTCAGGAAGGATTGGCCGGTCGCCGGGTTGAAGATCCCCTCCTCCTCGAAGCGGGAGAAGGCATCGGCAGAGAGCACCTCGGCCCACTTGTAGCTGTAGTAGCCCGCCGCATAGCCGCCGGCGAAGATGTGGGAGAAGCTGTGCTGGAAGCGGTTGAACGCTGGCGGCGTCATCACAGCTACCTGACTGCGCACCTCATCCAGCAGCGCCGGGAGCTGTGCCGGATTGGCCGGATCAAACTCCTGATGGAGACGGAAGTCGAACAGGGCGAACTCCAGCTGGCGCAGCATCTGCATGGCCGCCTGGAAGTTGCGGGCGGTCAGCATCTTCTCCAGCAGATCGGCAGGCAGCGGCTCGCCGGTCTCGTAGTGGCCGGAGATAAAGGCCAGCGCCTCGGACTCCCAGCACCAGTTCTCGAGGAACTGGCTCGGCAGCTCTACCGCATCCCAGGCCACGCCGTTGATACCGGCGACACCGGCTACATCGATGCGGGTCAGCATGTGGTGGATGCCGTGGCCAAACTCATGGAACAGGGTGACCACTTCGTTGTGGGTAAACAGCGCCGGTTTGCCATCCACCGGGCCGTTGAAGTTGCAGGTCAGGTAGGCCACCGGCTTTTGCAGTGAACCATCCTGACGGTAGCGACGACCCAGACAGACATCCATCCAGGCCCCGCCCTGCTTGTGCTCGCGGGCGTAGAGGTCGAGGTAGAAGCTGCCGCGCAGCTCGTCGTCGGCATCGAAGATGTCGTAGAAGCGCACGTCAGGATGCCAGGTGTCGATGCCGAGGCGCTCGCGCACCTTCATGCCGAACACCCGCTTCACCACTTCGAACAACCCCTTCACCACCTTGCTGGCGGGGAAGTAGGGGCGCAGCTGCTCGTCGGAGATGGAGAACTTGTGCTGTTTGAGCTTCTCGGCGTAGTAGGCGAGATCCCAGGCTGCCAGCTCACTCTGACCATGCTGCTCGGCGGCGAAGGCGCGGATCTCCTCCAGCTCAGCCTTGCCTTGTGGCAGGGATTTGGCCGCCAGATCGGTGAGGAAGCTCACCACCTGTTCGGTCTTGTCCGCCATCTTGGTAGCCAGGGAGAGCTCGGCATAGTTGGCAAAGCCCAGCAGCTGGGCCAGTTCGCGGCGCAGGGTGAGCAGCTCGCTCATGATGGCGGAGTTGTCCCACTTGCCCGCATTGGGGCCCTGATCGGAAGCGCGAGTGGTGAAGGCTTCGTACATCTCGGCACGCAGCTCGCGGTTGTCGGCATACATCATCACCGGCAGGTAGGAAGGGATATCCAGAGTGAACAACCACCCCTCTTTGCCTTTAAGTTCAGCCATCTGACGGGCAGCGGCACGCACGCTGTCGGGCAGACCGGCCAATTCGGCTTCATCGCCCACCAGCTTGTGCCAGCCCTGGGTCGCATCCAGCACGTTGTTGCTGAAACGGGAGGCCAGCTCGGAGAGGCGGGCCTGAATTTCGCCGTAGCGCTGCTGCGCCTCGGCAGGCAGACCGATGCCTGAGAGGCGGAAGTCACGCAAGGTATTCTGGATCTCCTTGCGCTGGGCGCCGCTCAGCAGCGGGAAATCATCGCTCTGGGAGAGGGCCAGATAGGCCTGATAGAGCCCTTCATGCTGACCGACATAGGTCTGGAATTCGGAGAGCAACGGCAGGCAGGCATCATGGGCCTCGCGCAGCGCTTCGCTGTTGAGTACGGAGTTGAGGTGGCTGACCGGTGACCAGATCCGTGACAGACGGTCATTTACCTCTTCCAGCGGAGCAATCAGGCTATCCCAGGTATGGGGATCACGCTGGGCCAGCACATCGCTGATCTTCTGCTTGCAGTCAGCAATCGCCTGAATCACGGCAGGCTGCACCTGCTCCGGCTTGATCTGGCTGAAAGGGGGCAGCGAATCCATTGTCAGCAAAGGGTTATTCATCCCGGTTACCTCTTGTTTGGTCTTGAACAGACCGCTTTAGCAGCTCTGTATGGCTTTCTAACATGTGGCCAAGCCACGCAATAATCAAGCGGGAATCCGCCGCAACCCTGTACTTTTCCAGCCATTGCGACCCGGATCTCTGCCGTTGCTGCAGTTTTGCTATCAACAGCCAGTAACAGAATGAATCTGTGGGCCTTTTTTGGCTCTTACCGCTACTTTCAAAGGGCAAAAAGCCGCCATTTACCGGCGCCACAGCTGCCAGCCAAGTACCGTTATGCTCAATCATGGAAACGGATAAAATGTGGTGACTGTAACAAATTATCAATATTTTTCAGTCAATTAGAATCAAAACCAACCATTGATTAATTTATTTTCAAGCATCTATCATAGGCAACCTGCCATGCAGGTCACTTGATTCTCTGTGCTGCACAGAAATCGGGTGAAAAAGGCAAAGTGACCCGAAAGGGCGCGACGCAAAGCCACCGGTCTAAAGGAAAACACCTATGACAGCGGGGCAGCCCCCGGGGACGTCCGGTCACAACCGACGCCCCATTTGCACCGTACGGAGAGACGATGAACAAACTCAAATTATCCCTGCTTGGCTGCCTGCTCGGCATGGGCGCCCCCATGGCATATGCCACCAGTGCCGGTCAGGCGATGGTCAACCCCCAGTCCGGCATAGTGGTCGGCTATTGGCACAACTGGTGTGACGGCTCGGGCTACAAGGGCGGTATCGCCCCCTGCGTCAAGCTCGATCAGATCAACCCGCAATACAACGTGGTCGATGTCTCCTTCATGAAGGTCTATGGCAGCGATCCCATCCCCACCTTCAAACTCGACCCGGCCATCGGCATGAGCGAAAGCCAGTTTATCGAGCAGATCGCCGAGCTGAACCGTCAGGGCCGTTCCGTGCTGCTGGCGCTGGGCGGTGCCGATGCGCACATCGAGCTGCGCAAGGGTCAGGAGCAGGCCTTTGCCGACGAGATCATCCGTCTGGTGGAGACCTATGGCTTCGACGGGCTGGATATCGATCTGGAACAGGCCGCCATCACCGCCGCCGACAACCAGACCGTGATCCCGGCGGCCCTGCGTCTGGTCAAGGATCACTACCGCGCCCAGGGGAAAAACTTCCTCATCACCATGGCGCCGGAGTTCCCCTATCTGACCCAGACTGGCGCCTACATCCCCTATATCCGCAATCTGGAAGGCTACTACGACTGGATCAACCCCCAGTTCTACAACCAGGGTGGTGACGGTATCTACATCGATGGTATCGGCTGGATTGCCCAGAACAACGATGCCCTGAAAGAAGAGTTCATCTACTACATGGCGGATTCGCTGAGCAACGGTACCCGCGGCTTCTACAAGATCCCCCATGACAAGCTGGTGTTCGGTATTCCGACCAACATTGACGCCGCAGCCACTGGCTATGTGCAGGATCCGCAGAAGCTCTACAACGCCTTCAACCGCCTGAAGAGCGAGGGGCAACCGCTGCGTGGCGTGATGACCTGGTCCATCAACTGGGACATGGGCCGCAACGCCGCCGGTCAGTCCTACAACGAATCCTTCATCAAGAGCTACGGCCCCTTCATCCACGATCAGGAGATCACGCCCCCGGTCGACAACAGCAAGCCGGTGTTCAGCGGCCTGAGCGATACCCGCATCAAGCAGGGTACCGCCTTTGATCCGCTGGCAGGTGTCAGCGCCAACGACAAGGAAGATGGCGACCTGACTGGCCAGATCCAAGTGGAAGGCTCGGTAGACAGCCAGCGCATCGGCCTCTACCCCCTCACCTACAGGGTGAGCGATCGCGACAACAACGTCACCGAGCAGGTACGTACCATCGAGGTCTACAGCATGAAGCCGGTGTTCAGCGGTGTCACCGACACCACGCTGGAGCTGGGCACCCCTTTCGATCCGATGACCGGCGTCAGCGCCCATGATGAAGAAGATGGCGACCTGACCGCCCAAATCAAAGTCAGCGGCAACGTCGACAGCAGCAAGGTCGGCCGCTACACCCTCACCTATCAGGTGAGCGACAGCGCCGGTCAGCAGGTAACCCAGCAGCGCAACGTAACCATCAGGGAGCAGGGCGTCGTCTGTGAAAACAGCTGGGATGCCAAGAAGGTCTACGTGGGTGGCGACATCGTCAGCCACAACGGCAAGAACTGGCTGGCAGGCTGGTGGACCCAGAACGAAGAGCCGGGCACCACGGGTGACTGGGGCGTCTGGCGCGTACAGGGCGACAGCGACTGCGGCGGCACAACGCCACCCGCCGAAGGCAGCAGCGACTTCACCGTCAGCGCCATGGGCTCCGACTACGCCATTGTCAACGGTCAGGTCAGCATCCGTTTCAACGTGACGACCGCCAACCCGGTACAGATCACCACAACTCTGGAGCAGAGCGGCCACAGCCACGGCACCACCAGCAGCCAGGTGAACGGCACCAGCACCCTGGTACTGCAGGGCAGCAATGTCACCGATGGCAGCTACGACGTGGTGATCACCGGTCTGGCAGATGGCCAGCAACCGGTGGTACAGCGCTTCCCGGTTGCGCTGACCGAAGAGAGCGGCAGCGATGGCGACTACCCGGCCTATGCCCCCAACACCGGCTATCAGGCCGGTGATCGGGTCAGCAATGCCGGTGGCAACTATGAGTGCAAACCCTGGCCTTATAGTGGCTGGTGTGGCGGCTCGACCAGCCACTATGCGCCGGGTACCGGCAGCGCCTGGAGCGATGCCTGGATCAAGCTCTGACCTTGCCCCAACCACTAACGGGGGCCGACAGGCCCCCGCCCATATCCTGCCCGTTGGCCACGCTGCCGATGGGCAGGATGCACTGACCCGGACGGGTTAGCCCCTCTCTTTTACATGCTTGCCAACCACCAAAAAACATCCAACAACAACCAAGATAAGGAAATCACCATGCCAAGAACCACCAAGCTTGCCACCCTGCTCGGTCTGCTGCTGTCGGCCCATGTTGTGGCCGATGAGCGCGAACAAGCCTATTTCAAACAAACCTATCAAGAGCACTACGAACAGATGACGGCGCGCCTCGCCGCGCTGCACCAGAGTGCGGCTGACGAACAGAACGTGATCATCAAGGATGGCAAGCGCCACCTTGCCATCAACGGCCTGCTCTACCCGCTGACGGCGGATAACCACATCCTGTTCGATCTGCCCAAACCCCACTTTTTCGACGAAACAGCCATTCGTAACGTCTTTGATTTCTTCGATGAGGAGTGGGAGCTGACCTGGTACGACGGTGGGGTCGTAGCGGTCAACAAACGCTTTGGCAACTATGACTACGGCAACGGCTGTCTGCTGGAGTACTTCCCCCACGGCCAGATCCAGAATGGCGAACGCACCCGGGTGGTGATGGAGACCAGCTCCTGCAGCGTCAACTCGTTTGCCACCTCGCTGCAATATCTGGACAAAGGCGAGGAGCTGACGGCCGACCAGCTGGGGCTGGACGCCAGCCTGATCACGGCGGTCGAGCGCTATCAGGATCGGCTCTATGTCAGCCAGAACGGCAATCCGGGCCATGTGGCCATTATCGATATCCCGAGCCGCCAGCAGATTGGCGAGATCCGCGGCACCGAAACCGGCAGTGCCACAGCCTACAACCAGATCAGTGAACTGTTTGTCCGCAACAACCTGCTCTACGTGGTCTCGCGCTACTCGCACCGGGTCGATATCTTCGATCTGGCCGATGAACATCGCCATGTCACCACCCTGGGAACCGGTCGGGATTCCGGCAGCAACAGCCTGCACCGCGCCCAGGCCGTCTTTGCCAATCAAGATTACGTGCTGGTGGCCGATGCGCTGAGCGAGATCAAGGTCTACCGCCAGCAGGATGTGACGCCGGAGAACAGCCTCAAGACCCCCATCGCAGGTCGGCTCGCCTTTGAAGGAAAATACAGCCACCGTCTGGTGCAACTCCATCAGGTGGGTGACTATCTCCTGGCCCACACCGCCGGCAAAAACTATTACATCTATGACTTGCGCAAACTGGCTGATGCCATCGCCAGCAACACACTGCTGGCGCCTGAGCAGGTGATCACCGACAGCAATCTGCAAAAAATCGACATGGATGGCGATCGGCTGGTGGTGAACTTCAAGGACCGCATCGAGTGGCATGATGCCGATACCCTGATCGCCAACGACTTTCAGTTCAAGAACCCGACCTTTACTGTCCGGGAGATCAACCAGCAGCCCGTGGCGGCGCTGAAAGATCTCCAGCTGGCGGGCTCGGCGCTTGTCACCGCCAACGAGCGCGGCCTGGGTTTCAACCAGCTGCTGAGCAAGGAGATCAGCTTCACGGCCGACGAGCAGTTGCCGGCTCGCCCGCTGATCTTCGATCAGCTGATGCCGGCCGCAGTCAGCTACATACTGCGCAATGACGAACCCTACGAGGTGCTGATCGATCGCGCCCAGCGTTCGGTCAACATCAATTCGCTGGTCAAGACCGAGCTGCTTGATAACGACACGGTGCGCATCACCAACTATGCCGCCAGAGAGCTGCATGACATCAATATCGAGTCACGCCTGAACGGTATCAACAAGTGGCTGATCCTAGGCCAGCTCGATCGCCTGCCCGCCTATGCCCAAATCACCCTGCCACTGAGCGCCTTTGGCGAGCAGGGACGCTTCAACAGCGCCAGCCGCGATGGCGTGTTTGATCTCAACAACCTGCTCGACAACAGCATCAATCTGCCTGCCCAGTTCGAGCACAGGTTCAGCTCCAACTCGGATCCGTTTGCCCAGAAGCTGGCACGCCTCAAGCCAAGCTGGAACGTGCGCTTCGCCACCAACACCAGCGGCTCCTGGCGCCCCATCAATGCCCTCTACGCCCGCGAGTGGCTGATCATCGCCACCAACCTGGCCTACATGGTCTCGACCGAGGAGTTCAAACACGTCTGGTACAACTTCAAGGCAGTGAACGGCTACGAGATGTTCGGCAATGGCGGTAACAGCTATGTGCCAAACGGGATCTTTACGGCGGCCGATTATGACTACTACTACCACAGCCTGATGAAGCGCCCCTACCTCAACCTGGGGATCACCGCCATGGGGGGCGGGCTCGGGAGTGGTGGCATCACCGGGGTCGATACCTTTAACTTTGTCAGCCACTACTACGGCAGCTGGGGCATCATTGCCCACGAATTTGGCCATGGCTTCGATGGGAAGTCCTACAGCCATGAGAGCGCGTTTGCCCGTGGCAGCCACGGCTGGCATCCGCTGATGACGGGTATGGCCAACTACCATATCCGCAAGGGCGACCTGCCCTATCTGGACGATGATCTCAACGGTTTCCACAAGCCGGAAAACGACATCTATCGCTACAACTCGGTCAGCCAGGGGGCTCGCAAGCACCGCGCTGACAGCCACATGTACTATACCGACCACTACTTCATGCAATTCTCCACCATGCCGCAAGGCTGGGTAGCCAACGGCAGCGACTTCAGTGCCGGGCAGCTGGCGGCCCTGAACAATCAGGAGCGACTGCTGATGGGCTGGATCCCCAAGGAGTCGGAGAAAGGCAATCTCTGCCGGTTCACCTTCCAGGATGGCGAGCAGTACTACGGCTACGTCGAACAGCAGGCTGATGGTCTGCTCTGTGATGCCGGATCCCTGATCCGTTATCGTCAGCCCGATGGCCAGTTTGTGCCGCTGGTCTCGGTCATCAACCAGTTTGACTGGCTGTCTCTCCACCACAAGGGCAAGCTTGATCAGCCAGTACTGCACCAGAATGGTCGCCAGCTCTGCTACAAGAATGTGGCGGGCTTTTACGGTATCGGCTTCGTCAATGACAACAACCAGTGCACCCAGTTGCCCAACGTCTATCAGACCAATGGCAAGCACTGGCTGACCAGCTCTGGCTGGACCGGTCTCACCTACCTGAGCGGAGACTTCATCCTGCCCACTACCGGCAGCAGCAGTGACTTCACCGTCACCGACCTAGCGTCTGAATATTCCATCGTTAACGGCGCGCTCAATCTGGGCCTGACGCTGACCACCGCCAACCCGGTGACCATCACCGCGACCCTGTTGCAGGGTGGCAATCCGGTCGCCACCGGCAGCGCCCTGATCGATGGTCAGGGATCCCTGCAGCTGGCGCAGTTGGGTCTTTCTGCCGGCAGTTACGAGCTGTTGCTGGCGGGCATGGCAGAGGGGAGCAAGCAGGGCTTCGAGCGCCGCTTCACCCTGGCGTTGGTGGAACAGGCACCGGGTGGTGACAGTGACGGTGGTAACGGCAGCTACCCGACCTATGTTGCGGGCACCGCTTATCAGAGTGGCGAACGGGTCAGCAATGCCGGTGGCGACTACGAGTGCAAACCCTGGCCCTACAGCGGCTGGTGTGGCGGCTCGACCGGCCACTATGCACCGGGTACCGGCAGCCACTGGAGCGATGCCTGGATCAAGCTGTAATCATCCGCTCGTGACCAAAAGAGAGCCATAACGACAGAGGGGGAGCCATCGGCTCCCCCTCTCGTTTATCTCTTCAACCCGGCTTAACGGGCATCTTCCTTAAGCCACTGCGCTACGCGCTTGGCGAAGTAGGTGAGGATGCCATCGGCCCCGGCCCGCTTGAAGCAGAGTAGAGACTCCATGATGGTCTCCTTCTCTTTCAGCCAGCCGTTCTGGATCGCCGCCATGTGCATGGCGTACTCGCCGCTGACCTGATAGGCGAAAGTCGGCACGCCGAACTGATCCTTCACCTGACGAACCACGTCCAGATAGGGCATGCCCGGCTTGACCATCACGCTGTCGGCCCCTTCCTGAATATCCAGCGCCACTTCGTGCAGGGCTTCGTTACTGTTGGCCGGATCCATCTGATAGGTGGCCTTGTTGCTCTTGCCGAGGTTGCCGGCAGAGCCAACCGCATCGCGGAATGGGCCGTAGTAGCAGGAAGCGTACTTGGCGGAGTAGGCCATGATCTGGGTGTTGATGAAGCCATTCTCTTCCAGCGCCGCGCGGATGGCGCCGATGCGGCCATCCATCATGTCGGACGGCGCGACTATATCGACCCCGGCTTCGGCGTGGGAGAGCGCCTGCTTGATCAGGATCTCGGTGGTGATGTCGTTCAGCACATAACCTTCGTCATCGATGATGCCGTCCTGACCGTGGGTGGTGAACGGATCGAGCGCCACGTCGGTGATCACCCCCAGCTCCGGGAAGCGGGCCTTGAGGGCACGCACGGTGCGCTGGGCCAGCCCGTTCGGGTTGTAGGCCTCTTCCGCCATCAGGCTCTTGCTCTCCAGCGGGGTGACCGGGAACAGGGCAATAGCAGGTACGCCCAGCGCCACCAGCTCGGCAGCCTCTTCCAACAGCAGATCGATGGAGAGACGCTCTACCCCCGGCATGGAGGGAACGGCTTCCCGACGGTTCTCCCCCTCCAGCACGAACACCGGATAGATGAGATCGTTGACGGTCAGTACGTTCTCGCGCACCAGACGACGGCTGAAATCATGTTTGCGCAGACGGCGCAGGCGGCGGCCCGGAAAGGCGCCCGGAAGAGTTGTAGCCATGAATCACTCCTGGAGAGGAAGTTGGAAGAACGCGGCGGAGGTGGCCCGGGTATGGGCCAGCAAGGCCTCGGGCGCTTCACCACGACAGGCCGCCACCACCTGGGCGATGTGCGGCAAAAAAGCGGGTTCGTTGCGTTTCGGGCGCGGTTTCAGATCTCGCGGCACCAGATAGGGGGCATCGGTCTCGATCATCAGCCGACCGGCCGGAATACGGGCCACCTGTTCGCGCAGCAGCTGGCCGCGGCGTTCGTCGCAGAGCCAGCCAGTCACCCCTATATGCAGCCCCAGCGCCAGACACTCGTCCAGCTCCTCATCGGAGCCGGTGAAGCAGTGCAGCACGGCTCCCGGCAGCTTCGGCAACCAGGGACGGAGGATCTCGATAAAGCGGGCGTGGGCATCGCGACAGTGGAGAAACACCGGCATCCCAAGCTCGGCGGCCAGTGCCAGCTGGGCGTCGAATACCGCATCCTGCACCGGACGGGGGGAGAAGTCGCGGTTGTAGTCGAGGCCGCACTCGCCGATGGCCACCACCTGCGGCAGCGCCGCCAGCTCGCGCAAGGCGGGCAGGGTCGCCTCATCGACACTCTTGGCATCGTGAGGATGCACCCCGGCGGTGGAGAAGCAGTAGCCCGGCCAGCGGGCGGCCAACTCTGCGCTCTCGCGGCTACCAGCCAGATCGGTACCGGTGAGGATCAGCGCTTCCACTCCGGCGGCGCGGGCACGGGCCACCAGCTCAGCCTGCTCGCCGGCGAACTGGCTGCTGGTCAGGTTTAAACCGATATCGATCATGGGATGAGACGTTCCAGACAAAAGGAATACATATCAGGTATTTGAAAACCATCTACCGAATGGGGTCTTACCATACGCCTCGAACGGGAGCATGAAAAGAGGAAGGGAGCCTCAGCTCCCCTCGTTCTGCTATTCCTGCGGACTTCGTCATCCTCTCGCCGTCCGGCGAACAGGTGACGAACAGAGCCTCAGCTCTCCCCATCCGGTTGTTCCTGTTGCTCTTCATCTTCTTTCTTCACGTAGAAGCGGGCAAAGAACAGACCTATCTCCCACAGCGCCCACATCGGGATGGCGAGCAGGGTCTGTGAGAAAACATCAGGCGGCGTCAGCAGCATGCCGACCACAAACACCCCGACAACGACATAGGGACGTTTCTCCTTCAGGTTTTGCGGTGTGGTCACGCCGGTCCAGCAGAGCAGTATGGTGGCCACCGGAATTTCGAACGCCACCCCGAACGCGAAGAACAGGGTCAGTACGAAGTCCAGATAGCTGGCGATGTCGGTCGCCACCGTCACCCCGGCAGGGGCGGTACTGGTGAAGAAGCCGAATACCAGCGGGAACACCACGTAGTAGGCAAACGCCATCCCCGCGTAGAACAGCAGGGCACTGGAGACCACCAGCGGCATGATCAGGCGCCGCTCATGCTGGTACAGTCCGGGGGCGATAAAGGCCCAGGCCTGATAGAGCAGATAGGGGATCGCAACAAAGAAGGAGACCACCAGCGTCAGCTTGATCGGCGTCAGGAAGGGGGTCGCCACATCCGTCGCGATCATGCTGGTCCCTTCCGGCAGCTGGCTGAGCAGCGGCTGGGCCACGAAGTCGTAGATGTTGTTGGAGAAGTAGATCAGCGCCAGAAACACCACGAGGATGGCGGTAATGGAACGCAGCAAGCGGGTTCTCAGCTCAACCAGATGGCTGATCAGGGGTTGTTCTGCCTGACTCATGGCTTGACCTCCCCTTTGCTGACCGGCTCGTTCACGACTTCATGCTCCTGCTGGCTGTTGACCGGCGGCACCTCGTCATTCACCTGGGCAACCTGAGCCACTGGCTCGACGGGAGCCACAGGTTCTGCGACGGGGGGACGGATCTCGTTCTCGACCTGATAGGGGCGATTGACCGACTGGGCCGCCGCCTTGAGCTGTTCGATGGACTCCTGCAGCTCGGGGCTCAGGTTGCTCATCTGCAACTGTTCGGCCTTCTTCAGGTCGTTGTGCAGCTCTTGCAACTTGAGCTCCTGCTCCAGCTCGGACTTGACCGAGTTCGCGGTCGAACGAATGAGGCGGATCCAGTGGGTAGCCGTGCGGATGGCAACCGGCAGCCGCTCGGGCCCCAGTACCACCAGTGCTACCACACCGATAACGACCAGCTCCCAAAAACCGATATCGAACATGGCTTAGGCCTGGTCTTTGTCTTTCTGTTTGGCGGTCTCACTGCTCTGAGTGGCCGCGTCGTTCAGCTGTTTCGGGGGAAACTCGGCATCTTTCTGCTCGGCCTTGGCATCAGCCGGCTCGTCGGAGAGGGCTTTCTTGAACCCTTTGACCGCCGCGCCCAGATCACCGCCAATGCCGCGCAGTTTCTTGGTACCGAACAGCAGCACGACGATGACTGCGATGATCAACAATTGCCAAATACTGATACCACCCATGATTTTCTCTCCAGAACAGGCGCCTGACGGCGCGGTTGTTGATTAATGGGAACGGGTTCGCAACCAGCCGACCAGCCAGCAGAGGGCTGCACCGGCGAGACTGGCTTGTCCCCACTCAATGTGTTGTTTTTGGGTCAGCAAGAATACACCCGCCAATAGCAGGCTGGCTCCAACCCCTAAGAGGTAGCGGGCCTGCCCCTGTCGACGGCTGTGACGGCGGAACTCGGCAAACATCTGGTCGAAATGACGCTGCTGATGACGGGTCTGACGCAGGGTCTCATAGACCAGCTCCGGCAGCTCCGGCAGCTTCTCCGCCCAGAATGGCGCCTTCTCCTTGATGGCGTTCAATACCGACTTGGGCCCTACCTGTTCGTGCATCCAGTTTTCGAGGAACGGCTTGGCGGTCTGCCACAAATCGAGCTGCGGGTAGAGCTGACGCCCCAACCCTTCCACATAGAGCAGGGTCTTTTGCAGCAGCACCAGCTGCGGCTGCACCGTCATATGGAAGCGACGCGCGGTGTTGAACAGGTTGAGCAGCACGTGACCGAACGAGATCTCGGAGAGCGGCTTCTCGAAGATGGGCTCCAGCACGGTGCGGATGGCAAACTCGAACTCGTCCACCTTGGTGTCTGCCGGTACCCAGCCCGACTCCACGTGCAGCTCCGCCACCCGACGATAGTCTCGGTTGAAGAAGGCGAGGAAGTTCTCCGCCAGATAGCGTTTGTCTTCCCGATTGAGGGTACCTACGATGCCGCAGTCGATGCCGATCCAGAGCGGGTTTTCCGGATGTTCGTAAGAGACGAAGATGTTGCCCGGGTGCATATCGGCATGGAAGAAGCTGTCGCGGAACACCTGGGTGAAGAAGACCTCTACTCCGCGCTCGGCCAGCAGCTTCATGTTGGTGCCGTTGGCTTCCAGCGCAGGAATGTCGGAGACCGGAATACCGTAGATCCGCTCCATCACCAGCACCTGCTCGCGGCAGAGATCGGTGATGATTTCAGGCACATAGAGCGCCTCGGAGCCGGTGAAGTTGCGGCGTAGCTGGATGGCGTTGGCCGCTTCGCGCATCAGGTTGAGCTCGTCGAGGATAGTCTTGCGATACTCCTCCACCACCTCGATGGGGCGCAGTCGCGCGCTCTGGGGCACGAAGCGGGCCACCAGACGGGCCAGCGCCTGCATCAGTCGCAGGTCGGCCTCGATGACTGGCTCGATGTCGGGGCGGATCACCTTGATGACGATCTCGCGGCCACTCTCCTTCAAGCGGGCGGTATGCACCTGCGCGATGGAAGCCGACGCCAGCGGCGTCTCGTCGAAGTCATCAAACAGGGTTTCGATGGGACAACCCAGGCTCAGCTCGATCTGCTGGCGCGCCGCCTGACCACAGAAGGGAGGCACCCTGTCCTGCAGCAGGGCCAGCTCTTCGGCGATATCCGGCGGCAACAGGTCGCGGCGGGTCGAGAGCATCTGGCCAAACTTGATGAAGATGGGGCCGAGAGCCTCGAAGGCGAGGCGGATGCGGGCACCGCGGCTGAGATCCGGTTGTTTGTTCTTGAGCCAGAACAGGGAGCGACGGGCCAGACGACCCGGCCAGGGTTGATAGCGGGCGGGCACCAGTTCGTCGATGCCCTGCTCCAGCAGGATGGTGATGATGCGATAGAGGCGTTTGAACTCCTTCGGGGTCATCAGGTCACCTGCTGTTCGAAGCGGGCCAGCCGCAGTTCGACGGCCTTGAGCTGCTGGGACAGCACCTCGACGTCATCGTTGAAACTCGCCACTTCCAGCGGGCCGGGGGCGAGGCGGGCCTCTTCGGTCAGATATTCCGCCAGCTGGCTGCGGGTGCGGCACAGCTCACGGCCGACCAGGCGACGCGCCTGACGGGCACCACTGAACAGGGTGTGGGCCAGCACGTCACCGGTATAGCGCGACAGCTCCTCCTCCCAGTCGATATCCAGCTCACCCAACAGCACGCTGAATGCCTGTACCAGCTGGGGATCACCGCTCAGATCCAGTTTCTCCTCTCGGATATAGCGGGTCAGGGCGGACGGATCTTTCAGCAGACCGAGGGCGGTCAGGGAGAGACTGAGCACCGCATCGGCCTCCCCTTCGTGCTGGGCCAGCACATCCAGCCGACGCTCGGAGAAGACGAACCAGAGCGGCTTGAGTTCACGCAGCTCCAGTTTGAGCACCTTGCCCACCAGTTTGCGCAGCCGCTCCGGGCTCTGTTTGTCCAGCGCCAGCAACTGGTTGAGGCTGGTTTCGATCACCGCGGTGACCATGGCATCCATCGGCATAGGCAACCTTAAAACTTGTAACCGCGGTGTAGGGCGACCACACCCTGGGTCAGATTGAAGTACTCCACCTGCTCGAAACCGACATTTTCCATCATGCCTGCCAAGGTCTGCTGATCCGGGTGCATGCGGATGGACTCTGCCAGATATTTGTAGCTTTCACTGTCGTTCGCGACGATTTCGCCCATTTTCGGCAGCAGTTTGAAGGAGTAGAGATCATAGAGCTTGGCGATCACTTCGCTGACCGGCTTGGAGAACTCCAGCACCAGCAGACGGCCACCCGGCTTGAGCACCCGGAACATGGAGGCGAGCGCCTTGTCCTTGTCGGTGACGTTGCGCAGACCGAAGCCGATGGTGATGACGTCGAAGTGGTTATCCGGGAAGGGGAGCGCCTCGGCATTGGCCTGCACGTAGGAGACGTTGTTGGCGACCCCCAGATTGCGCAGCTTGTCGCGGCCCACTTTCAGCATGGAGTCGTTAATATCCGCCAGCACCACCTGACCGGTCTCGCCGACGATGCGGGAGAACTTGGCGGTCAGATCACCGGTGCCACCGGCCAGATCCAGCACCTTCTGGCCCTTGCGCACACCGGAACAGTCGATGGTGAAGCGCTTCCACAGGCGGTGGATGCCGAACGACATCAGATCGTTCATCAGATCATACTTGGCTGCCACCGAATGGAAGACACCTGCTACCAGAGTTTCCTTCTCGGTCGCGGCCACGGTTTTAAAGCCAAAATGCGTTGTCGTTGCTTGTTCTGACATCCCTTAAACACCCATAGAGCAAAGAATGGCCGCCAGTTTACCAGAGCCACTGGCGTCCGGACACCTTAAACCCGGCTCGCAACCAACTGCATGCCCAGCACCACCATGGCCAGACAGAGGAAGAGATTGAGACCGATATTGAGCAGCGCTTTCAGATAGGCCCCATGTTGAGCCAGCACTACCGTATCGAGGGCAAAGGAAGAAAACGTGGTCAGGGCTCCGAGGATCCCCACCATCAGCAGCGGCTTCATCGGGTGTTCCACCACGTGACCATGGCTGATGAGGGCGAACGCCACCCCCATGATGAAAGAGCCCACCACGTTGACCACCAGAGTCCCGTAAGGAAAGTGGCGCCCCAGCAGCAAGGCCATCAGTTCGGCAATCCCAAAACGAAGGCAGGCGCCGATGGCGCCCCCTGCAGCAACATAGAACCAGGTTTGCATGGTGTCACTCCCTCAGGGTCAGGCCGCCATTATGTCGCAATGGCGGCCCTTGTGCCCAGAGGCGGAACTAATCGACATCCAGCCTGATTGAAATCTCAGCGGCGAAAATCGATGGGCTCTGGCTGACCCAGCACGATTTCGGTCTGGGCCGGGCGGGTCTGGGCAATCGCCTTGCCGTGACGAATTGAATAACGCACCGGCACCTGGCGGCGCACCGCATCGAAGCCGTTGTCGGCAGGCAGGATCAACAGGTTGGCCGGTTTGCCCACCTCGATACCATAGCGATCCTGCACATTCAGGGTGCGGGCGCTGTGGCTGCTGATCAGCTTCAGACCGTCGTTGATCTGCTCGTAACCCATGATCTGGCAGACATGGAGCCCCATATGCAGCACCTGCAACATGTTGGCGGTGCCCATGGGGTACCAGGGATCGAACACGTCATCGTGACCGAAGCAGACGTTGATGTTCGCCTCCAGCATCTCCTTCACCCGGGTAATGCCGCGGCGTTTGGGATAGGTATCGAACCGCCCCTGCAGGTGAATGTTCACCAGCGGATTGGCCACGAAGTTGATATCTGCCATCTTCAGCAGCCGAAACAGGCGGGAAGCATAAGCGCCGTTGTAGGAGTGCATGGCGGTGGTGTGACTGGCCGTCACCCGATGGCCGATACCCCGCTCATAGGCGAGAGTTGCCAGCGTCTCGATGAAACGGGACTGCTCGTCATCGATCTCGTCGCAGTGCACATCGACCAGAACCTGATACTTCTCGGCAAGATCGAAGATGTAGTGCAGACTTTCGACCCCATATTCCCGGGTAAACTCGAAGTGGGGGATCGCGCCAATCACGTCGGCCCCCAGCTTGAGCGCCTCCTCCAGCAGTGCCTTGCCGTTGGGGTAGGAGAGAATCCCCTCCTGCGGGAAGGCGACGATCTGCAGCTCGACCCACTCCTTCATCTCCTCCCGCACTTCCAGCATCGCCTTCAGGGCAATCAGATTGGGATCGGAGACATCGACGTGAGTACGGACAAACTGGATGCCGTTGGCGATCTGCCACTTCAGCGTCTGAATGGCACGCTGTTTCACATCCTCATGGGTCAGCAGCGCCTTGCGCTCGGCCCAGCGCTCGATCCCCTCGAACAGGGTGCCGGAAAGGTTCCAGCTCGGCTCGCCAGCCGTCTGGGTGGTATCGAGGTGAATATGGGGTTCGATAAAGGGGGCGATCGCCAGACCGCCCTCCCCGTCCAGCACCCGACCGGCGACGGCATGTTCGTCATGGGGTTCGATGGCTGTGATGACCCCATCCTGACAGCGGATCTGCCACAACCCTTCCCGATCGGCCAAACGAATATGTTGAATCAGCATTTGTTAGCTTCCTGTACCAGAACCGGCCGCTGGGTGAGGCGAACCAGAATGAAATAGGTGAAGGCGGCGCCCAATACCGCGTTGAGTGGCACTATGCCCGGCAGCCACTTGCCGACAGCCACCCCGACTGCAGTGGCAACCAGCGCCTGCCAGCGCACCGTCTCGAACTGCTGATCGGCAAATTGACGGTAACGCTCACGATTGAGCAGGAAATCCATGATGATAATGCCACCGATCGGCGGAATTGCCGTACTCAAAAAGGCCAGCCAGCCGACAAAATTGTTGTAAAGCCAGAGGGCGCAAGCCGTACCGATAAGGCCGTTGATCACGCTGAGCGGCTTGCTCTTGAGGCCGGTAATGTTGGCAAAACCGAGGCCGGAGGCATAGAGCGCGTTGTCGTTGGTGGTCCAGATATTGAGACCCAGCACCAGAATGGCGGGGATCAGTAGACCCTGCATCAACATCACTTCCGAGATATCGGCCTGCCCCGTTACCGCCGCACCAGCTGCACCGAAGACGAACATTAGCGTGTTGCCCAAAAAAAACGCCACCATGGTAATCATGACGGCACCCCAGGGTTTGCGACCAAATCGGACAAAGTCGGCGGTCAGGGTTCCTGCACTGATAAAGGAACCGACCACCATGGTCAGCGCCGTGGTGAACTCGATGGGATTGCTTGGTTGTACCTGCTGCAGTGCAGCCATGCCACCGGTCGAGGTCACAGCCAGCCAGACCGAGTAGCCACCGAGCAGTGCAATGGCCGGTACGGCCACAAAGCTCAGCACCATCAGAGCAGAGATCCCGAAGTAGACGGTCACCGTCATCAAAATGCCCGAAATGGCGATCAGCCAGTTCACATCTATGCCGGTCGCCTTCTGCACCGGCAGGGCAAACATCGCCACGCCCACGCCAAACCAGCCGACCTGAGTACCGCCCAGCAGCAGGGATGGCAGCCAGGAACCTTTGACGCCGAAGGAGTATCGCGCAAGCAGATGGGTAGAGAGACCGGTTGAAGCACCGATATAACCGAGACAGGCGGTATAGATCCCCAGCAACAGGTTGCCAATCAGTACCGCCTTGATGAAGTCATCGAACACCAGACCGGTACCAAGCGCACCACCGGTCCACATGCTGGCAGAGAAGAAAGTCAGGCCGAGCATCACCAGCATCAGCGAAAGCACACCTTTGCGCCCTTTGGCGGGTACCGCCCCCAAACAGTATTCGTTATCCTGCGCCATGCTCTTTCTCCACGTAATAGGCAAAACGCGCCGGATTTTACATGTAAAACGTTTTACGTCAATCAATCACGGTTAAATCTCTGGATAAAACCATCAATAGCAGTCAAATGAGTAACACACCGGGACTCAAATCAGCAGATAAACTGTGTCGACTGCAAGCAGAGGGGGGTTGCGGGAATAGGTAATGTAGGGGGATATAAGAAAACTGACAGATGCAAAAAAGCCTCCCTTTTCAGGGAGGCTTTCTATTT
>NZ_JAJNOE010000023.1:0-58000 GCF_027854445.1 Aeromonas sp. PI_26
CGGTAGCGCCGATGGTAGTGTGGCATTCGCCATGCGAGAGTAGGACACTGCCAGGCACCCAATACAAGAAACCCCGCTCATCGAGCGGGGTTTTTTATTGCCTGCAATTCAGCATGTCGCCTGATAATTGCCCCGTTTTATTCCTCTTCCTTTGAATTCCTCGTCTTCCCCGTCTGTTTCACTCATAAAAAATGGCCCAGAAAGCGTAAAATAGCGCTTTATCTGGTCGGAGATAGCCCATGTTTTGTCCAAAATGTGGCGGTCAAACCCTGCAGAGTGTCAGTCCCAAAGAGTTTCGCTGTGGCTGCGGTTTTCATTTTTTCCAGAATGTGGCGACGGCGGTGATGGTGGCGCTTTGCTGGCAGGATGAGGTGCTGGTAGCGGTGCGTGCCCGCAATCCGGGCAAGGGGTTGCTGGATCTGCCTGGCGGATTTGTCGACCCCGGCGAGTCGCTGGAGGGGGCACTTGTGCGCGAGTTGCAGGAGGAGTTGGGGTTCGATATGGTCGGTCAGCCATGCCGTTATCTTGGCTCGTTCGCCAATACCTATCCCTATGACGGCATCACCTATCACACCTGTGACACCTTCTTTGCCATCAAGCTGAGCGAAAAAGCGGTCATCCAGCCAGCTGACGATGTCGCCGCCTGTCACTGGCTGAAGATCCGCGATATCCCCTTGCCCCGCTTTGCTTTCGAGTCGACGCGCACAGCTATGGCGCGGTTGCAGCAATCCTCTTTGCAAGCCTGATCCCTGCTGATGACGATGGGGATTGGCAGCGACCATCCCTGTCTCATCCTTGTCCGCTTTTGTCCCGCAGACGCCATTCGTCAGACGGTGAGTGGTATAGTCTGCAGTGGATCCGGATTCAAGGAGCATATCGTGAAGAAGATAGTTCTCATCTTGCTCGGCATCGCCGTGGCGGCCTTGCTGGCCATAGTGACGTTGATAAGCCTTATCGACCCCAATCAATTCAAGCCCCAACTAGCTGAACAGGTGCGCAAGAGCACGGGCCGGGAGCTGGTGATGGCGGGGGAGATTGACTGGCGTTTCTGGCCGAGTCTCGGCCTCTCGCTGGAGAAGGTGGCTCTGCGCAATCCGGCCGGTTTTGCCGAGCCGGATCTCGTTCGTTTCGGACAGGGGGAGGCCTCGGTAGCCCTGTTGCCGCTGCTCTCCCATCGACTGGAGATCGGCAAGGTGACCCTGAGTGGCGCCCATCTCTTTATCCAGACCAAGGCGGATGGCAGCTCCAATCTGAGCGGACTGATCAAAGATGCCGCTGCTGATGCAAGCGGACCGGTCATCCCCGCAACTCCTGCGCCAACCGCTGATAGCAAGCCCTGGCAGATCAGCTTGCAGGGTGTCGCGCTCTCCCAGGCCAGTGCGCTGGTACAGGATGATCGCAGCGGCACCTCGCTGCGACTGGATCGCCTCGATCTCGATATGGGGCAGCTGGCCACCGATCAGTGGGTACCCGTGACGCTGGCCGCCAAGGGGAGTGCCGACAAGCTCGCTTTCGACGTTAAAGGGCAGACCCAGATCAAGCTGGCGCAGGAGGTGATGGCCAGTGAACTGAAAGACTTGAGCCTCAGTGGCAGCCTGAGTGATCCGTCCCTGCGACTCGACAGTTTCTCCATCAAGGGAGACCGACTGGCCCTTGGTGAGTGGAGCAACCTCACGTTGGCGCTGAAGGGGACCAAGGGTGAGGGGCAGCAAGCTTCACTGGCTGGCTCGCTGGAAGGAACGCTCAAGGGACGGCTCGATAAAGAGATGAAGCTGGCCGAGCTCTCCGATGTGCTGCTGACGGCAGCGCTGGAAGGTGATGCGCTGCCGCGCCCGCAGATGAAGCTGAAACTGGCCGGGTTTGCCCGTGCCGAGCTCGACAAGCAGTTGATTACCCTGAGCAAGCTGGTGATGAGTGCCGATGAGGCGCTGTTGAGTGGTGATGGAACCGTGCAGCTTGGCGCTGTTCCCTCGATCAGCTTCGATCTCAAGGGGGAGAAGCTGGATCTCGACAAATGGCTCGCCAAATCGGCACCGACCACGACCGCACTGGCGAAAGAGGACAAACCGGCGGCCAGTGCTTCCAATACCGCTGCAAGTGACAATAAAGCGGTAACCGGCAAGAGCGAAGCCCTCTCCGCGGTTGAACCGGATCTGGGCGCGCTCAAGGGACTGGATCTGGATGGCCGCTTGCAACTTGGCAGCCTGCGTCTGAAAGGGCTGGATCTCGGCGCAGTCGATCTGCAGGTGGCTCTGGCCAAGGGACTGCTGACGCTCAAACAGTTCAGCGCGACCGTGGCTGGCGGTCAGGTAAACGCGAAAGGAGTTCTCGATGCACGCCAGCAACCCGCCACCTACAAGGTGCACAATCAGGTGGCCGGGGTGAACATTCGTCCCTTGCTGCAGACTCTGGCCCAGAGCGATCTGCTGGAGGGCAGGGGCGATCTCGATGTGCAGGTGCAGGGGCGCGGTCTCTCTGCGTTGGCACTGCGCAACGGGATGCGGGGAAAGGTCACCTTGAAGCTGAGCGATGGCGCCCTGCATGGCATCAACCTGCCGGAGATGATCCGCGAGGCGCGGGCCACCCTCAACGGCAAGGGGGCCGAGCAGGTGAAGGAGGCGCGCAAGACCGACTTCAGCGCCCTGACCGCCAGCTTCCAGATTGCCGACGGTATCGCCCGCAGTAGCGACATCCAGCTCTTTGCCCCAGCCTTGCGGGTCAAGGGTGAAGGGCAGACGGCGCTGGTGCCGGAGAGCCTCGACTTCCTGTTCCTCACCTCCATTGTCGAGAGCAGCAAGGGGCAGGGGGGCAAGGATGTGGATGAGCTCAAAGAGATCACCATTCCGGTGCGGATCGGCGGTCACTGGCAAGCCCCCAGCTATCAGCTCGACGTGAAGGCACTGCTCAGCAACAACAAATTGCTGGAGGAGAAGGCCCGCAAGGAGGCCGAACGCGGCCTCAAGAAGCTGCTGGGTGGCAAGGCCGACAACGATGCCGTCAAAGGGGTAGCCGACCAGCTGCTCAAGGGACTGTTCAAATAGGTGACGGTTCATATGGGTTGGCGGGAGCCGCGCCAATGCCGTTAGCGGTTGACCGGATGTCAGTGCCATTGAAAAATGGCGCTGACATTTTTTATGGCGCAGTGATCTGCTGTGTCTTCATCCGGAGTCATCTCGAGTTGAATCCATGCGCCTGATCCTGCTGCTCTGCTCCCTGATCTGCTACGGCATGGCGTATCCCGTGCTGGCCGGGCCGCTGGCGGATCGCTTGGCTGGCGAGCTGGCCAGGCAGGCTCCCGAACAGGCGCTGCCTATTGACGAGGTGCGAGCCTTGGCTCGCCTCGAAGGCAACCGTCTGATCCTCACCCTGAGCAGTGCGAGTGCTGGCGAGCTGGTGTGGCCGCGGGTTCCGGCAGGGGGGCTAGGCGCTGGCGCTGCGCCATCCGGGTCAGCAACCGGCCGATTTCGCTGCCCGGCACGCACTGGCGGCCAGACAACTGGGCGATGCGCTCAACGAGCCAGAGAGCTGGGGCGATGGCAGCTCGGCCAAGATGATCGCCGCGCTCAAGCAGGCTGGACTAACAAAACTCTGGCTGGGTCTGCCCCAGTGGACGGCGGGCTTTGCCGCGCCGCAGGGGATTGAATTTGCCAAAGCGGCGGGCTATCTCATCGCCCCTTACGACTCCTACGATACTGCGCTGCCGGAGGGGAATCGGCAGCAGAGCTGGCTCACCGCCCAGATGGGGCAGGATATTTACCTGCGCTGCGGCATCATGCAGGAGAACGGGCGGCGCAAGAGCGGCTTTCAAAACAGCGGCGTCTACACCAATCAGGCCTGTGTGCGCCCGGTGATGGAGCGGCGAGTGCCCAAATTGCAGCAGGCGAGCCACTACAACAGCTGGTTCCTCGATGTGGCGGCGACCGGCATGGTGTTTGACGACTTCGACCCGGCCAAGCCAACCAGTCAGGCGCAGGATGCGGACAACCGGATGGCAGGGATGGCGTGGATTGCCAAGAGTCAGGGTGTGCTGGTGGGCTCCGAGGAGGGCGGCGCGGTTGCCAACCGCACCGCGGCCTTTGCCCACGGCCCCCAAACCAGCGGCTTTGGCTGGCAGGATCCCGATATGCGCCGCAACAAGCGCTCTCCCTACTATCTGGGTGCCTGGTATCCCGACTATCAGCCCGCGTTCTTCTTTCGCCAGAGCCATCTAAAACCTGAGTATCAGGGGCTCTACTTCGATCCGGCGCTGCGGTTGCCTCTGTTCCAGAGCGTCTTTCACGACAGCATAGTGACTACCCATCACTGGACGATGGACAGCCTCAAATTCAGGGAGAGCCGTCAGGTAACCGAGCTGTTGCAGCAGCTCTACAACGTGCCGCCGCTGCTCAACCTCAGTCTGGATAGTGCCAGCGCGCGCATTCCCTACCTCAAGGGACTCGATGCCTTCTTCCGCCCGTTGCATGAGCGGCTCTACAACCAGCCGCTCATCGGTTTTCGCTGGCTCGATAAAAGAGGTGTGGTGCAGCAGAGCGAGTTTGCCGATGGCACTCGACTGATTGCCAACTTCGGCCCGGCCACCGAGCTGGCAGGGATAAAACTGGCCGCTCAAAGCGTGTTGGCGCTGTTGCCCGATGGCAGCCAGCAGCAGTTTGTCTCGCAACCGGATGGCGCCCGCTAATCTGGCGTTCTGGCTTTTATTTCATCAGAGGATGATGTGGCAGAACTTTTTATGTATAGATGAAAGTTCTACAAAATAAACGAGAGGCAGCTCTGATGATTGAGAGTAAAGTGATTAGAGAGGTAAACCATCCGGCGTGGCCGCTGGTCTGGCAGATCTATGGCGAGAGTTTTCCCCGCTACGAGCAGCGCCAGTCACAGCATCAGCCACAGAAGATGCGGGCTCCTCGCTATCACTGCCAAATCTTTTATCAGGACGGCCTGCTGCTCGGTTTCATCTTCTGGTGGGCGTGCGGTGAGCAGATCTATATCGAGCATCTGGCCATCAATCCGGCGCTGCGCGGCCGCAATTACGGTAGCCGCCTGCTGGCCGAATTTTGCGAGCGGGCTGGCAAAACCGTCATTCTCGAGATCGATCCGCCAGAGGATGAGATTGCCATTCGCCGTTTGCGCTTCTATCAGGGACTGGGCTTTTGTCTCAACGACTATGCCCATCTCCACCCACCCTATCATCCCGACTACGAGGGTCATGCACTACGGGTGTTGAGCTATCCGAAGCTCCTTGAGGAAGAGGCCTATCAGCGTTTCAACCAGATGCTGGTGGAGACGGTGATGGATCACGGCTGAGCAACCGTAAGGATGCTGATTTGCCGATAAGAGCTGGGCCCGCCTGAAGCAATTCAGGCGGGCCCTTTTTCATTGCTGCTGGCGGTAATTACTCCCCCAGCAGCTTGTGCCAGACGGCGAGCACATGGCTGCGTTCGTTTTGCAGCTGATCGTCGCTCACCTTGCGGGAGATCTCCGAGAGGTTGAGGCGATGGCCGAGGTTGCGGATCTCCAGATAGGCCTGCTTCAGTCCCTCCGCCTGCTCCAGGGTCAGCACCCCCGCCATCACGCACTCGTCGAAGATGCGCACGTTATCGGACCAGCGGGTGAGGGCATCGGGCTCGCCGCAGGCGTGGGCCAACACCAGATACTGGGCGATAAACTCGATATCCACCATGCCGCCGGGGGACTGCTTGAGGTCGAACTCGCCAGCCCCCGCTTTCAGCAGGTGATCCCGCATCTTGTGGCGCATCTCGCGCACCTCGCGGGCCAGAGTCGGCAGCTCCCGCTCCCTGGCCAGCACATCGCGGCGGATGCGGGCAAACTCGGCAACGATGGCATCATCGCCATAGATGGGGCGGGCCCGCACCAGCGCCTGATGCTCCCAGGTCCACGCCTCGTTTTGCTGGTACTGCTCGTAGGCCGACAGCGACGAGACCAGCAGGCCGGAGTCGCCGGAGGGGCGCAGCCGCATATCGATCTCGTAGAGAATACCGGAGGGGGTGCGGGTGCTGAACAGGTGCAGGATCCGCTGGGCGAGGCGCAGGTAGAACTGGCGGCTGTCGATGGGCTTGCGGCCATCGGTGTAGCTGTTGGGGTCGCCGCCGTGCAGGAACACCAGATCGAGATCCGAGCCGTAACCGAGCTCGATACCGCCCAGCTTGCCATAGGCCACCACCGCAAAGCCGCGCTGGCCGCTTAACGCCACCTCGGGCGGCACCCCGTAGCGTTCGCTCATCTGGGCCCACGCCTGATTGACCACCTCTTCGGTGATCGCCTCCGCGAGCCAGGTGAGGTGGTCGCTCACCTTCATCAGCGGCAGGGCGCCGGCGATGTCGGCCGCCACGATGCGCAGCAGCTGCACCTGTTTGAACTGACGCAGCGCCTCCATCTGCTGCTCCACGTCCTCTTCGGGGATGCGCAGCAGGAACTGGCGCAGCTGGGGCTTGTACTGATCGAGCGGGGTGGGGTGATAGAGGTGCTGGGGATCGAGCAGCTCGTCCAGCAAAATCGGGTAGCGGGCCAGCTGCTCGCTCACCAGATGGCTGGCGTCGCACAGCCGCACCAGCTGACGCAGGGCGCCCGGGTTCTCCGCCAGCAGCTGCAGATAGGCGCTGCGGGTGAAGATGCGGGTCAGCAGCTCGCATACCCGCTCGAACAGCCGGGCGGGCTGCTCGCTGGCGACCACCAGCCGCAGCAGCTCCGGCATCAGCCAGTCCAGCGCGATGCGCCCCTGCGGGCCCACCTGACGGCGCTTGTACTCCTCCTTGAAACGCAGCAGGGCGGCGCAGAGCGGGACGGGCTCGGCCACTCCCTGTGCGGTCAGCAGTTTTTCCAGCTCGGCGGCGTCGAGCTCGGTGCGCCAGAGATCGAGCCAGAGCTGCTCCAGATGGGCGGGGGCCTCCTTCTCTTCCCCCACCACGGCGGCGAACTCCTGATGGACGGCGGCCATCTCCTCATCCAGATAAGCCATAAAGGTACCCCAGTCGGCAAAGCCGAGGGCGGCGATCAGCCGCTGGCGATCCCGCTCCTCGGTGGGCAGGGTCTGGGTCTGTTGATCGCCGATCTCCTGCAGAATGTTTTCGACCCGGCGCAGGAAGCGATAGGCCGTCAGCAAGCGGTCGCAATGGGCGGATTCGAGGGCGCCACATTGGGCGATGGCGGCCAGCGCTTCCGGCAGGTGACGCACCCGCAGTGCTGGTTCACGACCGCCGCGAATAAGTTGCAGCGCCTGGGCGATAAACTCCACCTCGCGAATGCCGCCAGCCCCCAGCTTGATGTTGCCCTCCAACCCCTTGCGGCGCACCTCGGCGGCGATCATCGCCTTCATCTGGCGCAGGCCGTCGATGACGCCGAAGTCGATATAGCGGCGGAACACGAAGGGGCGCAGCATCTCGGCCAGCTCGACCGCGTGCTCGCATTGGGGGCCCAGTACCCGCGCCTTGACCATGGCGTAGCGCTCCCAGTTGCGACCGTGGTGCTGGTAGTAATCCTCCATGGCGGCGAAGGAGATGGCGAGCGGCCCCGCATCGCCAAAGGGGCGCAGTCGCATATCGACCCGGAACACCTGACCATCCTGGGTGGGCTGGTGGAGGGCGTTGATGATGCGCTGACCGAGCTTGATAAAGAACTGCTGGTTGGCGAGCTCGCGCCGCCCGCCGACCGTGTAGCCGTTCTCGGGGAAGGTGAAGATAAGGTCGATGTCCGAGGAGAAGTTGAGCTCGCCGCCCCCGAGCTTGCCCATGCCGAGAATGAGCAGCGGCTGCGGGTTACCGTTGCCGTCCATCGGGGTGCCCAGCTCGCCGCACTGTTTAGCGTAGAGCCAGTCGCGGGCCGCGCAGATGAGCGCATCCGCCAGCTTGGTGAGGTGGATAAAGCTCTCTTCTACTGTCGCGTGGCCCAGCAGCTCGCGCCAGGCGATCACCAGCATGCGGCTGCGGCGGAACTGGCGCAGGATGCGCTTGAGCGCCTCTTCATCACTCACCTCGGCGAGCAGGGAGGTGAGGTCACTCTGGTAGGCGGGCCAGCGTTCGACCCGCTCCAGATCCCCGGAGGTGAGCAGCTCGGTCAGCAACTCCGGCTGTTTGAAGAGAGAGTCGGCGACAAAATCGGAGAGACCGAGCAGGGTCAGCAGGGTTTGGCGCACCGGCTCGGGCTGATTGCCATAGTCGGGGGCCAGTTCAGTCAGCCGTTGCCACTGGCGCTGGGCCTGTTCTTGCAGCAAGGGGGAGAGGGCAGAGAAAGAGGGGGAATGCTGGGCCACGATTGCCGTCCTTGTGGTTCACGACAGCGGGTTAACGACACGAGGTTAACAACGCTGCCGGTTCAAAATGGTGGCTGCCAATCTAGCACTGTCAGGCCCCCGCGTCACAGCGCAGGGGCGAGAAGCATGATCCGGCAAGGAAAATGGGTTGCTGGTGGGGATATGAAGAAAGGCCCCGCAGGGCCTTTATGTCTATTCGCAGTGGTCACGCGAGCTTGAAGGACTGGATCTGGCTGTCGAGCTCCTTGCTGTGCTGCTCGACCAGCTCGGAGGCCTCTTGCAGTTCACGCAGCACTACGACGGAGCCTTCGGCGATCTGCTTGACCTGCTCCAGATTGCCGCGCATCTCTTCGGCGACCGAGCTCTGTTGCTCGGAGGCGGCGGCGATGTGGCGGTTCATGTCGGCGACACCCTGTACCCGCTGCACTATGGTGGCGAGCTGGGTACCGGCCTGGGTCACCTGTTCCACCCCCTTGTCGGCCTGCTGTACGCTTTGGGCCATCAGCTCGCCAGCCTGATGGGCATTGCCCTGCAGCTGTTCGATCATCTTCTGGATCTCGACGGTGGCGGCTTGAGCCCGGTTGGCCAGCTCGCGCACTTCGGAGGCCACCACGGCAAAGCCACGACCCGCTTCACCGGCGCGAGCCGCTTCGATGGCCGCGTTCAGTGCCAGCAGGTTGGTCTGTTCCGAGATGCCGCGAATGGTGTCGACCACAGAGCCAATGCGCTCGACCCCCTGCTCCACCTCGTTGACCACGGTGGCGGAGCGCTGGATGTTGCCGGAGAGGGTGTCTATGGTGCTGACGGTATCGGCGACGCAGCGGCTCCCCTCTTCCGCCAGTTGGCTGGTTTCGGCGGTGGCGTGAGAGGCTTGATCCGCATGGGCGGCCACTTCGCGAATGGCGCCGACCATCTGGCTCATGGCGCTGGCCAGCTGTTCGATCTGGGTGAACTCTTCGTTGATCGCTTCGTTGGCCTCTTCCATGCAAAGGGTCACCTGGGAGGCGATGTCGTTGAGCTCCTTGCAGGCGGCGCGCTGGTTGCCAAATACCTCTTTGAGATTCTCCTGCGAGTGGGAGACCGCCTTGGCGATGTCACCGAATTCGTCACGAGACTTGAGCAGTACCTTGTGGCTGAGGTCCCGCTTGGCGAAGCGCTCCAGCAGGCCCACCAGATAGTGCACCTGCTTGACCATCAGGCGGGAGCCGGTGAGCAGCAGGATCACGAACAGCAGCCCCATGATGGCGGTCTCCATCAGACCGGTCCAGAGCAGGCGATTGGAGATCGCATCCGCCTTGGCGGGATCGAGCCCTTCGCTGAGCAGGGTCGCTTCCAGATTGTTGGCATCGAACCAGAGTTTTGTCAGTAGCAGGAGGGTACTGAACACCATCAGCAGCACCACTTTGGGTACCAACCGGATGTTGCTCATTCTTTTCTCCAGCAGGTTCAGCTGCATTGTCATTCTCCTTTTAAAAGCCGTTTTTTCCTTTGCCCTCAGGACTATCGGCATTATCTTCTCTTTTATTAATTTGCACTGTGCTTAAAGTTGGAAAATGTATGCGACATCACTTAACTCATCTGCGGGCGATGGATCTGCTGATGGCATTTCTGTCGATTATCTCGGTTGTGCTGGTGACGGCCCGCTGGTGGGGCCATGAGAGCCTGACACCACAGACTCTGCAGCTCTTCTATGACCTCGACAGTCTGATCTGCTACTTCTTCCTCGCGCACTTTGCTTATGGCTGGATCCGGGCCTCCGATCGCAAGGCCTATTTCAAGGCCAACTGGATCTATCTGCCGGGTAGCCTGCCGATGGCGGAGCAGTTGCGCTGGGCGCGGTTGATCCAGCTTTGGCGGGTCTATCAGCTGTTCAAGGAGCACCCGGATCTCTGGGCCATGTTCCGTCGCGAGCGCAACGAGACCACTCTCTCCGGCATCCTGTTTCTGTTCTTCCTGCTGCTGGGGGTGGGCTCCGGCGTCATGTACTGGATTGAGTCAGGCCAGCCCGGCAGCCAGATTGAGACACCCTATGACGCATTCTGGTGGACGCTGGTGACCCTCTCGACAGTGGGTTACGGCGATCTGGTGCCCAAGACCGAGGAGGGGCGGTTTGTCGCCAGCCTGCTGATCCTGTTCGGGGTCGGTCTGTTCGGTGCCATCAGCGGTTTTATGGCCAGCCTGTTTTTGCAGCCCAACAAGGGGGATGGCGAGACCGACAAGTGGCGTCATCACTACAACAACCAGCAAGAGGAGCTGCTGCGGGAGATCCGCGCCCTGCGCAGCGAGGTGCAGGAGCTGAAAAACAAGTGAGGCCGCAGACGGACAAGTTGCGAGGTGACTCGCAACTCTGCGCTCTTTATCTGGGGGGAGGTGCTTTTTCTTTGCTTGTCCTTTAACCTGCTGGCGGCTTAACATTCAACCTCTTGTCCAAACCTGAAAAAGAGAACCGATCGACCATGCGCGCCCTTCTCGGGATTTTGATCTGCTTGTGTGCCCAACAGGCACTGGCCGATACCCGTTATGTTTCAGACAACATCTTTACCTATATCCACAATGGCCCGGGTACCCAGTACCGGATCCTTGGCAGCGTCAAGGCTGGTGAACCGCTGGAGGTAAAGGCGGTGAACAGCGAGGCCGGTTTCACCCAGGTGGTGGACGGTCGTGGCCGCGAGGGGTGGATCAAGAACAGCGAACTGCAGAGCCAGATCAGCCTGCGCGAGCGTCTGCCCCAGGTGGAAAAAGAGCGCGATGAGCTTAAAGATCGCCTGCAGAACCTCAACGGTGACAACGAGAAACGCTTCACTGAGAAGGATGGCCAGATCGCTGCCCAGAGCAAGGAGATCGCCGCTCTCAAGGCCCAGCTGGTCAGTCAGGGTGAGGAGATGAGCAATCTCAAAGAGCAGAATGATGCCCTGACCCAAAGCTACGACAACCAGGAGCACGACATGCAAATGGACTGGTTTATCCGTGGTGGTGCCATGGTGGGGGCCGGTATTCTGCTTGGCATCCTGCTGCCGATGCTGCCCCGTCGTCGCAGCCGCGGCGATCGCTGGATGAACTGACAGCATCTGGCTGAATGAATTGCTGAGAAGGGTCGCCGTGGCGGCCCTTCTTTTTTTGGGGCGTATTGGGCGGAATGCGTGGCTGCTTTGCGATAGAGAGGCGGCGGCAGATCGTATACAAAATGAAGTCAGATGACCCTCACGCTTGCTGGCGTATTGGCTTCAAAAGGGAATTCATGTGGTGAATGAGCGATCTTTGTTAAAGAGTGGCAACAAATTCATTTCATATAGGGTGCAACATTGTATACATTATCGGCGTTTCGGCGGCGCGTCCGCCTTTGTCGATATCAGCCCTAGGGCGTACAGGAAGACCCCATATGTTCAAAGCTACTCAAGTGCTTGCCGCTGACTATATCCCCTCCGATCTGGCCGCCCTGCGCGAAGCCATCACCCAGAACTACGTGGTGGATGAAAATGCCTATCTGGCCGAACTGTCGGCCATGTTGCCGGGGGATGGCGCCTCGCTGGAGCAGGTGACCCAGCGTGCCCGTACCCTGGTGACCAAGGTGCGCAAGGAGAGCGGCTCCGGTGACGGTATCGACGCCTTCCTGCAGGAGTACAGTCTCGATACCCAGGAGGGGATCATCCTGATGTGTCTGGCCGAGGCGCTGCTGCGCATTCCCGATGCCGAGACCGCCGACGCCTTGATCAAGGACAAGCTCTCCGGCGCCAACTGGTCATCCCATTTCCGCAAGAGCGACTCTACTCTGGTCAACGCCTCCACCTGGGGGCTGATGCTGACCGGCAAGATCATCAAGCTGGACAAGAAGCTCGACGGCAACCCGGCCAACCTGCTGGGGCGCATGGTCAACAAGCTGGGGGAGCCGGTGGTGCGCTCCGCCATGTATGCCGCCATGAAGATCATGGGCAAGCAGTTCGTGCTGGGGCGCGACATGAAAGAGGCGCTCAAGGCGAGCCGCAAATCCCGCGAGCTGGGTTACACCCACACCTACGACATGCTGGGTGAGTCGGCGCTGACCATGCAGGATGCCGATAAATATCTGACCGATTACCGCAACGCCATCGAGGCGGTGGGCAACGAGCGGATCAGCGACGGCGGCCCGGCCCCCTCCATCTCTATCAAGCTTTCGGCGCTCCATCCGCGCTATGACGTGGCCAACCGTGAGCGGGTACTTGGCGAGATGTGCGAGCGGCTAGTGGGGTTGGTGCGGCTGGCCCGCGACAAGGATGTGGCCATCAGCATCGACGCCGAGGAGATGGACAGACTCGAGCTGTCGCTGGACTTGTTCGAGCAGCTCTACCGCTCCGATGCCAACCGCGGCTGGGGCAAGCTCGGCATGGTGGTGCAGGCTTACTCCAAGCGCGCTCTGCCGGTACTCTGCTGGCTCACCGCCCTGGCCCGCGAGCAGGGTGACCTCATTCCGGTGCGCTTGGTAAAAGGCGCCTACTGGGACAGCGAACTGAAATATGCCCAGCAGGCGGGCCTGCCCGGCTATCCGCTGTTTACCCGCAAGGCGGGCACCGATATCTCCTACCTCGCCTGCGCCCGCTACCTGCTAAGCGAGCCGACTCGCGGCTTTATCGTCCCCCAGTTTGCCACCCACAATGCCAATACCGTGGTCAGCATTCTGGAGATGGCTGGCGATCGCCAGTTTGAATTCCAGCGCCTGCACGGCATGGGCGAGGAGCTGCACAACGCCGTGCTGAACGACAATCCTGGTCTGCACTGCCGCATCTACGCGCCGGTCGGCGCCCACAAGGACTTGCTACCCTATCTGGTGCGCCGCCTGCTGGAGAACGGGGCCAACACCTCCTTCGTCCACAAGCTGGTGGATCCCAACACCCCGGTGGATTCGCTGGCCGAGCACCCGCTGCGCACCCTCAAGCGCTACTCCGGCTTTGCCAACGACCGCATTCCGCAGCCGGTGAACCTGTTCACCGACCGCAAGAACTCCAGCGGCGTCAACATGAACATCCTCTCCATCCAGCGCCCTTTCTTCGCCCGCTTGAAAGAGCTGGAGAGCAAGCAGTGGCTGGCCGGCCCCATCGTCGATGGCGAGACCCTCAAGCGCAGCGAGGCACGAACCGTGCTGAGCCCGCAGGATGTGAGCCTCACCGTCGGCAAGATCCACTGGGCCGACGAGCAGGCGGTGGAGCAGGCCTTGGCATCTGCCCACGCCGCCTTCCCGCGCTGGCGTGAAACCCCGGTGAGCGAGCGTGCTGCCGCGCTGGAGAAGCTGGCGGATCTGCTGGAGGCGAACCGCGAGCAGTTTGTCTCCCTCTGTACCCGCGAGGCGGGCAAGCTGCTGCAAGATGGCATCGACGAGGTGCGTGAAGCGGTCGATTTCTGCCGCTACTACGCGGTGCAGGCCCGCAGCCTGATGGGGCAGGCGACCCTGCTGCCCGGCTACACCGGCGAGCAGAACGAGCTATTCCTGCAGGGGCGCGGGGTGTTTGTCTGCATCAGCCCGTGGAACTTCCCGCTGGCGATCTTCCTCGGCCAAATCGCAGCTGCGCTGGCCACCGGCAACACCGTCATCGCCAAACCGGCGGAGCAGACCGGCCTTATCGCCCATCTGGCGGTGACTCTGGCCCATCAAGCTGGTATTCCGGGCGACGTGCTGCAACTGCTGCCCGGTGATGGTGCTACAGTCGGCGCCAAGTTGACGGCGGATCCGCGCATCGGCGGCGTCTGCTTCACCGGCTCCACCGAGACCGCCAAGTTGATCAACATCACCCTGGCCCAGCGCGATGGCGCCATCTTGCCGCTCATCGCCGAAACCGGCGGTCAGAACGCCATGATCGTCGACTCCACCGCGCTGCCGGAGCAGGTGGTGCGCGACGTGGTAAGCGCCGCCTTCCAGAGCGCCGGTCAGCGCTGCTCGGCCCTGCGGGTGCTCTACCTGCAGGAGGAGATCGCAGAGCGGGTGCTGGAGATCCTCACCGGCGCCATGCAGGAGCTGAAAGTGGGCAACCCGGCCGAGCACAACACCGACGTCGGCCCGGTGATCGATGCCGATGCCAAGGCGGGGCTGGATGCCCATTTGGCCCGGATGATCCCGCGAGCTCGCCTGATAGCCCAGGCGCCGATGCCCGCCGCGACCATGGAGGGACACTTCGTTCAGCCGACCGCGCTGGAGATCGGCTCCATCCGCGAGCTGGCCAAGGAGCAGTTCGGCCCCATCCTGCACGTGGTGCGCTACGCCACTCGGGATCTGGACAAGGTGATCAGCGACATCAACGGCACCGGCTATGGACTGACGCTGGGGATCCACAGCCGCAACGAATCCCACGCCGAGGAGCTGGCGAGCCGCATCAATGTGGGCAACGTCTACATCAACCGCAACCAGATCGGCGCCATGGTCGGGGTGCAGCCGTTCGGCGGCCAGGGGCTCTCCGGCACCGGCCCCAAGGCGGGTGGCCCCCACTATCTCGGGCGGTTTGTTACCGAGAAGACCCGCACCATCAACACCACTGCTGTGGGCGGCAACGCCTCCCTGTTGGCGATGGGCGATGCCTGATCCGCGTCGATAGAGGCCGGATACGGGATACCGGATAACAACGGGCCGCCTTTGGGCGGCCTCTTTATTTGCGCCATCCGTTTTTTACGAATGGGACAATCGGCCACTGCGGGGTCGTCAGCGACCCGTGCTGGTCGTAAGATGGGAGCCATTCGCATGGCGTTTGCTCCTTGGTCGGCCAGCCGTGGTCAGGGTTTTGTTTTAACGAGAGTGTTTATCTGATGTCATTAACCGAACAAGCCCGCTGGTTCGTGCTGGGGGGCGATCATCTGGTACTGCTCTATCAGCAGGGTCAGGTGCCACAGGGTAGTAAAGCGTGCCTGCCCGCAGCGCTGGCTGACGCCCCTTTCGAGCGTTTCGACGAGTGGCAGGGGCTGCCCTGCTATCTGCTCGATCTGGGGGCTGAGGCCGACACGACTATGATGGCCCCCCTGCGCCAGTTGATGGTAGCGGGGGATGAAGAGGGCTTTCGTCTCGCTGGCCGCGCCTGGCAGCTCGCCACCTTCCGCCGCACCCATCGTTTCTGCGGCGAGTGCGGCGCCCCCATGACCCCGAAGGCGGGGGAGTGGGCGCAGGTGTGCCACCACGGACACACGGCCTATCCGCGCATTTCACCTTGCATTATCGTGGCGGTGCGCAAGGGGCCGGAGATCCTGCTGGCGGCCCATCGCCGTCACTATCAGGCGGACGATCCCATGTATACCGTGCTGGCCGGCTTTGTGGAGGCGGGAGAGAATCTTGAGCAGTGCGTGGCGCGGGAGGTGTTCGAGGAGAGCGGCATCCGGGTGCGCAATGTGCGCTATGTGGCGAGCCAGCCCTGGCCCTTCCCCCACAGCCTGATGATGGGCTTTACCGCCGACTACGAGAGCGGCGAGATCCGGGTGCAGGATGACGAACTGGTGGCCGCCGATTTCTTTACCGCCGACCGCTTGCCGCGTTTGCCACCTCACGGCACCATCGCCCGGCGGCTGATCGAGTTGTCACTGGCTGGCGAGGGGTAACGAGGCGCTTATCTTTTCGCCAATCTTTTTGCACTTCTTGTTACAAGCGGGGCGGTCAGGTTTGCGCCCCTTCACATCTTTGCAACCGCGCGTCCATTTGCCACGTTTTGGGCAGTCCGATCCGGTGGGCAAAGTGGTATTATGGCCGCCATTTTATGCGTGATACGAACTCAGGAACTGGGATGAAAGAGCTGAAGAACGATCGATACCTGCGCGCTTTGCTGCGTCAGGACGTGGACATGACCCCGGTATGGATGATGCGCCAGGCTGGCCGTTATCTGCCGGAATACAAGGCGACTCGCGCCCAGGCGGGGGATTTCATGTCTCTGTGCCGCAATGCCGAGCTGGCCTGTGAAGTCACCCTGCAGCCGCTGCGCCGCTACCCGCTCGATGCCGCCATCCTCTTCTCCGACATCCTGACCGTGCCCGATGCCATGGGGCTCGGTCTCTACTTCGAGCAGGGTGAAGGCCCGCGTTTCGAGCGTCCGATCACCTCCATGGCCGACGTGCAGGCGCTGCCCATTCCGGATCCGGAAGATGAGCTGGGCTACGTGATGAATGCGGTGCGCACCATCCGCCGCGAGCTGAAGGGTGAAGTGCCGCTCATCGGCTTCTCCGGCAGCCCATGGACTCTGGCCACCTACATGGTGGAGGGGGGCAGCTCCAAGGCGTTCACCAAGATCAAGCAGATGATGTACGCAGAGCCGCAAACCCTGCACCTGCTGCTCGACAAGCTGGCCGACAGCGTGATTGCCTATCTCAACGCCCAGATCAAGGCGGGTGCCCAGGCGGTCATGGTGTTCGACACTTGGGGAGGCGTGCTCACCCCGCGCGATTACCGCGATTTCTCCCTGCAGTACATGCACAAGATTGTCGATGGCCTGATCCGCGAGCACGACGGTCGCCGTGTGCCGGTCACCCTGTTCACCAAGAACGGCGGTCAGTGGCTGGAGCAGATTGCCGCCACCGGTTGCGATGCGCTGGGTCTGGACTGGACCACCGACATCGCCGACGCCAAGCGTCGGGTCGGCGACAAGGTGGCGCTGCAGGGCAACATGGATCCCTCCATGCTCTACGCCACTCCAGCTCGCATCCGTGAAGAGGTCGCCTCCATTCTGGCCGGTTTCGGTCACGGCAATGGCCACGTCTTCAACCTCGGCCACGGCATCCATCAGGATGTGAACCCGGAACATGCCGGTGTGTTCGTCAACGCGGTACACGAGCTCTCAGCCCAGTACCACGGTCGCTAAGGCCGGGGCGAGAGAAGAAGAGTTTGTTTGATATCCGGGGCCGTCAGGCCCCGTTTTACATTAAAAAATGGCGCTGCGACGACGAGAGCGTGGCGGCCGTGCAGGAGGCAAGATGAGCAGCAAGTCACTGGATTGGGGTATCGATCTTGGCGGTACCAAGTGTGAATGTGTGGTGCTGGATGGCGACGAGGTGCTGCTGCGCCATCGCATCCCCACCGAGCGGGCGGGCGGTTATGACCATATGATCGGCCAGATCGCCAAGCTGGTGGATGAGTGTGCCGAGAAGATTGGCCAGTGCCCGGCTGTCATCGGTATGGGCACGCCGGGGGCGCGGGATCCGCAGACCGGCCTGATGAAGAACTGCAACACCACCGAGCTCAACGGCAAGCCGTTCAAGGAGGATCTGGAACGCAAGCTGGGCGTGCCGGTGCTGATCGCCAACGATGCCAACTGCTTCGCGCTGGCAGAAACTCATCTGGGGGCGGTGCGTCAGCACCATCCCGATGCCAAGGTTGTATTCGGCATCATCATGGGCACCGGGGTCGGCTCCGGTATCGTCATCAACGGCCAGATCCTCAACGGCCACCACGGCATCGCCGGTGAGTGGGGCCACAACGTGCTTTCCCCTGATGGCCCCGAGTGCTACTGCGGCAAGCGTGGCTGCGTCGAGACCCTGATCAGCGGCCCGGCGCTGGAGGCTTGGTACGAGGCGAAGGCCAAGCGCCACCTCTCGCTCGCCCAAATCGCGACCGCCACGGCTCACGATCATGTGGCCAGGCTCACCATCGACCGGCTGCACCTGCTGTTTGGTCAGGCGCTGGCCAATGTGGTCAACATTCTCGACCCGGATGTGATCGTCATCGGCGGTGGGGTGGGCAATGTGCAGAGCCTTTACAGCGCCGGGCGGCAGACAATTTTGCCTTTCCTCTTTAATCCCCGCTTCGCAACCCCCATTATTGCTCCTGCCCTGGGTGACAGTGCCGGGGTATTCGGGGCCGCACTGCTGGCCCGCGGTGAATTCAAGGAGGCCCTGCTGTCGTAGCCGGGGCTCCCGGGTGGCCGGTGCGCCGCCCTGTTGCTGGTTCAAGGAAACGGATTCTCGATGATCAAGATTGCCATCAATGGTTACGGGCGGATCGGTCGCAACGTGTTGCGAGCCCTCTATGAAAGCGGGCGCGACAAGACCATCAAGATCGTTGCCATCAACGAGCTGGCGGCCCCCGAGGCCATGGTGCACCTGACCCGTTACGATACCAGTCACGGTCGCTTCCACCATCCGGTGCAACTGGCGGGCAACAGCATGCTGGTGGGGGAGGATCTCATCTCCCTGTTTGCCGAGCGGGATCCGTCAAAGCTGCCGTGGCGGGCGCTGGGGGTGGATGTGGTGCTCGATTGCACCGGGGTGTTTGGCTCGCGGGCCGATGCCGAGCTGCATCTGGCTGCGGGGGCGGGCAAGGTGCTCTTCTCCCACCCGGCGGATGCCGATGTGGATGCCACCGTGGTCTACGGGGTCAACCATCATACCCTCACCGGAGCGGAGCGGATCGTCTCCAACGCCTCCTGTACCACCAACTGCGTGGTGCCGGTGATTGAAACATTGCATCGAGAATTCGAGATAAATTGTGGTACTATTACGACAATTCATTCAGCCATGCATGATCAGCAAGTCATCGATGCCTACCACAGTGACTTGCGCCGAACCCGCGCTGCCAGTCAGTCCATCATTCCGGTGGACACCAAGCTGGCAAAGGGGCTGGAGCGTATCCTGCCCCACTTCGCCGGCAAGTTTGAGGCGATCGCGGTGCGGGTGCCGACCATCAATGTAACAGCGATGGATCTCAGTATTACTGTTCGTAAAAAAGTGACAGTTACTGACGTAAATCAAGCCCTGCAACGGGCATCCAGAGGTACATTACACGGTATTCTGGATTACACGGAAGAACCTCTGGTCTCCGTAGACTTCAATCATGATGCACACTCCTGCATCATTGATGGTACCCAGACCCGGGTGAGCGATGCCAACCTCGTCAAGATGTTGATGTGGTGCGATAACGAATGGGGCTTCGCAAACCGGATGCTGGATACCACCCGGGCCATGATGGCCGCAGGCTGAGCCTGCCCCGGGCGAAAGGTTACTGTTTTTAACATTACCTGGAAAATATAGAGGACTGAATATGTCTGTTATCAAGATGACTGACCTGGATCTGGCGGGTAAACGCGTTCTGATCCGTGCTGACCTGAACGTACCGGTAAAAGACGGCAAGGTCACCTCCGATGCACGTATCGTTGCGACTCTGCCGACCATCAAGCTGGCTCTGGAAAAGGGCGCCAAGCTGATGATCACCTCCCACCTGGGTCGTCCGACCGAGGGTGAATACAACGAAGAATTCTCCTTGGCTCCGGTTGTCAACTATCTGAAAGACGCTCTGTCCTGCCCGGTTCGCCTGGCCAAGGATTACCTGGATGGCGTAGAAGTCGCTGCCGGTGAGCTGGTTGTGCTGGAAAACTGCCGCTTCAACAAAGGCGAGAAGAAGAACACTGAAGAGCTGGCCAAAAAATACGCCGCCCTGTGTGACGTCTTTGTAATGGATGCGTTCGGTACTGCTCACCGCGCCGAAGGTTCCACCTACGGTGTTGCCCAGTTCGCTCCGGTCGCTTGTGCCGGCCCGCTGCTGGCTGGTGAACTGGAAGCGCTGGGCAAAGCCATGCTGAAGCCCGAGCGCCCGATGGTTGCCATCGTTGGCGGCTCCAAGGTCTCCACCAAGCTGACCGTTCTGGAATCCCTCTCCAAAATCGCTGACCAGCTGGTTGTCGGTGGTGGCATCGCCAACACCTTCATCGCTGCTGCCGGTCACAACGTCGGCAAGTCCCTGTGCGAGCACGACCTGATCGACACCGCCAAGAAACTGGCTGCCGAGACCAATATTCCTGTGACCACCGACGTGGTTGTAGGTGCCGAGTTCTCCGAGTCCACTCCGGCCACCATCAAGTCTGTTAACGATGTGACTGACGGCGACATGATCTTCGACATCGGCCCGGATTCTGCCAAGGCCCTGGCTGACATCATCATGAACGCCAAGACCATCCTGTGGAACGGCCCGGTTGGTGTATTCGAGTTCGACCAGTTCGCTGAAGGCACCAAGGTTATCGCTGAAGCCATCGCTGCTTCTCCGGCCTTCTCCATCGCTGGCGGTGGTGACACCCTGGCTGCTATCGACAAGTTCGGCATCGCTGACAAAGTCTCCTACATCTCCACTGGCGGCGGCGCCTTCCTGGAGTTCGTAGAAGGCAAGGTACTGCCGGCTGTTGCGATTCTGGAACAGCGCGCCAAAGCCTAATTGACCCGGAACGGGGGGCAAAAGCCTCCCGTTTCGTTTATCATGTGCCCGCTGTGCCGGTTCATGATGAACCCCCCATTTTTTATTAACGGCATACGAGACAGGACGATTAAACATGTCTAAGAAAATTTTCGACTTCGTAAAACCCGGCGTGATCACTGGTGATGACGTTCAGAAAGTGTTCGCCATCGCTAAAGAGAACGGCTTTGCTCTGCCGGCCGTAAACTGCGTTGGTACCGACTCCGTGAACGCTGTACTGGAAGCTGCCGCCAAGGTTAAAGCGCCGGTTATCGTTCAGTTCTCCAACGGTGGTGCCGTGTTCACCGCCGGTAAGGGTCTGAAGCTGGAAGGTCAGAAAGCTGCCATCCTGGGTGCCATCTCTGGTGCCAAGCACGTTCACGCTGTTGCCGAAGCCTACGGCGTGCCGGTAATCCTGCACACCGACCACGCTGCCAAGAAGCTGCTGCCGTGGATCGACGGTCTGCTGGAAGCGGGCGAGAAGCACTTTGCTGAAACCGGCAAGCCGCTGTTCTCCTCCCACATGCTGGATCTGTCTGAAGAGTCTCTGGAAGAGAACATCGACATCTGCTGCGAGTACCTGACCCGCATGGCCAAGATGAACATGACTCTGGAACTGGAACTGGGTTGCACCGGTGGCGAAGAAGACGGCGTCGACAACAGCCACATGGATCAGTCCGCTCTGTACACCCAGCCGGAAGATGTTGCTTACGCTTACGAGCGTCTGTCCAAGATCAGCCCGCGTTTCACCATCGCTGCCTCCTTCGGTAACGTACACGGTGTATACAAGCCGGGTAACGTCAAGCTGACCCCGTCCATCCTGGACGCTTCCCAGAAGTACGTTTCCGAGAAGTTTGGCGTTCCGGCCAAGTCTCTGGACTTCGTATTCCATGGTGGTTCAGGTTCCACTCTGGAAGAGATCCGCGAGTCCATCTCCTACGGCGTAGTGAAGATGAACATCGACACCGACACCCAGTGGGCAACCTGGGAAGGTCTGCTGAACTTCTACAAGAAGAACGAAGCTTACCTGCAAGGCCAGCTGGGCAACCCGGAAGGCGCCGACAAGCCGAACAAGAAGTACTACGATCCGCGCGTATGGCTGCGTGAAGGTCAGACTTCCATGATCGCTCGTCTGGAGAAAGCATTCTCCGACCTGAACGCCATCGACGTACTGTAATTCGTTACAGCACCTTGATTGCATGAAAAGGCGCCCTTCGGGGCGCCTTTTGCATTTCTGTGATCCGCACCGGTTGGTGAGTGGAGGAGGAACTGGGTATTATCGAAACAACTTTGCTTATTTTATTAAACAATTTGCAACCAAGGCAGGATGCTGAGTATGCAGGCAGGAAAGCACAACGGATATCAGGAGCACGTCGCCTCCTACTACGCGGCCACCCGCAACGACCCGCAACAGTGGCCCGAGCTGGAGGGGGAGCACAAGGCTGACGTCTGCATCATCGGCGGCGGCTTTACCGGCCTCAATACCGCCATCAATCTGGCGGATGCCGGGTACAAGGTAGCCTTGCTGGAGGCCAACCGCATCGGCTGGGGGGCGTCGGGGCGCAACGGCGGTCAGCTTATTCGCGGTATCGGCCACGATACCAGCCAGTTCGCCCGCTGGATTGGTGAGGATGGGGTCCGCGAGCTGGATCTGATGGGGCTGGAGGCGGTGCAGCTGGTGCGCGAGCGGGTCGAGCGTTTCAATATCGAGTGCGATCTCACCTGGGGCTACTGCGATCTGGCCACCCGTCAGCGTCATCTGGCCGGTTTCGAAGAGGATCTCGACCATCTGGCGAGCCTCGGCTATGAGCACGAACTCAAGCTGGTCCCGCGGGAAGATATCCATAGCGTGGTGGGATCGGATCGCTATATCGGCGGCCTTATCGACATGGGCTCCGGCCACCTGCATCCTCTCAATCTTGCGCTCGGCGAGGCGCGAGCCGCTGCCAGCCTCGGGGTTTCCCTGTTTGAACACTCCAGAGTGACCCATATCTATTACGGCAAGCAGGTCGAGGTGACCACGGCTCATGGCCGGGTCACCGCCGATTATCTGGTGATCGGCTGCAACGCCTATCTCAACGACCTCAATCCGGAGCTGGGGGGGCGGGTGCTGCCCGCGGGCTCCTACATCCTCGCCACCGAAGTGCTGGATCGCCGCTTGCGCCAGCGCTTGCTGCCGCAAAACATGGCGGTGTGCGATCAGAACGTAGCGCTCGACTACTACCGCCTCTCCGCCGATGGCCGCCTGCTGTTTGGCGGCGCTTGCAACTACTCCGGGCGGGATCCCCGCGATATCAAGGCCTTTATGTTGCCCAAGATGCTGCGAGTCTTCCCCGAGCTGGCTGGCACTGCCATCGAGTTCCAGTGGGGCGGGATGATCGGGATTGGCGCCAACCGGCTGCCGCAGATTGGCCGCTTGAAGGAATACCCAAACGTGCTCTACGCCCAGGCCTATTCGGGTCACGGTCTCAACGCCACCCATATGGCGGGCAAGCTGGTGGCCGAGGCGATCCGCGGCGAGAGCCGGGGTTTCGATCTCTTTGCCAGCGTGCCCCATATCACCTTCCCCGGCGGCCCGGCGTTGCGCTCCCCGCTGCTGGCACTGGGTATGCTGTGGCACCGGATGAAGGATATCTTCTGACCCCCATTGTCAGCCTGCGCAGTGCTGGCTGAACTAAGCCCCCTTGCCAGCCCTTGTTTATAGCGGGTTAGCACTATCGTTCCGCCTGATAGACCAAAAGATGCATTCGCGCCAATCTCGTCCGATTGGCGCTATCTTTTAGGTGTGAGAGCGGTTATCTGCCAAGGGGCAAGGGGTTGTCAGATTGCCGGAATATTTGCCGAGAAAGGGCCGAGGACGGGGAGAGGAGGGCCAAGATGGAGATAAATGTGGTCGCGTCAGGCGGGCTAACCCCGCTGGCGCAATGGCAGGGTTCTCCCGCCGTGCAGGCACAGGAGCGGGCTGCGACTTCACCATCAACGGGCAGTGACAGCCTGGTGCGCGACCTTGGCGCTGTGCTGGATGAGCTGGGGCTGTCACCGCAAGGGGAGAGCAGCGGCGGTGGCACTGTTTCAATCAGGGATTCGCTGGAAGCGTTCATCAACACCATGATGGGCTCCCTGCAACAGCAGCAGGAGCAACAGTTGGCATTGCAGCAACAACAGCGGCAAGAGCAGGAACAGCGCAAACTCGCCATCGCCGACAGCAGCGAAAACCCGCTCAAGCGGGATCTGGAGCGCCTGCTGGAGACGCTGGATCAGCAGGGCGGACAGGAAAAAGAGAGCGAGCAAGGAGCCGAGCGTGAAGCGGTCAACCCCTTGCAGAGCCAGCTGACCAAGCTGCTGGAGAGCAGTGGTGCGGCAGAGAGCGGGGTCACCCTCAAGGAGGTGCTGTCAGGATTGGCCAGCAAGCTGCCGAACGAACCTGCCGAGCGAAAAGGGTATCGGGTCGATACCCAGGTTTGAGCTGGTTGGCAACGGCAGGAGAGTCGTTGCAGAGCATAAGGGGCGGAAAACCCGTTATTGGGCCGGTTCAGCCAGCCGCCAGCCCTGTTCGCTCTTCATCATCCACACCTCTGCCTCTTGCGGCAGCACCTGGCCCGCCTCGAACTCGCCATATTTACGCTCGAGCTCCATCAGACCCATCTCCTGCTGGAAGGGGCCAACCCGGTCGTAGACCAGATCCTCGTCGTGCAATACCTGCAACTGATCGAGCCCCTGCTTGAAGTGGAGCTGGTAACTCACCTTGACCAGATAGACCCCCTCCATCCGCTCCTCCTTGCCGAGGATGGTGAAGTCGCTGATATCGAACAGGTTGGCGTCTGTCTCGGCCAGTAGCTTGGCGGTGACCTGCTGGCGGATATCCTCTTCACCGGGCCCTGCACTGCAGCCATAAAGCCAGAGGGCTAGCAGGGGGATGAACCACTTTTTCATCAAAACTCCGGACAAGTGCAAAACGAGAGGGGCGATTGTGCCACGCGAATGCGCGGCGGCAAACCTCGGCTCACGGTTCCAGTGAACGTTCCAGCACGATGGCCTCGGCCCGATAATCAGCAAGCTCGCGGCGATAGCACTCGGTGAAGCCTCTGCGCAGCCAGAAGGATAGAGCACTCTCATTGCTGGCAATCACTGACAGGCGAAGCCGGGTAGCCCCCCATGAGCTTGCCAGCGTGCAGGCGTGAAGATAGAGCGACTGACCACGGCCACTCCCTTGCCAGGGTTCCCCCACCAGTAACAGACCCAGATAGGCGGTGTCTGGATTGGGGTAGCCGCGCAGCAGATCAATGACAGCGGTGAGCTCTCCCTGCTCCCAGCGGCCGATGAGATGTTTGTCGGAGAGAGGCAGGCCGGGTGGGCAGGCGACAAGTTCCTCTTCTCCTGCCTGTGCAGAGAGAGGGTCATTGCTCACCGCCGCCTGATAGGAGGGGGCCTGCTCGAACAGCCGCTGCAAGGCAGGTGCATCGCTTGTCTGCAGCCGACGCAACTCAGTGTGCATCACTTACCATCTCGAGATGTTTGGCAAAGGGGATAGGCCCCATAAAACCGGTGACCCGCTGCCCTGTCAGCTCCTTGCCCTCGCGGTCGAAGAAGATCAGGGTCGGCAGCCCCAGCACATTGAGACTGTTGAGCAGCTCCACATCGGCATCGTCGTTGGCGGTGACATCCGCCTGCAGCAGCACCATCTGGCCGAAGCGCACCCTCACCGCCGGGTCGCTGAAGGTCTTGTGCTCGAACTCCTTGCAGGCGACGCACCAGTCGGCGTAGAGGTCGAGCAGCACCGGCTTGCCGCGGGCGGCGGCCAGCTGCACCTTGAGATCATCCAGCGTCTTGACGCGGATAAACTGCGGCGCCGTTTGACTGGCATCCGCCGTGGCGGCAGCAGGACCGGCCGGTTGCAGCAGATCCTTGCCCACCACCACGGCGCTGATCATCGCCAGCAACAGCACGAAGCCGCGCACACTTCTGGCCACCGAGTGGGGCTGGTGCTGGTTGTGGTGATAGAGATAGCCGCACAGCAGCAGCCCCCAGCCGAGCCAAGCGAGAGTAGCAATCTGATCGCTCCAGAGGCGTGACAGCAGCAGGATCGGCACTGCCAGCAGGGCAAAGCCAAACAGCTGCTTGATCACATCCATCCAGGCGCCCGCTTTTGGCAGCAGCTTGCCACCCGAGGTGCCGAGCAGCAGCAGCGGCAGACCCATCCCCAGTGACAGCGCATAGAGCGCCGCCCCGCCGAGCCAGAGGTCACCGCTCTGTGCAACATAAATCAGTGCCCCCGAGAGCGGCGCCGTGGTGCAGGGGGAGCAGACCAGCCCGGAGATCATCCCCATGATGGCGACCCCGACTACCGAGCCGCCCTGCTGGCGGTTGGAGAGACCGGAGAGCCGGGTTTGCAAACTGCTCGGCAGTTGCAGGGTGTAGAGGCCGAACATGGAGAGGGCCAGCAGCACGAACATCACCGAGAGGCCGATCAGCACATAGGGATGTTGCAGCGCCGCCTGGAATTTCAGCCCTGCCGAGGCCACTACCAGCCCCAGCAAGGTGTAGGTGACCGCCATCCCCTGCACATAGACAAAGGAGAGCAGGAAGGCGCGACTGGTGGAAAGGCGATGGCCGGCACCGGCGATGATGCCGGTCAGAATGGGATACATGGGGAAGACGCAGGGGGTGAAGGCGAGCCCCAGCCCCAGCGCGAAGAAGGCGACGATGCTGAGCCAGAATCCCTGATGGCCGAGGGCGGAGGCCAGCTGATCCTGCTGGCTAACCGGTGCGACGCTTTGTGCCGTTTCAGCAGCGGATGCGGTGGTTGCCGTGACCAGCGGAGCCACATCGATCAGTTTGTCGGTCGGTGGATAGCAGAGGCCGTCGGTACAGCCCTGATAGCGCACCCGCAGGGTGGCATTTTCCCCCACCTCCTTTAGCGGCACCGCGATGCTCACCTGCTGGTAGTAGACCCGGGTCTTGCCGAAGAAGTCATCCTCGTGCTCTGTGCCTTCCGGCAGGGTCGGCTCGCTGAAGGTGAGGTTGTTCCCCTTGAAGCGCAGGCTGTGGCGATAGAGGTAGTAATCGTCGGCGATATGGAGGGTCAGCAGCAGCTGATCGCCACGCTGTTCGCTCTCGATCTGAAAGGCCTCATCGACCTGCAAAAATTTGGGTTTGGCATTGGCCTCAATGCCCAGCGAGCTGAGCAGATCGGCGCCGCTGGCGTGGGCAGGGGCGCTGCCCGCCGCTGTCGTCAACAGGGCACAGAGCAGCAACAGGGGAGAGAGCAAGCGGTTGAACGTCATGCGGTCTCCCCATTGAGCCAGTCGAGATAGGCGGGTAGTCCGGCACTTACCGGCAGGGCCAGCAGCTCGGGCACCTCATAGGGGTGATGGGCTTGAATACATGCCTGCAACTCGGCAAAGAGTGGCTGGCGGGATTTGATGATGAGCTGGATCTCGGTGGCGCGCTCCACCTTGCCTTGCCAACGATAGACGGAGGTGACGCCCGGCAGTTGATTGATGCAGGCGGCCAGTCGCTGGTTCAGCAGCTGTTCGCAGAGAAGGTCGGCACTGGTTTGATCTGGGCAGGTGCAGAGCACCACAATGGCGTCGGTCATAAAGCGGATCTTCACCTCGTTGGGGTAAACCGGGCAGGCGCCCTTGCCGTCTCATCCTTGTCTGCGGATGAAGGTGAAAAAAGCGCCCGAAAATCAGCGGCTACTATACCCCAGAGCCGCTTCAAATAGCATCTGTAGCCATTTGTGAGCCAGCGCCAAAAATTTGTGGGGGGCATGAGATAGACGCTGTCATGGGGACAGGGCAGAATGAGCGGGCTTGTTCCCAATTGACGTAAGGAAATGTATGACCCAACAGAATGAGCAGCAGAGAAACCGCATGTTGAGCCTGCTGCGCGAAGGTGAGCGCCGCATGTTGGTTCAATTGGCCGGGCTGCTGCGCACGACCGCCGATGAAATCAATGCCGAGCTGGAGAAAGAGGAGCTGATGGCCACCCTGGAGCAGCCCATCACGGTGGAGTATCTCAACGGCGTGGTGCAGCACCATCTGTTCGAGCGCAAACACAAGGGAGATATGGCGGTTGCCCAGCAGATCCTGAGCGATTATCAGAGCGAGCTGGAAGCGCTGCAGGCTGCCCAGGCACAGCCTGAAGAGGCTGCCGCTGCCGACGAGAGCGGCGAAGAGCTCAAAGCCCAGGCTTGAGCGACGGGCAGGCCTGAATCCTTACCTCTGAATCAGCCGGCCTGCCAGCGCTGATCCCTGTTGCGGCCCCATCATGTCTGCCATGATGGGGCCGTGCCGTTTCTTCTGTTGCCTTCCCTTGTTGACCTTCACTTCTCGGTTTTAATCCAACTGATTCGTGCCTTAGCGCGCCTCTTGGGGCATGCCGTGCGGCACTTCGCGGGGGATGGGAAACACCTTGTCATAGCCCCAGTTGTAGACGAAGGCATAGATCAGGTAGAAGACAACGAAGCCCAGATCCAGCACCAGCGCCTCCAGCAGGCTGACGCTCAGCCACCAGGACATGACCGGCAGCGCGACGATCAGCAGACCGCCCTCAAAGCCGAAGGTATGCAGCACCCGTTGCCACAGGGTTTTGTGGGTATGGCCCTGATATTTGAGCAGCAGCTTGTCGACCCCGATGTTGTAGATGTAGTTCCAGACGGTGGCCAGCACCGAGAAGAACAGTGCCAGCGGGCCCATATGGTTGAGCCCGACCCCGGTAACCCAGCTGGCCAGCGGGGCGGCAATCAGCAGGCCAATAAATTCAAAGCCAATGGCATGGCGCAGGCGATCGTTACGGGTACGCATAAGTCACTCTCTCAATCAGATTTATTCACGGATTGCTGGTTAATCTATAGATCTTTAGCGATAGATTCATGTTGGTATCCATCGCTAAAATAGATGGATGAGAGAGCTTGCCGGAGGGCCATAAGATGACGCCATCACTGGAACAACTGAGGATCTTGCTGGCGGCCGCCGAAACCGGCTCGTTTTCCGCTGCCGCCCGCAAGCTGGGCAAGGCGCAGTCGGTAGTGAGCAGCGCTATCGCCAATCTGGAGATCGATCTGGCGCTCACCCTGTTTGACCGCAGCGGCCGCTATCCGCAGCTGACGGAGGCGGGGGCCCGCATGGTGCAGGAGGCGGGGATCCTGCTGGCGCAGAGTGAACGATTGCAATCCATTGCCGGGGAGCTGGCGGCCGGGGTGGAGACGCGCCTCACTCTGGCCATCGATGATGACTCCCACCTCCCCTGGCTCGGCACCCTGCTGGAGGAGTTCGCCACTCGCTACCCGACCGTGGAGCTGGAGCTGCTCTTCCCGCTGATGGAGGATGTGACCGAGATGCTGGTGACCGGTCGGGCCCAGCTCGGCATCAGCTATCAGAAGGTGCATCCCCAGCGGGAGATTGTCGCCCGATCGCTGGGGGAGGTGACCATGCCGCTGGTGGTGTCACCGAATCATCCGCTGGCCCGCAAGCAGCCGCTGCGGGAGGTCGATCTGCAGGGGGCACGTCAGCTGATGGTGACCGGCCGACGAGAAGGGAGCGAGCGCCAGCGTTTTCGCATCTCGGCTCAGGTGTGGTGGGTCGAGGGGGATCTCGGGGTGCTGGAGCTGGTCAAGCGGGGCCTTGGCTGGTCCGCCATTCCGGAATTTCTGCTGCATCAACCGCTGAAGCGGGGCGAAGTGGTGGTGCTGAAGCCAGACTTTATCGCCAGCCACGCGCTGGCGCTGGAGTTGCAGTGGCATCGCGCCCGCCCGCTGGGGCTGGCGGGGCGCTGGCTGAAGGAGGCACTGCTGGCGCGGGTGCCTCGCTAGCCGACCTTACTCGGTCAGGGCGTAAGGCAGGGGTTGCAGGGTGAGGCGGGAGCCTTCGTCCTGCTTGAGGCGGAATTGGGCGTCAGCCTCGGTATCTTTCGGCAGTACGGCGGTGAGCCACACCTGCCCGGCCTGTTGCCAGGCGTTGAGCACCATGCCGCTGCGGCGCCAGTTGTCACCCAGTTGCAGTTCAAGGGTATCGCCGCTGGCGACCGGCTCGCCGGCAGTGCCCGCCAGCAGGAACAGGGCGCGGTTGTTGGCGCCGCGATACTTGGCGCGGGCCACCGTCTCCTGCCCCATGTAGCAGCCCTTATTGAAGCTGATACCGTCCAGCGCCTGCAGGTTGAGCATCTGCGGGATGAACTCCCCCTGATGCACCGCTTCCATATGTGGCAGGCCCGCCTTGATCTCGAGCCCCCACCAGAGTGACTCGTCACCTTGCGGCAGGGTGTCGGCTTGCTGATTGCTCACCAGCAGCCAGCGATCCTGCTCAATCTTCACCGCCATGCCGCCATCGATCAGACCGCTCTGCTCAAGGCCAAACTGCGCGGCGATCCAGCCATCGCTGCCCGTACCGGCGATCCCGGTAGCGTGACGCTCATCGGCGGTGATCTCGACCTTGGAGAAGACGGCAAATTTCTTCAGCTCCGGCAACTGACGTTCCAGCACCGAGGGGCTGGTCAGCAGCAGCAGGCTGTCGTCGAGGCAGAGCAGGCGGAAATTGCTCCACAGCTTGCCTTTGGGATCACAGTGGCCACCCTGGGTCTGTTGCCCCGGTTGCAGGGCGTTGACATCACAGGTGACCTGACCTTGCAGATATTTGGCTCGATCCTGGCCGCTGATACGGGTGATGGCCAGCTTGGTCAGGGGGAAGCGGGTCGGCTCGGCAGGAAAAACAGGTGGTTGCAGGCTCACGATGGTATTCCAGAGAGAAAGTATGTGAGCTGCATGGTAAAGACGTAACTAATGTTTGTCAGCCGGAAAATCCAGCTGGTACCATCCCCCGGTCTTTGTAAGGAGAGTGCCATGTTGAGCCCAGTTGAAAAATCCCGCCTGAAGTGGGCCTGCCGTCGCGGTATGCTCGAGCTGGATGTGATCTTTATGCCCTTTTTCGAACACGAGTTCGACTCCCTGAGCGAAGCCGATCAGCAGACCTTTATCCGCCTGCTGGCGAGCGACGATCCGGATCTGTTCAAATGGTGCATGGGTCATGGTGTCCCTGCCGATCCCGCATTTGCCGCCATGATCCCGATGATCCTGGATCGCAATCAGGCGCGCCACGACCGCCAGGGGTAATACTGTGGAGCGGGTGATCATGACGGTTCACCCCTCCCGCCATCAGCAATGTTTGCTGGTGGCCCTCTTTTTGTTGCTGCTCTGGCCGGTGGCTGGCCTGATTGCCGGTTGGCAGTGGGCACTGTTGCTGCCCGTCTGGTTGGTGTCGCTCTGGCTGAGCTGGCGGGCGCTCGCCGCGCCCCCGTTCGAGCTTGTCTGGGATGGTCAGTGGCTACAGTGGCAAGGTTGCCGCTATCAGCTCGGCAAGAAAAGCCGCATTTTGCCCGGCGTGCTCAGGCTGGCGCTTTGTCCCGAGCCGGAAGGCTCTGAATCGGCGTCGCCACGGCAACTGTGGCTCTTCTCCGACGCCCTTCCCCCCGAACATTACCGCCTGCTGGCGCGAGCCATCCACTTTCTGCCGTCTCGGCGCTGACGCCTGCTTTCCGTGATGACCATGCGCTGATTTAGCGCGATAAGCTGTTGCCATGTGGCTGAAAAGCGGTTGAAAACAAGTGACCCCGCCGGGGCGGGGTCACTGATAGCTGCAACGCTTGGCGGGAAGGGGGATTAATCCCGCTCCGGAGTTAGCACAGTCGGTTTGGAGTCCGGCAGCATATCCGGATAATCCAGGTTGTAGTGCAGGCCACGAGACTCCTTGCGCTGCAGGGCGCAGTTGACGATAAGTTCGGCCACCTGCAGCAGGTTGCGCAGCTCCAGCAGGTTGTTGGAGACGCGGAAGTTGGCGTAGTACTCCTGCACCTCCTGCTTGAGCAGGTCGATGCGGCGCTTGGCGCGGGCCAGGCGTTTGTTGGTACGCACTATCCCCACGTAGTCCCACATCATCAACCGCAACTCGTGCCAGTTGTGCTGGATCACCACCAGTTCGTCGGAGTCTTCCACCTTGCTCTCGTCCCACATCGGCAGGCGCGGCGGCTCCACGCTCATCGGCAGCTTGGCCAGAATGTCGGCCCCCGCCTGATGGGCATAGACCACGCACTCCAGCAGGGAGTTGGATGCCATGCGGTTGGCGCCGTGCAGACCGGTGTAGGTCACTTCACCTATGGCGTAGAGGCCGGGGATATCGGTCTGGCCGTTGTTGTCGATCATCACGCCGCCACAGGTGTAGTGGGCGGCCGGCACGATGGGCATCGGCTCCTTGGTGATATCGATGCCGACCGCGAGGCAGCGCTCATAAATGGTCGGGAAGTGCTTGATGATGAAATCGGCCGGTTTGTGGCTGATGTCCAGATACATGCAGTCGGCGCCGAGTCGCTTCATTTCGTGGTCGATGGCGCGGGCGACGATATCCCGTGGCGCCAGCTCGGCCCGCTCGTCAAACTCCGGCATAAAGCGGCTGCCGTCCGGGCGGCGCAGATAGGCCCCCTCGCCACGCAGCGCTTCGGTCAGCAGGAAGTTGGGGTCGTCCGGGTGGAACAGGCTGGTGGGGTGGAACTGGTTGAACTCCAGGTTCGCCACCCGGCAGCCGGCCCGCCATGCCATCGCGATGCCATCGCCAGAGCTCACATCCGGGTTGGAGGTGTACTGGTAGACCTTGGAGGCGCCACCGGTGGCCAGCGCCACGAAACGGGCACGGATCACCTCGACCTGCTCGGCGTTGCGGTTCCAGACGTAGGCGCCCAGCACCTTGTTGCCCGGCAGGTTGAGCTTGCGGGTGGTGATGAGGTCGACCGCGTTGAAGCGCTCCATCAGCTGGATATTGGGGTGAGCGCGCACCTGATCGATCAGGGTGAGTTGCACCGCCTTGCCGGTGGCATCCGCCGCGTGGAAGATGCGGCGATGGCTGTGGCCGCCTTCCCGGGTGAGGTGGTACTGGGATTCACCATCGGCGTTCTCCTCCTGATCGAAGGGGACCCCTTGCTGAATGAGCCACTGGATGGACTCGCGGGCGTGGCGAGCGGTGAACTCGACCACTGCCGGGTCACACAACCCGGCGCCCGCGTTGAGCGTGTCGCTCACGTGGGATTCGATGCTGTCGGTTTCGTCGAAAACGGCAGCGATGCCTCCTTGCGCATAGAAAGTGGCCCCTTCACTGATGGGCCCCTTGCTCAGAACCAGGACTTTGGCGTGGTCTGCCAATCGCAACGCGAGGGACAAACCAGCGGCACCGCTGCCAATGATCAGTACATCGCAAAGGTATTCAACACTTGCTTTCATAAGTATCATTGGCCTGGATTAAGAACTGGCACCATGGTAGCCCAAGCGAGGGCGAGGATGCAGCCTGCATCACATTTTTTTCAATTGAAGCGAACTTTCTCTGATTCTCCCTGTCTGAACTTGTGCGCTTAGGAAGGGCCGGAAAAGAAAAACGATAACCTGATGGGGGTTTTACGGCTCTGATGAGCGACCAGAATCTACTGGACGAACAGCTGGTTGAACGGGTCCAGCGCGGCGATAAAGCAGCTTTCAACCTGTTGGTAAAAAAATACCAGCATAAGGTGGTCAACCTGGTTGCCAGGTATGTCAACAATCCCGGTGATGTGCCCGATGTGGCGCAAGAGGCCTTTATAAAAGCCTACCGTGCATTGCCGACATTCCGTGGCGAAAGTGCTTTTTACACCTGGTTGTACCGAATTGCCGTGAACACGGCGAAGAATTATCTCACCTCCCAGGGGCGCAGGCCGCCCAGCAGTGATGTGGAGGCTGACGAAGCGGAGTCTTATGGTGGTGGTGAAGCCTTGCAAGAGGTCTCAACCCCCGAAAACCTGGCGCTGACTGACGAGATCAAACGCACCGTGTTTTCAGCCATAGAGGCATTGCCGGAAGACCTGAGGACAGCTATCACCCTTCGCGAACTGGAAGGGCTGAGCTACGAAGAGATTGCCGAAATCATGGATTGCCCAGTGGGTACGGTCAGATCCCGTATCTTCCGGGCGAGGGAAGCAATCGATAAAAAGCTGCAACCTCTGATCGAGAATTAACTGGGGAAAGACGGGTTAACTTATGGCAAATAAAGAGCAAATCTCTGCCCTGATGGATGGTGACCTGAGTGACGCAGAGGTACTGAACGAGCTGGAGATGGACTCCGACTTGCAAGATACCTGGGGTCGTTACCACCTGATCGGCGATGCCATGCGGGGTGACCTGCCGGTCAATCTGCAACTGGATCTCAGTGACAGCATCATGGCTGCGCTGGAGGATGAGCCCACCATACTGGCACCCAAGCCTGTCGAGACGGCTCCCGTGCTGCAACCTGCCGTTGCACCGGTCAAGACAGATTCTAATGTGGTTCCGTTGTTCCGCCGTGTCGGTCAGCAGCTGGGTCAATATGCCATTGCGGCATCCGTGGCCGCTGCCGTTATCTTCGGGGTGCAGCAGTATCAGGGACAGGATGGCGTTCCGGCCAATCCGGTGCTCAATACCATTCCAATCGGTGGCAGTGCGGCGCCGGTGAGTGTTCACTATCCGCAACAGGATGGCGCCCGTGCCCGTCAGCAGGGGCTGACCGAACAGCAGATGCAGGAGCAGCGGGAGCGGATCAACGCCTTCCTGCGTGACCACCAGTTGCAGCAGCGCCTGTTGCAAGACAGACAGATCCAACAATAACGAATTGTCAGGGATACAAACGTGCGCCAGTCCAGCCGTATTTTGCTGGCCTCTCTCCTGCTGATCAGTGCCAAGGCCTCGGCCGACGATAAGTCGGCCGAGGCCTTGTTGCAGCAGATGCAGAGTGCCGTGCAGCAACAGAATTTCGAGTTGTCCATGGTCAAGGCCCGTCAGGGGCGTCTTGAACCGATCCGGATCAGCCATGCCGTGATCAACGGCAAGGAAGTGGCCCACCTCAGTTACCTCGACGGCAAGGCGATCGAGTATCTCCAGCGCCAGAACGAATACACCTTCTTTGAAAACAGCCACGATCCCTACACCCTGAAGGATGCCCGTTTCCCCGGCATCTGGTCGACCCTGGTGAAGATGCCACTGGCGCAGGTGCTGGAGAGCTATGATCCTGTGCTGGCCGGCCGCAGCCGGGTCGCCGGTGTGGTGGCACAGGTGGTGAGGCTGGTGCCTAAAGAGGCCGATAAATATGGTTTCGTGCTCTGGATTGACGAGCAGAGCCACTTGCTGCTGCGGATCGACATGGTCGAGCGGGAAGGCAATCTGGTGGAGCAGGTACTTGGTGTCGAGCTGGATCTGCAGAGCAAACCGGCCCCCTGGCTGGTAAAGCTGGCCAACAGCAAGCAGCCTCCGGCGCTGGCGTTGGAGGATGCCTATCCGGCGCCGCAACAGCAGTTGAACTGGCAGATCACCTGGCTGCCCGATGGCTTCAAGGTGCTGTCGCAAGACCGGCACCAGCTGGTGACCACCAGTATGCCGGTGGATTACATGATGCTCTCCGACGGGCTGGTGGATCTCTCGGTCTACGTCTCCCGGGTTGATCCCAAGCAGGCGGTGCGCCAGCAGCTGATCCGCCAGGGGGCGACTTCGCTGGTGAGCTATGTCAACGAGGTGGGGGTCGAGATCACCGTGGTCGGTGAGGTGCCGGCCGAGACCGCCAAGCGTATCGCCGAGTCGGTCCAGCCGCTGGCCCGCAACGAAGCGGTGCAGTAACGGGGGATGCGGGGTTCTTCCCCGCTTGCCGAGCGTGGCGAGTCGTGGTCAGATCCCCTGATTGTGTGAACCCGAGGTGTTGCCGTGAATGAGATGAGTGAAGAGCTGGCGACCGTGGTGGCCATTGAGGGTGACCATGCCTGGGTGGAGTGCGAGCGTCGCTCCGCCTGCAGTGGTTGTCAGCAGCAATCCAACTGCGGTACCGGCACCGTGGCCAAGGCATTTCCCCTGAAAGCTCCCCGCTTGCGGGTCAGGCTGACCGCCGAGGTGCGGGTTGGCCAGCAAGTGAGGCTCGGTATCCCGCAGGAGAGTCTGCTGCGCGGAGCTGCGCTGGTCTACGTGTTGCCGCTGTTCTGTCTGTTGGCCGGCGCCTTGCTGGGGCAGCTCTGGCTGGCACCGCTGCTCTCGGGCGGGGAGGGGATCACCATTCTCTGCTGCCTGCTGGGGGGCGTGCTGGGCTTTTTACTGGTTCGTTACTTTTCCAACCGCCTGGATCAGGGGCGCTACGGCCCGCAGATGCTCGGCGTGGTAGTCCCTGTCCGCATCCTCCCCTGACTGAACAGGCGCTATTTCACTGGCGCTGGCGACTAAAGAATGGCCGTCAGCCGGGTTATCCAGTAAAATCGCGCCTCCATAACTGACCTTAACTAATTTTGAGTGACTCTTGCTCGATGAAACACATTCGTAACTTTTCGATTATTGCGCACATCGACCACGGTAAATCGACCCTGTCGGACCGTCTGATCCAGACTTGCGGTGGCTTGTCCGACCGCGAGATGCAGGCTCAGGTGCTTGACTCCATGGATCTGGAGCGCGAGCGCGGCATTACCATCAAAGCACAGAGTGTGACCCTGAACTACCAGGCACAAGACGGTAACACCTACCAGCTGAACTTTATCGACACCCCGGGCCACGTGGATTTCTCCTACGAGGTCTCCCGCTCTTTGGCGGCCTGTGAAGGGGCGCTGCTGGTGGTGGATGCCGGCCAGGGGGTTGAGGCACAGACTCTGGCAAACTGCTATACCGCCATGGAAATGGATTTGGAAGTGGTGCCGGTGCTGAACAAGATTGACCTGCCAGCCGCAGAGCCCGAGCGGGTTGCCGAGGAGATCGAAGACATCGTCGGTATCGACGCGGTTGATGCAGTGCGCTGCTCCGCCAAGACCGGTCTGGGTGTTGATCTGGTGCTGGAAGAGATCGTCGCCAAGATCCCGGCACCGGAAGGTGACCCGGATGCCCCGCTGCAGGCGCTGATCATCGACTCCTGGTTCGACTCCTATCTGGGTGTTGTCTCTCTGGTGCGGATCAAGAACGGTTCCCTGAAGAAGAACGACAAGATCAAGGTGATGAGCACCGGTCAGGTGTGGGGTGTCGATCGTATCGGTATCTTCACACCCAAGCAGGTGGATACCCAGGGGCTGGGATGTGGCGAGGTAGGTTGGGTTGTCTGCGGTATCAAGGACATCCACGGTGCACCGGTGGGCGATACCCTGACTCAGGCCAAGAACGGTGCCGACAAGGCGCTGGCTGGCTTCAAGAAGGTGAAGCCGCAGGTTTATGCGGGTCTGTTCCCCATCTCCAGCGATGACTACGAGTCGTTCCGTGACGCCCTCGACAAGCTCTCCCTGAACGATGCCTCCCTGTTCTTCGAACCGGAGAGCTCCACTGCGCTGGGCTTCGGCTTCCGTTGTGGCTTCCTCGGCATGCTGCACATGGAGATCATTCAGGAGCGTCTGGAGCGTGAATACGATCTGGATCTGATCACCACGGCGCCGACCGTAGTGTACGAGATCGAGCTGACCGACGGTTCCACCATCCACATCGACAGCCCGGCCCAGATGCCCGCCATCACCAGCATCAAGGAGATGCGCGAGCCGATCGCCGAGTGCCACATCCTGCTGCCGCAGGAGTACATGGGCAACGTGATCACCCTCTGTATCGAGAAGCGTGGCGTGCAGACCAACATGGTCTATCACGGCAAGCAGGTGGCACTGACCTATGAAATCCCGATGGCGGAAGTGGTGCTCGACTTCTTCGACCGTCTGAAATCCACCAGTCGTGGTTACGCCTCGCTGGACTATGGCTTCAAGCGTTTCGAAACCTCCGACATGGTCCGTCTGGACATCATGATCAACGGTGAGCGCGTCGATGCCCTGGCCATCATCACCCACAAGGACAACGCCCAGTATCGCGGTCGTCAGGTGGTGGAGAAGATGCGCGAGCTGATCCCGCGCCAGATGTTCGATATCGCCATTCAGGCGGCCATCGGCAACCAGATCATCGCACGCAGCACCGTCAAGGCTCTGCGTAAAGACGTAACCGCCAAGTGCTACGGTGGTGACGTGAGTCGTAAGAAGAAACTGCTGAACAAGCAGAAAGAAGGTAAGAAGCGGATGAAGTCCCTCGGCCGTGTCGACGTGCCGCAGGAAGCCTTCCTCGCGATTCTCCACGTCGGAAAGGATTAATAGATGGCAAGCACGTTTTCCCTGATCCTGGTGGTGGTCTGCGCGATCACCGGTGTTATCTGGTGTCTGGACAAGATGATTTGGTCCAAGCAGCGCGCCGCCAAGATTGCCGTGGCTCGTGCCCATGGCGGTGCCCACCTGGATGAGAAGACCCTGGCCAAGGTCGCCCCCGTGCCGGTCTGGATTGAGCAGACCGCCGGGGTCTTCCCGGTCATCACCTTTGTGCTGATCCTGCGTTCGTTCATTTTTGAACCGTTCCAGATCCCGTCAGGTTCCATGATGCCCACCCTGCTGGTGGGCGACTTCATCCTGGTGGAAAAATTTGCCTATGGTCTGCGGGACCCGGTGACCAACACCAAGTTCCTCGAGACTGGCGAGCCCAAGCGTGGCGACGTGGTGGTGTTCAAGTATCCCCTTGAACCGCGCGTTGACTACATCAAGCGGGTGGTCGGCATGCCGGGTGATCGGGTTATCTATCGCAACAAGGAGCTGATGATTCGGCCCAAGTGCGAGGAGCAGGAAGGGAAAACGTGCCCGGGCTTCAAGAAGCTCGACGTCAAGTTTGAACAAAGAGGCGAATTTACCCAGATGGGGATCCCCCTTGACCGCTATACCGAGCAGTTGGGTGATGTCTCCCACGAGACCCTGCGCAATCCGCTGATGCCCGACATGGTTGGCCGTTACTATCGCCAGCCCGGCACCTACCCCGACGAGTGGGTGGTACCGGAAGGCCAGTATTTCGTGATGGGCGACAACCGCGACAACAGCACCGACAGCCGCTTCTGGGGCTTTGTGCCCGAGCAGAATCTGGTCGGCAAGGCGGTCGCTATCTGGATAAGTTTTGAATTCGAGCGCGAAGAAGGCTCCCTGCTGCCAAGTTGGGTACCGACAGGTGTGCGCTTCAACCGCATTGGCGGAATCAAGTAAATGAATATCAAGATGAACAGACTGCAGTCCCGTCTCGGGCATGTCTTTGCGGATCTGGAACTGCTGACCCGGGCGCTGACTCACCGCAGCGCCGGTTCCCGTCACAATGAACGACTGGAATTTCTGGGTGACTCGATTTTGAGTCTGGTGATTGCCGACGATCTCTTCCACCGCTTCCCGCAAGCGGCGGAAGGGGATCTCAGCCGGATGCGCGCCACCCTGGTGCGTGAGAAGACCCTGGCCGAACTGGGCCGGGAGTTTGACCTTGGTGATCACCTGATCCTCGGCCCCGGCGAACTCAAGAGCGGCGGTTTTCGCCGCGAATCCATTCTGGCCGATACGGTCGAGGCGGTGATCGGTGCCGTCTATCTGGATACCAATCTTGAGACGGTGCGGACACTGCTGCTGAGCTGGTATGCCAGCCGCCTGGAAGAGATCAAGCCGGGCATCGAGCAGAAAGATCCCAAGACCCGTCTGCAAGAAATTTTGCAGGGAAGCCGCAAATCCCTGCCGACCTACACCGTGACCAACGTCAAGGGCGAGGCCCACAATCAGGAGTTCACTGTCCAGTGTGACGTGGAAGGTCTGGATGGTCCTCTCGTCGGGGTCGGCACCAGCCGTCGCAAGGCCGAACAGGCCGCGGCGCAGCAAGCATTGGAAAAACTGTCATGACAGATACTACCTACTGCGGCTTTGTCGCCATCGTGGGCCGCCCGAACGTGGGCAAGTCCACCCTGCTCAACAAGCTGCTTGGCCAGAAGGTCAGCATTACCTCGAAGAAACCCCAGACCACCCGTCACCGGATTTTGGGGATCGACACAGAGGATAACTACCAGACCATCTATGTAGATACCCCGGGTCTGCACATTGAAGAGAAACGGGCCATCAACCGCCTGATGAACCGTGCCGCCACCAGTTCGCTGGGGGATGTGGCCATGGTGGTGTTCATGGTCGACGGTACCCACTGGACCAAAGACGACGAGATGGTGCTGGGCAAGCTGCGCAATCTCAAGTGCCCGGTGGTGCTGGCGGTCAACAAGATTGACAACGTCAAAGAGAAAGAAGATCTGCTGCCCCACCTCGAGTGGCTGGGCCAACAGATGAACTTCGCCCATATTCTGCCCATCAGTGCCGAAAAGGGCACCAACGTGGAGAAGATCCGCGAGTGGGCCAAGGATCTGCTGCCGGAAAACGTCCACTTCTTCCCGGAAGATTACGTGACCGACCGCTCCTCCCGCTTTATGGCCTCCGAAATCATCCGCGAGAAGCTGATGCGCTTCACCGGTGAGGAGCTGCCCTACTCGGTGACGGTGGAGATCGAGCGCTTCAAGGTGGAAGAGAGCGGCCTTTATCACATCCACGGCCTGATCCTGGTCGAGCGCGATGGCCAGAAGAAGATGGTCATCGGCAACAAGGGTGAGAAGATCAAGACCATCGGCACCGAGGCGCGCCTCGACATGGAACGTCTGTTCCAGAACAAGGTGCACCTGGAGCTGTGGGTCAAGGTCAAGTCGGGCTGGGCTGATGATGAGCGCGCCCTGCGCAGCCTCGGGTATGGCGACGACTGATTGCTGACCCCGGCTTTCGTCATCCACAGTCGGCCCTATCGGGAGACCAGCCAGCTGGTCGAGGTCTTCACCCAGGATAGTGGCCGATTTACCCTGGTGGCTCGCGGTTCTCGCGGGCCACGCTCCCCTCTCAAGGGGCTGCTGCAACCCTTTACCCTGCTCACCATCGCCTGGCGCGGCAAGGGGGATCTCAAGAACCTCACCCAGGTCGAGTGCCCCGACCACTCCCTGCGTCTCGGCGGTGATCGCCTCTTCTACGGTCTCTATCTCAACGAGCTGGTCTACTACCTGCTGGAAGCGCACACCCCGTTCCCCGAAGTGTTCGATGCCTATGCCCGTGCCATCATGGCGCTGGCCGATGGCGAGACGCCGGAGCTGCCGCTGCGCCGCTTCGAGTTCCTGCTGCTGCAGGCGCTCGGCTATGCGGTGGATTTCGAATACACGGCGGACGACGAGTCGCCCATCGAGCCGACCCTGCTCTATGGCTTCGAGCGTGAATTGGGCTTTGTTGCTTGCGAGCGGGCGCCGGATCCCCGTACCCTGTTTCTCGGTGCCCACCTGCTCGCCTTTGCCGAGGGACGTTTCGATACCCCTCCCTTGCTGCAGGCGGCCAAACGTTTCAGCCGACTGGCACTGCAACCCTATCTGGGCAAGCGCCAGCTAAAGAGCCGGGAGCTGTTTTTAAAACGCAAAGCCAGCATCCAAGGCTGACATAGATTACAGACATACGGATATTGGCGCGGGGTGATTCACTGACCGCGCAGTCAACAGATGAAGCCTTTCAAGGAGTTCTCAATGAGTGAAATCTATCTGGGTGTGAACATCGACCATATCGCGACTCTGCGCAACGCCCGTGGCACCCAGTATCCGGATCCGGTACAGGCCGCGTTCGTGGCCGAACAGGCCGGGGCCGATGGCATTACCGTGCATCTGCGTGAAGATCGCCGCCACATCACCGACCGTGATGTGGAGATCCTGCGCCAGACTATCCAGACCAGAATGAACCTGGAGATGGCGGTGACCGAAGAGATGATCGGCATCGCCTGCCGCATCAAACCCCACTTCGTCTGTCTGGTGCCGGAGAAGCGCACCGAGGTGACCACCGAAGGCGGTCTGGACGTGGCCGGTCAGCTGGACAAGGTTACTGATGCCGTTGCCCGTCTTTCCGCTGTCGGGGCCCAGGTTTCGCTCTTTATCGATGCCGATCCCATCCAGATCGATGCGGCTGCCGAGAGTGGCGCCCCCTTTATCGAGATCCATACCGGCCGTTACGCCGATGCCACCACAGATGCTGAGCGCAACGCCGAGTTCAAGCGCATCGCCGCCGGCGCCTCCTATGCCGCTGGCAAGGGGCTCAAGGTCAATGCCGGCCACGGTCTGCACTACCACAACGTCAAGGCCATCGCCGCCATCCCCGAGCTCTATGAGCTCAACATCGGCCACGCCATCATCGGCCGCGCCGCCTTCGACGGTCTGGCCAAGGCCGTGAGCGATATGCGCCTGCTGATGCAGGAAGCCCGTCAGGGGATCTGAGTTGCAAAATAGGCCCGCGGCCTGAGACCGGCCGCCAAAAATAACAAGGGACGCCATGGCGTCCTTTGTTGTTTTTAGCTGAACCAAGTCAATCACGGCATGGCGAGTCAGCTCTCGTGATCACAGCTTTCCATCGCTCATACACATACGGATTTTCGCCTCGACAACCTCCTCCATGGCGGCCATGGCGGGCACCAGATACTGGCGCGGGTCGCTGGCATCCGGATGAGAGCCAAGGAAGGCTTTCATCGCATCGGCGAAGGCGATCTTCAGTTCGGTCGCAACGTTGACCTTGCAGATCCCGAGTTCGATGCAGCGGCGCACATCGGCTTCTGGTACGCCGGAGGCGCCGTGCAGCACCAGCGGAATATCCACCTGCTCGCGAATGGCGGCGAGGCGTGCAAAGTCCAGACGGGGCTCCTCCTTGTAGAGGCCGTGTGCGGTACCGATGGCCACCGCCAGCGAGTCGATACCGGTACGGCGGACAAACTCGGCCGCCTTGAGCGGGTCGGTAAATTTGGCATGAGCGGCATCGACGATGAGGTCATCCTCCTGACCGCCCAGCTGACCCAGCTCCGCTTCGACGCTGGCCCCCATGCGGTGGCAGAAGGTCACCACGCTGCGCACCTTCTCGATGTTCTCTTCAAACGGAAAGTGCGAGGCATCGATCATGGCGGAGCGAATACCCGCTTCGACCTTGTAGTGGATGTCCTGCTCGTCTTCGTGGTGATCCAGATGCAGCACCAGCGGGATACGGTACTCATGGGCGGCGGCCTGACAGATGGAGACCAGATACTCGACCCCGGCATGGCGATAGGTGCCCGGGGTGCCAGCCAAAATCACCGGAGAGCGCATGCGAGCGGCGGTGCGAGCCACCACCTGCACGGTTTCCAGGTTGTGGATGTTGAAAGCCGGTACCGCATAACCGCGGCGCTGGGCATCTTTGAGCATTTCATGGGAAGAGATCAGATACATAGTGACTCCTGAGCGTCCTGATTGACGCGAGATCCTGAGAAAAGGGAGGAGAGCTGGGTCGGGTTTATCTCCCGGCCAGCCACCCAGATGTGTTGTTGATTGAGTTCAGTTGTGAGGGCGAGCAGGTTGGCCTGTTTGCCAACTGCCAGTGAACCGAGGCGATTGGCAATGCCGAGCATCTTTGCTGGTGCCAGCGAGGCCATTGCGATGGCTTCATCGAGCGGTACGTTCGCCAGCTGCACCATGTTGCGTACGGCGCCAAGCAGGGTGAGGGTGCTGCCCGCCAGACCGCCGGTTTCGGTGCGTACCACGCCGTTTTTCATCTCGACCAGATAGTTGCCAAGCAGATAGTGACCGTCGGGCATACCGGCGGCGCGCATCGCATCGGTAACCAGCAGCAGGCGCTGGCCGGCGCAGCAGTGACAGAGCTTGAGCACGCTCGGGTGGAGATGATGGCCATCTGCGATCAACTCCAGCCAGGCAGCGGGATGGACAAGACCTGCACCGACCATGCCGGGTTCACGGTGGTGCAGGCCGCGCATGCCGTTGAAGCAGTGCACCAGCCCGGAGGCGCCCGCTGCCAGCGCCGCTAGGGTGGTGTCGTGATCCGCCGCCGAGTGGCCCAGCATCACCCGTATGCCGTTTGCGTCAAGATGGTGAATGGCCGCGATGGCATTGGGCTTTTCCGGTGCCAGTGCGACCACCTTCAGGCTGCCACACGCCAGCTGTTGCAGATGGTTCAGTTCGGCAATATCCAGCTCCCGAAACAGCGCCTGATCGTGGGCGCCCCTGTTGTCCGGCGTGAAGTAGGGCCCTTCCAGATAGCAGCCGAGCAGCTCGGCGCCCGGCATGCCGCGGGCAACGCCATCGGCAATGCGGGCAAGGGCTTGCTCTATCTCGGGGAGTGGGGCGGTGACCGTGGTGGCAAGAAAAGCGCCGACCCCTTCTGCCGCCTTGGCCATCGACAAGGTAGCCAGCGCACCCTCATCGTTATCCATGACATCGACGCCCGCACCGCCGTGGACATGACCATCGATCAGCGCAGGCACCAGCAGCTCGACATCTCGTGCCGGATCGCCATCCGTGATGGGAGCGATGGCGGTGATGACGCCCCCTTCATGGGTCAGCTCCTGATGTTCCAGCCAACCCTGTTCGGTCAGCAGGCGACGGGCACGGATCCTTGAGGCCATCAGATGCCCTCCTCGACGAGAGCGGCATCTGCCTGACGCTCTTTGCTCATCTCATCTGCCAGCGAGGTGAGACCCCGGTGGCCGCAATCAAGGGCCTGCCGGCGGAATTCACAGGCGCTGAGGCCATCGCGCTCCAGCACCATCTCCAGCAGCAGTTGCAGGTTGGTACCGGTAATAACCTCCCGCTCTGGCTGGTGCAGTGAGAGGGTTGATGCGACCCGAAAAGGGGTGCCGCCGAGCAGGTCGGTCAGGAAGACTGCGCCATCCCCCTTGTCGACCTCTGCCAGCGCCGCTTCGCACTGTGCCTGCAGCAGGGCAGTGGTGGAGCTCTCGGGAAAGTCGATGGCGATAACCGCGTCCTGTTCGCCGAGGATCTGCAGCATGGCGCGCTCCAGACCGCTGGCGAAACCGCCATGACCACAAATGATGATGCCCAACATAGTCTGTTCCTTTACTGCAAAGGGGGCCGGCTTGCTGCCGGCTCCGGATTAGAGGAAACCGGCGAACTTGCCGACGATACCGAGTACCACTGTGATGACGATGAGGCGCAGCGGGCTCCAGCCTTTGCGGATCAGGGCGTACATCGCCAGGGTGTAGAGCAGCGGCAGGAAGGCGGGCATCAGCTTGTCGAGCACATCCGCCTGCAGTTTGACGACTGCATCACCGGCAGTGATCTCCAGGGTGGTGCCAAGACGCACATAGGTGGCGACCAGCGCGCCGATCACCGTCATGCCGACGATGGAGGCGGCATGGCCCACCTTGCGGGTATTGGCCTTAATGACCGGAATCGCAGCCACCCCCATGCGGTAGGCGTAGTGCGCCAGACCAAAGCGCAGGCCGAAGTGGACCACGTTGAACAGCAGGAAGAAGACCACGGCACCCATGATGGAGCCTTGCAGCGCCAGATCTGCCCCGATGCCGCCACAGATGGGGAGCAGGGTGAGCCAGAACATGGCATCGCCAATCCCGCCGAGCGGTGCGCCTACGGCAATCTTGGTGCTCTGGATGCTGTTGACGTTCTGCTTGGAGCGCTCCATCGCCAGCACGATCCCCATCACGAAGGTGACCAGGAAGGGGTGGGTGTTGAAGAAGCCCATGTGCCCTTTCATGGCCCGGGAGAGATCCCGCGGATTGGTGTGGATCTTCTGCAGTGCTGGCAGCAATCCATAGAGCCAGCCGGAGGCCTGCATCCGTTCATAGTTGAAGGAGGCCTGCAGCAGCAGGGAGCGCCAGGCAAAGCGGTTGATATCCTGCTTGGTCAGCTCGGCGCCAAGCTGCTGATCTTCATAGGTGTCGTCGGATTGTGGCCGGGTATTGTGCGGTTCGGCGCTGGAGATGATCCGCGCAGCTGTGTTGTTAGATGCCATCTTCGGTTTCCTCCTGAACAGGACGAGCTTGCGGGGTGGTGGTGCGCATGAAGTCGATCAGGGCCATGGCCAGCGCGGCGGCGGCGATGGCCAGCACCGGCAACTGGAGCCAGGCGGCAGCGACGAAACCGAGGATGAAGTAGGGGATATAGACGTTCTTCATCATGATCTTGAGCAGCACGGCAAAACCGATGGCGGGCATGATGCCGCCAGCAACGCCGAGGCCATCGATGAGGCGGGCGGGCAGCACGTCGATGGCTGCCTTGGCATGTTCGGCCCCGAAGTAGGTGGGCAGGAAGGCACAGAGGAAGTAGAAGGTACCCAGCGCCAGCAGCGCCAGGTAGTTGACCCGCTCGATACCGCGCACGTCAGCCGCTTCGGCCATGCGATCGCAGCGGGACATGACCCCCGACATCACCGAGAAGAGGAAGGTGATCCCCATCTGCACGGCCACGGCGAAGGGAACGGCCACCCCGACCGCCACATCCGGCTTGACCCCGGTGGTGATGGCGAAGGTGGCGCCGACTATGGTGCCGATAATGACGTTGGGCGGTTGCGCCCCCGCCAGCGGGGCCAGCCCCATCCAGACCAGCTCCAGGGTACCGCCCACCAGAATACCGGTGGGCAGGTCGCCGAGGATGAGGCCAACCAGCGGCCCCAGCACCACGGGACGGTGGAAGTGGGTCAGACCGTTGAACAGGTCGAGTCCGGCGAAAAACGCCAGGATGCCAAGCAGAAGACCTTGTAACAAACTGATTTCCATCACAATTGTCCTTAATCAGAGCAAATTGAAAATGTCCTGTGCCGGTTCGGTCGGCACGCCCTGGACATAGCACTCGACACGGGCGTCCCGCAGGGCGCGAAATGCGGTGATGTCCTGTTCGTCCACGGATACGGTCTTGTGGATTTGACGCTTGCCGTCGGCGTAGTGCATGTTGCCGACGTTGATCCGGGAGATGGGGACACCTCCCTGAACCAGAGTGTTGAAATCGGTCGGGTTTTTGCAGACCAGCAGGATCTTCTGGCGATCTGCCGCCTTGTGGATGTTGTCGATCACCTTCTGGAGCGGCCAGAACCGCACCGCAATACCTTCGGCCAGTACCATCTCCATCAGGTTCTGCTGGATGGGGTCCTCTGCCACTTCGTCGTTGGCGACCAGCACCAGATTGGCACCGGCAAAGCCGACCCACTGGACGCCGACCTGACCGTGGATCAGGCGCTCATCGATCCGGCTCAATACGATATTGGGCATCACAGCACTCCTTCTTGGTGGAACGGATAGATATTGACCCCCTGTACGACCCGGTTGACCTGACCGGTGGGGCAGGGATTGTCCGGGCTGATCCCCAGTTCCAGCGAGGTATGGAAGGCGTAGTACTGGGCATAGAGCAAGTAGCAGAAGGCGAGCTGGGCATCGTCTCCATGCAGGGTGTGGGGCAGGTAGATGTGCTCCCCCTCCTCGATGGCGGGATGGTGCTGGTCGGCGATGGCGACTACCCGGGCGGCCTTGCCATCGCTTCGCAGCTCGCGCAGCAGATCCAGATCGTATTGCCGGGTGTAAGGGTCGTTGGAGATGAGCAGCACGATGAGCGTCTGCTCGTTGACGACCGATTTCGGGCCGTGGCGAAAACCGGTGGGGGAGTCGAACATGGCGACCAGACGGCCGGCGGTCAGCTCCAGCAGCTTGAGTGCCGCCTCCTGCGCCACCCCTTGCAGACTGCCGCTGCCAAGATAGATGACCCGTTCGGGCAACTGCTCATTCCATGTCGGTACGCGCTGCACAACCTGCTCCAGAATGGCGTCGCTGGTGGTGACCAGTTGCTCGCAGCGCTGGCGGTTGAACCGCTCTGGCAGGAAGAGAGACAGGCAGCTCAGCATCATGCTGGTCAGGCTGCTGGTCATGGCGAAGCTGCGATCATTGGTCTGGGGTGGCATCAGCAGGGCCAGAGAGTGGGCATCTTGCTGGCAGCGGCGATAGAGCGCCCCTTCACCGTTGCAGGTCAGCACCAGATGGTGGCAGTGGCTGAGCAGCTGGCTGGCCAGTTCGACCGCCGCCACGCTCTCGGGGCTGTTGCCGGAGCGGGCAAAGGAGATAAGCAGGGTAGGGCAATCTTCGGCCAGATACTCGGCCGGATCGGTGACGATATCCGTGGTGGCGATCGCCTCGACCCGGGCATGCAGGTGGGCCGAGAGATAGGGGGCGAGCGCCCGACCGGCAAAGGCGGAGGTGCCAGCCCCGGTCAGGATGATGCGCAGCTCTTGTCGGGTGAGCAGGGGGGTCAGAAAACGGGTCAGCGCAGGACGGCACGCCTCGACCATGGCGAGGGTCTCGCGCCAGGTGGCGGGTTGCTGGCGAATTTCACGGGCAGTCGCCAGGCCATTGGCACTGCGCAACATCTCTTCTGGATAACCAAGGATCATGTCTGCAACTCCTTATACAACAGGGTCGAGCTGGGAATGGCGGCGAGAGGCCGCAGTGCAGGCGCTGGCGTAGTGCCGCAGCACCTCCTGCACCTGATCGAGAATGAGGTCGTGGGGATTGGCCGAGAGCGAGCCCTGACGCACCTTGCGATACTGCAGGGGCAGATGCTGGCTCAGCAGGGGGAGCGGGATGGGCTCCGCTGCCAGATTGGCCAGCAATCTGGCGTAGCACTCATCGACCCGGCTATCGGGCCAGTAGTAGCGAATGCGATCCGAATAGCTGTAGCCACGGGCCAGTCGGCTCTCGTTGGCACTGCCCTGATAGTGGCTACGCCAGAAGTCGGGGCGCTCCAGCATGGTCTCTTCCATCACTTTGCGCAGACCGGAGCACGCCTTGGCAACCACCAGTTCCTCCTCGATGGCGGCAAGGGCAAACAGCGCTTCGCGCAGGGCGAAGGTGAGGGCGGGGCCCACTTTGAGAATGGCAAAGTGGTCGCGTACCAGCTGGCGGTAGGCCTCGGGAGTCTGGTAATCGGTGGAGTGGGCCTCGAACACCATGTGGGGATAGGCTTCGATCATCCGGCGAAGGGGCGCCGCTTTTTCGGGCCGGTAATCGATGACGCGGGTATGGTCAAACTCGACGCCGGGTTGCACCACCAGACCGATCACTCTCGGCCAGATATGGGCCAGCCCCGCCTTGTTGAAGGCCTCTTGATGGGCCTCGAGGGTATGGCGCGCCGCCTCCGGCGTGGTGACCGCCAGCTCGGCAAGATCTTCATGGGCACCGCCCGGTACCGGCACCTCGGTGCCAATCACATAGACCAGATCGCTCTCGCCAAAAGTGGCCAGACAGGTTTGCTCGGCGATCTGCGCCAGCCGTGCGGCTCGCTCTGCGACCAGCTCATCGGTCAGGGGAACGGGATCGCCCTGACAGGACATGCTGCAGTCGAGGTGGATCTTCTTGAACCCGGCAGCGACATAGCTGGCGATGAGATCTTCGGCATGTGCCATGGCCTGCTCGACCGGTTCCCCCTGCCAGCGGTTGGGACCCAGATGATCGCCCCCCAGAATGAGGCGCTGTGCCGGAAAGTGACACTGTGCCGCCAGCTCGTAGAGGCGATCGCGAAAGTCGGCGGGGGTCATGCCGGTATAGCCGCCAAACTGATCCACTTGGTTGGAGGTGGCCTCGACCAGCAGCAGCTCATCCCCTTCGGCGGCCAGCCGCAGCGCGGCCTCCAGCACCAGAGGGTGAGCGGAGCAGACGGCGTAGATCCCGGTCTGTTCTCCCTGTTTATGTCTTTCGACCAGTGCCAGCATGGATTTCATTTTGATGTTCCTTGGTTGCTGCGGATGGAAAGGTTCTTTCGATTTCTTTTCTTTACGGTAGTAGGGAGGGAAAGAAAACGAAACAAAAGAGTCGTTAGATCTTGAGATGGATCACAAAAAGAAAGGTATCGAAAGGTTGTGAATGATGGGTAAAGATGGAGAGAGTGGTAGTAAAGCGTAATGAAGGCTTGATTTGGCACCTTCGCTGAGCGTTAATATGCAAACGTAACGAAGTGAAAGCGATCTTTCACTACAGCATTTCGGCAGAAGAACTATGCAAACAAGCGAAAAAGGTGCGCTCGGAACCAGCGAGCGGCGGGAGCGGATTATTCAGCAGCTGCGCAGCAATGGCAGCGTTCAGGTCAACGAGCTGGCGAGTCACTATCAGGTCTCTACCGTGACCATCCGCAACGATCTGGCCTTTCTGGAGAAGCAGGGGGTGGCCGTGCGGGCTTACGGCGGCGCCCTGCTGTGTGAACCGGGCCAGACGGTGCCGGAGCGCACTATTGCCGACAAGAGTGTGCTCAATACCCCGGTGAAACAGCGGATCGGTGCGCTGGCGGCGACCCTGGTGCCCTCCGGTTGTCGCCTTATCCTCGATTCGGGGACGACAACACTGGAGGTAGCGCGTCATCTGAAGGGACATCAGGAGATCCTGGTGATGACCAACGGTATGAATGTGGCGAATGAACTGCTCGAAGCAGAAGGGGTGGAGCTGCTGATGACGGGTGGACATCTGCGCCGCAAGTCGCTCTCCTTCTACGGTGCACAAGCGGAGCAGTCCCTGCAAAACTACCACTTTGACATGCTGTTTCTCGGGGTGGATGGCATCGATCTGGAGCGCGGCGTTAGCACCCATCATGAGGACGAAGCACGCCTCAACCGCTGCATGTGTCAGGTGGCCGAGCGGATTGTGGTGGTCACCGACTCCAGCAAGTTTGGCCGGCGCAGCTTGCACAAGATCATCGATACCCTGCGTATTCACACCCTGATCACCGACGATGCCGTGCCTGCCGATATCCTTTCCGGCCTGCGCAATGCCGGTATCGAAGTGCTGCTGGTACCGGCCGATGGCAGCACGGGACAAGAGAAGCAGGGGCAATATAATTCAGTGCAATCAGCTATAAGCGGTTGATGACAAACGCGATAGACTGGGTTTCTCACCCACTGATCGAGCCTGTTATGTACCACCCCGATATCACCGAACTTGAACCTGTCGCCCGCGCGGCGGGGGCGGCCATTATGGCCATCTACAGCCAGCCCTTCGCGGTGGAGTACAAGAGCGACGAGAGTCCGCTGACCGCGGCTGACAAGGGGGCTCATGAGGTGATCGTTCAGGCGTTGGCACGGCTGACACCCGACATCCCTGTATTGTCCGAGGAGTCGGGGCCCGAGGTGATGGCGGCGCGCCACGGCTGGTCACGCTACTGGCTGGTGGATCCCCTCGATGGCACCAAGGAGTTTGTCTCCCGCAACGGCGAGTTCACCGTCAATATCGCACTGATTGAAGAGGGGGCGCCGCGCTGGGGGCTGGTTTATGCGCCGGTGCTGGACAAGCTCTGGTATGGCGGCAAAGGAGTAGGCGCCTGGCGCATCGCCGATGGCAAGCGCGAGTCCATCCAGACCCGGCCTCATCGTGAAGGAGAAGCGTGGCGGGTGGTGGGCAGTCGCAACCACCTGTCGCAGGAGACCCTCGATTTCTTGGCTCCCTTTGGGGAAATCGAGCTGGTCTCTATGGGCAGTTCGCTGAAGTTCTGCATCATCGCCGAGGGGGGCGCCGAGCTCTATCCGCGCCTCGCCCCCACCTGCGAGTGGGATACCGGTGCGGCGCAAGCGGTGTTGGAGGGGGCGGGGGGCAGCGTCACCCAACTCGATGGCTCGCCGCTACGCTATAACAAGTCCGACATCCTCAACCCCTGGTTTGTCGCCAGGGCGTGAGGCTGATACCGGGATGCACAAAGGCCGGACTGGAGTAAACTTCCAGTCCGGCCTTTTTTATTTCGCTATTCACTTTGGGTCAGAAGACCTTCTTGAACGGCTTGATGGTCACTTTGGCATAGACGCCAGCTGCCACATAGGGATCGGCATCGGCCCAGGCCTGGGCGTCCGCTTGCGAGGCAAACTCGGCTATGACAGTGCTGCCGGTAAAGCCGGCATCGGCCGGATCCTCGGCATCGATAGCCGGGTTGGGGCCGGCGGTCAGCAGCCGACCCTCATCCTGCAGGGCTTGCAGGCGAGCCAGATGGGCAGGGCGAACCTGCTTGCGCAGCGGCAGGCTATCGGGAACATCTTCTGAGTAGATGAGATACCACATGAGAGGATCCTTTTCTGATGAGGGTTACTTTTTGGGTTCGTCTTTTTGCTGGGACAACTGCTCGGCAGGGATGTGGCGGTAGAGATAGACGCCACTCAGCAGGGTAAAGACCAGCGTCATTCCCAGCAGGCCGAACACCTTGAAGTTGACCCACATCTCCTGCGGCAGGTTAAACGCCACGTAGAGGTTGAGCAGGCCACAGACGGTAAAGAAGCCGACCCAGCCGAGATTGACTGAGTCCCAGACCTTATCGGGTGCTTGCAGCTCTTTGGCCAGCATCTGTTTGATCAGATTCTTGCCAAAGCCGTAACGGCTGATGAGCAGACCCAGAGCGAACAGTACGTTGATGACGGTCACTTTCCACTTGATGAAGGTGTCATCGTGGAAGAAGACGGTGAGGCCGCCGAAGAAGCCGACCAAGATGAAGGTGAAGAGCTGCATCTTCTCGACCTTGCGATAGCGGATCCAGCTATAGGCGAGCTGCAGACCGGTGACCACTACCAGTGCGCCGGTAGCCATGTAGATGTCGTAGAACTTGTAGACCGCGAAGAAAACGATAAGTGGAATAAATTCAATAAATTGCTTCATTGTTGGCGCCTAGTCCTCAAAAATGGCCTGCAAATTTCGCCCAGTCTACCTGCATGGCGGACAACGGCAAATGAATAAGACCGCTCATTTTTACGCCGGTTCCGCGCTGTCGCCAAACAGTTGGCGTGCAATGGAGATCCCCAGTCGCTGCTGGTCGGCCAGCAGGTCGCGGATATGGCGCTCTTCAATAAGCGGGTTGAGCAGCACGGCACGCAGCAGGGTAAGCGGCTGGGCACCGTAGCGCACCACCGCCCGCTGGGTGCGGGAGACAAAGCTGTGCCCCTCGGCCCGCTGGGCTTTTTGCAGCGCCACGTTGAAGTCGTTGATCTGCTCGTTGGCTGCTTCGTTCAGCGCCTTGCCCTGCAGATGGGGCGGGATGCAGCGGTAGGAGAGCAGATTCATCACCGGAGCCGACATCAGCTCGAAGGCGGGGTCGCTTTCGATGAGCTCTGCCATCAGCCGGGCACGGTCGTAGTTGGCCTCGATAAGCTCGGCATAGCCTTGCTGGCCGAAGAGCTGGAAGGCTGCATCCAGATAGAGGGCATTGGCCGGGCGGGTGCCCTCCAGGGTAAAGCGGCCCTGATCGAACGAGGTGGCGCGAATGGCATAGGGCGCCTCCCGCTTGACCGCCATCATCAGGTCGGGCTGGCGGCAGAGCAGCATGCCGGTACCAAGCGGCACCAGCAGCTGTTTGTGGCCATCCAGAGTGACGGTATCTGCGCGCTCGATCCCGGCCAGCAGGTTTTGATAGCGGGGGGAGAAGAGGGTCGGGCCACCCCAGGCGGCATCCACGTGGAAGTGGATCTGCTCGCGCTCGGCGATGACCGCCAGCTCAGGCAGGGGGTCGATGGAGCCAAAGTCGGTACTGCCTGCTACGCCGACCAATGCCAGCACCTTCAATTTCTGATCTTTGCACTGGATCAGCGCCTGCTCCAGCGCAGCCAGACTGAGCCGGTTCTGCTCGTCGGTCTCGAGGCGCCAAACGCTGCGGGCGCCCAGCCCCAGCAGATCCATCCCCTTGTCGAAGGAGTAGTGCATCAGGCGGGAGCCCAGAATGACGGCGCCCCGATAGCCCTGCTCATAGAGGGCGAACAGGTTGTCGCCACAGGCGCGGTTGCGGGCCAGCCAAAGTGCCGTGACATTGGCGATGGTGCCGCCGCTGGTCATGACGCCGAGGGCGGCATCCTTGGCATGCATCTGCTCGCCGTAGAAGGCATCGTCCCGGCCATAGATGAGGCGGTGCAGCTTGGCCAGCACCTCTCGCTCCAGAAAGCTGAGCAGGCGGGAGGACTCCATCTTCATCGGATTCTGGTTGAGCATCACCAGCAGGCGCGACAGCTCGGCGGTATAGGCCGGCAGTGGCGCCGTCATATGGCCCATGTAGCGTGGCGAGGTGAGGTGCGAGGCGCCGGGTACCAGAGTAGCCAGCCGGGCGAGATACTCCTCGATAGGTTGGCCGACTGCAGGCATGCGGGATTGATCGAGCTGGTGGGTGAACAGGTCGCGCTGATAGGGGGCCTGACTGTCGTCGGAGTGGTGGAAGCTCTCCAGCAAGGTGTTCATCGCCTCGCCAAAGGCGGGATCCGCTTGTGCAAACAGCTCAGTCAACTTCATCAGGTTCTCCAGACCAGGTCACCGGGTTAGGTGTCTATGCCGCTTGTCTCGGGCATCGGCGGCAGAGCATACACCAAAGGGGGGCGGGTGACAGCCACCCCATTTTTTAAGCGAACACTTGTACTCCGAAATGGTGCTGGGTAGAGTGTCGCCAATGATGACGGAGTGAATGTTATGAGTGGTGTGATGGATTACTCCCCCCGGGAGGAGCTGGCAAACCGGCTGAGTCACGGTGCGGGATTGTTGCTGGGGATTGTCGGGCTGGTGCTGTTGCTCATCAAGGGATGGGGGCAGGGTACGCAGGCGCTGGTGAGCTACAGCCTTTATGGCGGCAGTCTGGTGCTGCTCTATCTCGCCTCTACCCTCTATCACAGCATGGCGGAAGGGCGGGCCAGACGCTGGTGCAAGGTGTTTGATCACTGCGCCATCTATCTGCTGATTGCCGGCACCTATACCCCCTTCCTGCTGGTGGCGCTCGACACGCCGCTGGCGAAGGGCTTGATGGTGGTGATCTGGGCCCTGGCGCTGGCTGGCGTGGTGTTCAAGCTGGTGTTTATCAACCGCTTCAAGAAGTTGTCGCTGTTTACCTATCTGATGCTGGGCTGGCTGTCGCTGGTGGTTATCTATCAGCTCTATATCCATCTGGCCGGTGAGGGGCTGCTGCTGCTCGGGCTCGGCGGCCTTATCTACAGTCTCGGGGTCATCTTCTATGTGGCCAAGCAGATCCCCTATAACCATGCCATCTGGCATCTCTTTGTGCTGGGTGGCAGCGTTTGTCACTTTATGGCCATTTACGGCTACGTCGCCTAACGTCTTGCAACTAGCCCTTAATTGGTATTTTTAGCGCGTAAAAGGATAAATTCGTGCGGTATCACACAGTTGGCATCAGCGTTTGCTGACAAGCTAGGGCCAGTTCAATTCGCAAAGGATGCACGAAATGAGTGAAATCGCGCTTTCCATCAGCATGTTGTCGCTGGTGGCAGTGCTAGGACTCTGGCTGGGAAACTGGCGAGTCTATGGCGTTGGCTTGGGAATAGGGGGGGTGCTGTTCGGCGGCATCATAGTAGGTCACTTTGCAGGCGCCTCCGATCTCGCGCTGGATGCACAAACGCTTCACTTTATTCAAGAATTTGGCCTGATCCTGTTTGTCTATACCATCGGCATCCAGGTCGGGCCGGGTTTCTTCTCGTCATTGCGCAGCTCGGGTCTCAAACTCAACGCCTTTGCCGCTTTACTGGTCATCCTTGGCTGCGTGGTGGCCGCTGGCTTGCATCAATTTTTCGATGTGCCGTTGCCGGTCATTCTGGGGGTCTTCTCCGGTGCCGTCACCAATACGCCATCTCTCGGTGCGGGCCAGCAGATCCTGGCCGAGCTGGGCGCTGCGCCCGGTTCTACCGGTTTGATGGGGATGGGCTATGCGGTTGCCTATCCGTTTGGTATCTGTGGCATTTTGCTCACCATGTGGCTGGTCAGGGTCTTCTTTCGCATCAAGATCGACGATGAAGCCGCCCAGTTCGAGCTACAAACCGGTAAAATCAAGGAGAGCTTGCAGACCATCAACATCGCGGTGCGCAACCCCAATATGCACGGCCTGATGCTGAGCGAGATCCCGAGTCTCGACGAGTCGGATGTCATCTGTTCACGGCTCAAGCGTGGCGACGAGCTGATGGTGCCACGGCCGGAATCCCGTATCGAACTGGGTGACTTGCTGCACCTGGTCGGTGAGCGTCACGCGCTGCACAAGGTGTTGCTGGTGCTGGGGGAGGAGGTGGAGACCTCGCTCTCGACCCGGGGCACCGATCTGCGCGTCGAGCGGGTTGTGGTGACCAACGAGCAGGTTCTTGGCAAGAAGATCCGCGATCTGGATATCAAACAACGCTATGACGTGGTGATCTCCCGCCTCAATCGGGCCGGTATCGAGCTGGTGCCGACCAGCCAGACCAGCCTGCAGTTCGGTGACATTCTCAACCTAGTGGGGCGCCTCGATGCCATCGAAGCGGTAACCAATGTGGTCGGCAACGTGCAGCAGAAACTGCAGCAGGTGCAGATGCTGCCGGTCTTTATCGGGATCGGTCTTGGCGTGCTGCTTGGCTCCATCCCCTTCTACCTGCCCGGTTTCCCGGCCGCCCTCAAGCTGGGTCTGGCGGGCGGGCCGTTGGTGGTGGCGCTGATCCTGTCGCGGATTGGCAGCATCGGCAAGCTCTACTGGTTCATGCCCCCCAGTGCCAACCTGGCGCTGCGGGAGATCGGGATCGTGCTGTTTCTGGCGGTGGTCGGCTTCAAGTCCGGTGCCGGTTTCGTCGATACCCTGATCAACGGTGATGGCCCAGCCTGGATGCTCTACGGTATGGCGATTACCCTGATCCCGCTGCTGGTGGTCGGTGTGCTGGCGCGCCTCTACGGCAAGATGAACTATCTGACCCTGTGCGGCTTGCTGGCCGGCTCCATGACAGATCCTCCCGCGCTGGCCTTTGCCAACGCCATGCACCCGACCAGTGGCGCCAGTGCGCTCTCATACGCCACTGTCTACCCGCTGGTGATGTTCCTGCGGATCATCTCGCCACAGCTGCTGGCTATCATCCTCTGGGCGGGAGCCTAGGGTTAATCCTGACGGGAGCATGCCTTGTCATGCTCCCGTCATCATTCTGTAATCTATTGATAATTTTGGTTTTTACCATTCTCGCAACCTCGTTTTATACACTTCTGTCTGGCTGAACAGTTCAGCCTCAAATCGGTCTATCCTTTCGAATTTTCGAGCTGGTTATTTTTCCCCTCAGTCTGCAAAGTAGGCTGTGGCTTATTGCATTCAAATCAGGATTCAGGAGAGAACATGATCACCAATGCCGTTACCTTGGAACAGGGCGTAACCGTAACCCAACTTAAAGGACAAATTTATCTGGTTGCCGCAGATGGCAGCCGGAAGCTGTTGGCTGAAGGTGATGTGCTGCCGAAAGGGGCGGTGATCATGTCGCCGGATGGCGCCAGTTTCATGGGCGGCGGACAGTCATTCAATGTGCAACCAGCCAGCGAACAGAGTGAGCCTGCCGAAGAGGGAGATGCTCCCCAGCTGGCGCAAAACGGCGCTGCAGGTACTCCTGATGATATCAGTGCCCTACAACAGGCCATTTTGGGCGGCGCGGACCCGACCCAGGCCTTTGAAGCCTCTGCCGCAGGCGGTGCACCTGCCGCCGGTGGTGGCGATATCGGGGGCGTCGCCGGTGCCAGTGGCAACGGCGGTTTTGTCACCATCGACCGTACCGGTTCTGCAACCATTGCTGAAGCCACCTTCGATACCACCTACAACACCGATGGCGAGCCACCGTTGGGTGCAGCTGGCGAGGATGAAGTATTTGACCTGACTCCGCCCACCATTTCCGTGGTAGCGCCAGATAACACCAATGACACGACTCCGACCCTGACCGGAACCACGGATGCTCCCGTTGGCAGCATCGTCACCCTGCTGGTCACCGATGCCAACGGCAATCAACAGACTCTAAACGCTATCGTTACACCCGGCGGTACCTTCACAGTGGATGTGGTCACTCCCTTGGCCGAGGGTTCTTATACCGTCACAGCCAGTGTCACCGATCCTGCGGGGAATACAGGAACGGCAACCGACAATGGCAGCGTTGACAGTACCGCTCCCTCCGCTCCACAGGTCGAAATCCTGGATGGGGCAGATAATGTCATCTCCGCGAACGAGCGTGAAACTGGGGTGGGTGTCATTATCCGGCTGCCAGGGGATGCCAAGGCAGGCGATCGTCTCGATGTGGACTGGAATGGTGATGGCGTGCCTGACTCCAGCAGAATTTTGACAACCGACGACATCGGCCGCACCCAGGTCACCCTGACTATCCCCACCACGGATCTGCCGGTCAACGGCCCCATCACCGTGGATGCCACCCTGACCGACCCGGTGGGCAACACCTCGCCCAAGGGGACCGACAATAGCGTGGTGAATGCTGCGCCCCTGCCGGGTGACGACCAGTTCACCGTGGCGGAGGACGGCGCCGTCACCATTAATGTGCTTGGCAACGACACGGATGCGGATGGCGATCGCCTCACCATTACCGCTATCAATGGCCAGACCATTGCCGAAGGCGGCACGGTAGCGATCAGCAATGGTTCCGTCACCTTGATCAATGGCCAGCTGATCTTTACACCGGCCCCGGATTTCAATGGCAACATCGCGTTTGAATACACCATTACCGATGGGGTGAACAGCTCGACAGGCGGTGTGACCGGGACTGTTACTCCGGTCAACGACGCAGCCATCATCGCGGGTGACGACATTGGTGCTGTGACTGAAGATGCCAGCCCAGATGTGCTGACTGATAGCGGCGTGCTGACTGTGACTGATGTAGACGGGGCTGAAGAAGCCAAGTTTGTAGCCGGTAACGGCACCCCGAGCAATGGTGCGCTGGGCAACCTGACCATCGATGCCGATGGCAAGTGGACCTACAACGTCGACAACAGCAAAGTGCAGTACCTGGGCAAAGACGAGCAGAAAGTTGAGACCTTTACCGTACAGAGCGTGGATGGCACGCCGCACATCGTCACCATCACCATCACCGGCACCGACGATGCCCCGGTCATCTCCGCTGACACCGGTACGGTCACCGAGGGAGATCAAACCCCA
>NZ_JAJNOE010000024.1:0-56994 GCF_027854445.1 Aeromonas sp. PI_26
CGGTAGCGCCGATGGTAGTGTGGCATTCGCCATGCGAGAGTAGGACACTGCCAGGCACCCAACTTAAGAACCCCGCTCATCAAGCGGGGTTTTTTATTACCTGCAATTCATAAAATCGTCTAATAACTGACCTTTTATTCCCTCTTCTCTGCCGTTTTCCCTGTTTTTCCTTCCCGATTTTCTCCGGTTCTGCCATCGCGGCTGGCGGTGGTTGCCGTTATAATGGCCGCCCTCAAGCAAGGTGGTGGTATGAAAGCAGAATATCTACAGCGATTCGGGGGCATTGCCCGTCTTTATGGTCAGAATGCCCTGTGTTCCTTTAGCCAGGCGAAAGTCTGTGTGGTGGGGATCGGTGGCGTGGGCTCCTGGGCGGCAGAGGCGCTGGCCCGCGCCGGAATCAACCAGATCACCCTGATCGACATGGACGATATCTGCATCACCAACACCAATCGCCAGATCCACGCTATGCAGGGGACGGTTGGTCGCCTCAAGACCGAGGTGATGGCCGAGCGTATTCGCGCCATCAATCCTGATTGCGAAGTGATCGAGGTGGACGATTTCGTCACCGCTGATAACCTGGCCGAGCATATCAAGCGGGAGTTTGACTATGTGGTGGATGCCATCGATTCGGTCAAGGCCAAGGTGGCGCTGATTGCCTTCTGCAAGCGCAACAAGATCCCGGTGATTGTGGCGGGTGGTGCTGGCGGGCAGATGGATCCGACCCAGATCACTGTGGCGGATCTGGCCAAGACTATTCAAGACCCGTTGGCGGCCAAGGTGCGCTCCGATTTGCGCCGGCTGCACAACTTCAGCAAGAATCCGGCGCGCAAATTCGGGGTGGAGTGTGTCTTCTCAACCGAGCAGCTGAGTTATCCGGATGGTAATGGTGGCACCTGTCAGGCCAAGGCGGCCAGCGATGGCACCATGAAGATGGATTGCGCCTCCGGTTTTGGCGCCGTGACGCCGGTGACGGCAACCTTTGGGCTGGTTGCCGCGTCCCGGGTATTGAAGACGATTGCTGAGCGGGGGGCCCGCGCCGAGAAAGAGAGCGGGAATGAAGAAGCCGGGTCGATTGGTGAAGCCTAATCGACCACTGAACAGAGCGGGTTAGACAGCCTGTTCCCGGATCGCCAGCACGATAGCTCTGAGCCCGTTACCTCGTGACGGGCTCAAGTGTTTCTCAAGTCCCAGTTCGGTGAAATAGCCTTCCATATCAAAGGCCTGGATCGCCGCAGACGATTGGTGGTTGAGTGCTGCCAGCACGATGACGATGAGGCCACGCACGATGCGGGCATCGGAATCACAGGCAAAGTGCCAGCAGCCATCCTCGCTTTGTTCTCCCTTCAGCCAAGCCTGGCTTTCACACCCCTTGAGGCGGAACTCCTCCTGCTGCCATTCGGCGGGTAGCGCTGGCAGCTGCTTGCCGAGCTGGATGATGAGCCGATACTGGTTCTCCCAGCCGTGGGCGGCGGCAAACTGCTGGCGGATGGTGTCGGCGTTGGGCTCAAGGCCAATCTGGGTATAGCTTGCGAGGTCACTCATTCGGTTGTCTGCCTTAGAAGAAGTCACAGAGTTTGTGCAGGGCGGCCAGCAGGGCGTCGACATCATCCCGATTGTTGTAGCAAGCCAGCGAGGCGCGCATGGTGCCGCCGATCCCGAGCGATTCCATCAGCGGCATGGCGCAGTGATGGCCGACTCGCAGGGCGATACCCTGTATGTCGAGCAGGGTAGCAGCATCTTGCGGGTGGATGTCGTCGAGCAAGAAAGAGACCGCACCGGCGCGTTGGCCGGGTTCGCCGACCAGACGCAACCCCGGCACTTGTTGCAGGCCAGCTACCAGATAGTCGGTCAGTGCCTGCTCATGTTGGGCGAGCCATTCCCTATCTTGCGCCATCACAAAGTCGATGGCGGCGGCGAGGCCGATAGCGCCAGCGATATGGGGGGTGCCCGCCTCGAATTTGAAAGGCAGGGTATTGAAGGTGGTGCCGCTGAAACTGACCCGATCGATCATCTCGCCACCGGCTTGCCAGGGCGGCATCCGCTCCAATAGCTCGGTGCGGCCCCACAACACACCGATGCCGGTCGGGCCATAGAGCTTGTGGCCGGAGAAGGCGTAGAAGTCGCAACCGATGGCTTGCACATCCACCTCGAGATGAGCCACCGCCTGGGCGCCGTCGATCAGCGTCACGGCGCCAACCGTTTTGGCGGCCTCTACTATCCGGGTGACCGGATTGACGGTGCCGAGGGCATTGGAAACATGGGCCACGCTCACCAATCGGGTACGTGGCCCCAGCATGGCGTGATAGGCGGCCAGATCGAGATCGCCCCGCTCATTGAGGGGGATGACCCGGATCACCGCTCCTGTGCGTTGGGCGACCAGTTGCCACGGGACAATGTTGGCGTGGTGCTCCAGGGTGCTGAGGATGATCTCGTCCCCCGCTTTGAGCTCGCTCATCCCCCAGCTCTGGGCCACAAGATTGATCGCCTCCGTGGTGCCGCGGGTCCAGATCACCTCGTGGCTGCGAGCCGCATTGATAAAGCGGGCGACCGTCTCGCGGGCTGTTTCGAAGGCGCGGGTCGCGCGGCCACTCAGGGCGTGGGCGGCACGGTGCACGTTGGCGTTGTCGACCCCATAGTAGTGAGCGATGGCATCCAGTACCGCTTGTGGTTTCTGGGTGGTGGCGGCGTTGTCCAGATAGACCAGAGGGTGGCCGTTTACCTCCTGCGCCAAGGCCGGAAACTGGCTGCGCAGTTGGTTGTGCTGTTGCTGATTCATGCTCCCCTCACTATCTGGAAAAAATCATCATTTCGAAGGTCAGCCATGATCCTGAAAATAGCGCCCGAACACAAGGTGCGATAAGCCCGATTGGCGGTTGCCTGCCGTGCAGCAGGTACGGCTCATCGGGTGATTTCTGGTACAATGCCGCCCCTCATCATAAGCCAAGAGATCCGGCCCATGAAGCTTAACCCCAATCAGAACGAAGCGGTCAAGTATGTCTCCGGCCCTTGCCTGGTGCTGGCGGGTGCCGGATCGGGCAAGACCCGCGTCATCACCAACAAGATTGCCTATCTGGTGCAGCAGTGCGGCTACAGTGCGCGCAACATAGCGGCGGTCACCTTTACCAACAAGGCTGCGCGGGAGATGAAGGAGCGGGTTGGCCAGACTTTGGGTCGCAAGGAGGCGCGGGGGCTGATGGTCTCCACCTTCCATACCCTGGGGCTCGAGATCATCCGCCGGGAGCACAAGAGCCTGAATCTCAAGGCGAACTTCTCCCTGTTCGATGACACCGACCAGCTGGCGCTGCTGAAAGAGTTGACTGAAGACGAGCTCGACAACGACAAGGACAAGCTCTCGGCCCTTATCAGCCAAATCTCCAACTGGAAAAACGACCTTATCCTGCCAGCCCGCGCCATGCGCATCGCTCGCGGGCCGGAAGAGGTGTTGATGGCCCAGCTCTACGAGCGTTATCACCGCCAGATGGTGGCCTATAACGCGCTGGATTTTGACGACCTCATCGTGATGCCGACCCTGCTGCTCAAGAGCAATCAGGAGGTGCGCGAGCGCTGGCAGAACAAGATCCGCTATCTGCTGGTCGATGAGTATCAGGACACCAACACCAGCCAATACGAGCTGGTGAAGCAGATCGTCGGCGAGCGGGCACGTTTTACCGTGGTAGGGGATGATGACCAGTCTATCTACTCCTGGCGCGGTGCCAAGCCGCAGAATCTGGTGCTGCTGAGCGAGGATTTCCCCAGCCTCAAGCTGATCAAGCTGGAGCAGAACTACCGCTCCAAGCGGCGGATCCTCAAGTGCGCCAACATCCTGATCGCCAACAACCCCCACGTCTATGACAAGGCGCTCTTCTCCGAGTTGGATGAAGGGGTGAAGCTCAAGGTGCTGTTTGCCAAGAACGAGGAGCACGAAGCGGAGCGGATCGCCGCCGAGATGATGGGACACAAGTTTATGAACCGCACCCGGTTCAAGGATTACGCCATCCTCTATCGGGGCAACCATCAGTCGCGCATCTTCGAGAAGGCGCTGATGACCAACCGGATCCCTTACCGTATCTCCGGCGGCACCTCGTTTTTCTCCCGCACCGAGATCAAGGACATCATGGCCTACCTCAAGCTGCTGGTGAATCCGGATGAGGACACCGCCTTCCTGCGGGTGGTCAACCTGCCGCGTCGCGAGATCGGCCCCACCACCCTCGAAAAGCTTGGCCAATACGCCAACCAGCGCGGCAAGAGTCTGTTTGCTGCCAGCTTCGAGCTGGGGCTGGAGCAGCACCTCTCCGGCCGTGGCCTCGTGGCCCTGCAGGCCTTCACCAACTGGCTGGTTCGCCTTGGCGATCAGGCGCAGCGTGGCAATCCGGTGGAGGCGGTGCGGGACATGATTAAGGAGATCCACTACGAAGAGTGGCTCTACGAGACCTCCCCCAGCCCGAAAGCGGCCGAGATGCGGATGCAGAACGTCTCCACTCTCTATCGCTGGATCACCGAGATGCTGGAAGGGGATGAGCTGGAGGAGTCGATGACGCTGGCCCAGGTGGTCACTCGCCTCACCCTGCGCGACATGATGGAGCGCAACGAAGGGGAGGATGATGCGGATCAGGTGCAGTTGATGACGCTGCATGCCTCAAAGGGGCTGGAGTTCCCCTATGTCTACATGGTGGGGATGGAGGAGGGCTTGCTGCCTCACCAGACCAGCATCGACGAGGACAATGTGGAGGAGGAGCGGCGTCTCGCCTACGTGGGGATCACCCGGGCTCAGACCGAACTGACCTTCACCCTCTGCAAGGAGCGGCGTCAGTTTGGCGAGTCGGTACGGCCAGAGCCGAGCCGCTTCCTGCTGGAGCTGCCGCAAGATGACCTTGAATGGGAAAACCAGAAGAAGGTGACTGCCGAGGAGCGCCAGCAGAAGGGGCAGGTTGGTGTTGCCAACCTGCGGGCGCTGTTCAAGAAGGATTAATCCTAAGGATTTGCCGGGGTCAGTAGCGGTACTATGTCTGCTCCCGGCATGGGCGGTGAGATATAGCGCCCTTGCCCCATCCGGCAGCCGATATCAATCAGCTTCTGCAATTGCTGCTGGTTCTCGATCCCCTCGACTACCAGGGTGTAATCGAGATCCTGACAGATATCCCGCATGGCGCGGATCAGCGCCAAATCTTTGGGCGATTGCAGCATCCGCTGGGTAAAGCTGTCATCCACCTTGATGTAATCCACCGGGAAGTGGAACAGAGCGTTGAGGGAGGAGAAGCCGGTGCCGAAATCATCGAGGCTGATCTGGATACCCTTGGCGCGCAGCTCGTGCAGCGACGCCAGTGCATCGGAATCTTGTCGCGACAGTTCCCGCTCGTTGAATTCAAAAATCAGATAGCCGGGGGCGACACCTTCCTCTTCGATGATCCCCATCAGTCGCATGATGTGGTCATGGTTGACCAGATGCTTGCCCGACAGATTGATGGCGACCTTGAACTTGCTCTGCCCGGAGATTGGCAGCCAGTTTTTCAGTTGCTGACAGGTGTGGCGCAGGATCTGGTAATCCAGCTCCAGAATCAGGCCGCACTGCTCCGCCAGCGGAATAAAGTCGAACGCATCCTTCAGAATCCCCTCCTCGGTCAGCCAGCGCGCCATCACCTCCAGTCCGGTCAGGCGGCTATCCTGCAGCCGGATCACCGGCTGGAAGTAGGGGACGATACGCCCCTCCCGCAGGGCTCTGGCCAGCATCTCTTCCGGCGAATTCCAGTTCTGGTTGATGCAATCATCCGAGTAGCTGACGATGCGACTGCGACCATTGCGTTTGGCCTGATACATGGCCAGATCGGCCTGATGGAGCAGCTGGCAGATATCTGAGGTTTGCTCGGATACGCTCGATACCCCCAGGCTGACGGTAATGCTCAACTCGTTGCCGAGTAGCCGGAACGGGTAGGAGAGACGACTGATAATGCGGTTGAGCACCGGGCTGATGTCATCGTCGCTCTTGCTGCTGTCCAGATAGATGACAAACTCGTCACCCCCCAGTCTGGCCACCAGATCATTTTGCCGGATGCAGGTCTGCAGGCGGCGGCTCACCTCCTTGAGCAGCTGATCGCCAGCACTGTGGCCCAGGGTGTCATTGATCTGCTTGAAGTGATCCACATCGATAAAAATCACCGCGAATCCCGGCGACTTGTAGCGGTTGTAGTGGGTCATGGCGTGGTTGAGGTGGTTCATCAACAGCGCGCGGTTGGGCAGTTGGGTCAGCGGGTCGTGAAGTGCATCGAATTGCAGCCGCCGTTCCAGCTCCTGATGCTGCTTGAGTTGCTTTTGCAGCCTGAGGTTGGTCTGACGCAGCTGTTGCAGCCGCTGGTTGATGGAGTCTTCGGTATTGATATCGTTGAGCTGCTGGCGGATCCGTCTCAGCTCCAGCAGCAGGGTGAGCTGGCCACGCAGAAAGTCGAGAAACAGCTTGTCGTCGGTCTCCAGCGGTTGAGCCGTGCTGATGATGAAGTGGGCGAAGTACTGTTGTTGCAGCCGCAGCGGCATGCTGTGCCAGTAGCGTGACTCCCGGCTCACCTCGATATTGCTGGTGCTGTGGCACAAGCCGCTGATGAACTCGTCTCCCTGATGGGGATGGGCGGGGTAGATTTTTTCCAGCTTCTGACTGGTTAGCCTGACCAACAGCATGTCCTCGATGGTGAGCATCTGGCGCAGTACCGCCTCCAGTTGGGAGAAGAGCGCCTGGGCCGGCAGGGTATTGGCGAGCCGCATGATGCGGCTGATGCTCTCGATTTTCTTTTTCCAGTTCGGGTCTTTGCGGATCAGCGGCGAAGGAAGCTCGGTGAGATGGGAGCCCGCCTGGGTTTCGGTCAGCCGCTTGGCCAGACACTCCAGCAGCAGGCGCAGGGTCGGCAGGTCGGCGGGGGTGCCGCGCGCCAGCAACCACTGTATCTGGCCATGCTCGATGGGGAAGACGCACCACCCTTCGGCCTCATCCAGCTGGGTGAGCTGATCGGTGATGCGGGACTGCTCCCGGCCCAGCTGTTGCTTGAAGATGTCGCTGACCTTGTAGGCGTAAAGCCAGTTCAGACCGGTATCGGAGAGGCCCAGCATGCCGAAATGTTGCAGCGGGCAGAGTTGGTCAATCTGCTGGATCAGGGCATCGTAATCGTCAGATGTGGCGGTTTGTGGCGCCGGGAAGTCCATAATGGCAGAGACCAACGCCAACAGAGGAGTTGAGTAGTGGGGTTCGATGGATTGGGACGACATGTGCAACTCCCGATATGTCTACCTTACAAGAGTAGTCGGAAGCCGATAGATTGAAAGGGCCGCAATTGCGGCCCTTTCAAATACTTACAGCTTGTCGATCATGTAGTGGATGGCGTTTTCAATCTCTTCATCACTACAGTTCGCACAAGTGCCGCGCGGAGGCATCATGCCGGACTTGCCAGTAAAGCCTTCAATGGCATGTTTCTTGAGAGTATCAATGCCCTGGGCGATGCGAGGATCCCAGGCGGCCTTGTCACCCCGTTTGGGGGCACCAGCGGCGCCGGTGTCGTGACAGGCAAAGCAGGCGCCCTTGTATACCGTTTCGCCATCGCGGGGACCGGAAGAGGCGGTCGCCGCCGGTGCAGCACTCGCGCCGGCAATACCTTCCAGATCCTTGGCGGTATAGACCTGACCGATTGGTTTGATCCGCTCGGCAATGGCCTCCGGTGACATCTCATCGGCAGCAAGCACTGCCCCAGACAAGCTGGCGGCCGTCATCCCGACAGCCAGCAAATAGCTCAGTTTTTTCAACACGCTCATATACTCCCAGCAGTCTTTTATTATCCATGTAAACGACGGGATTATAACCGAATAGTTACAGTCATTTAAACGCTTGTGTGTGAAGTGTTAAACACTCTGCGTACAAAGTTTTGGCCGATATCACGGCAATTTGGGTGGTGGAGATAAAAAGAAACCCGGCATTCGCCGGGTTTCGAGTAACCAAGGGGTGAAACGGGTTATTTATCCCAGCTCAGGATCACCTTGCCGGAGTGGCCGGAGCGCATCGCATCGAACCCCTGCTGGAATTCGTCGATGTGGAATCTGTGGGTGATGATGGGGGAGAGATCCAGCCCGGACTGGATCAGGCTGGCCATTTTGTACCAGGTCTCGAACATCTCTCGGCCATAGATCCCTTTGATAAACAGCCCCTTGAAGATCACCTTGTTCCAGTCGATGGCCATGGTGGAGGGGGGGATGCCGAGCATGGCGATCTTGCCGCCGTGGTTCATCTTGTCGAGCATCTCCTGGAAGGCGCTCGGGACGCCGGACATCTCCAGCCCCACGTCAAACCCTTCGGTCATGCCCAGCTCGCTCATTACGTCGGCCAGCTTCTCCTTGGCCACGTTGACCGCGCGGGTGGCGCCCATCTTGCGGGCCAGCTCCAGCCGGTATTCGTTGACGTCGGTGATCACCACGTGGCGCGCACCCACATGGCGGCAGACGGCGGCGGCCATGATGCCGATGGGGCCTGCACCGGTGATGAGCACATCTTCACCCACCAGATCGAAGGAGAGGGCGGTGTGCACCGCATTGCCGAACGGGTCGAAGATAGCGGCCAGCTCGTCCGGGATATTGTCCGGCAGCTTGAAGGCGTTGAATGCGGGGATCACCAGATACTCGGCAAAGGCACCCGGGCGATTGACACCAACACCAATGGTGTTGCGGCAGAGGTGAGTGCGCCCGGCGCGACAGTTGCGGCAGTGACCGCAGGTGATATGCCCTTCGCCGGAGACCCGATCGCCGATGGCGAAGCCGCGCACCTCCTGACCGATGGCGACCACTTCGCCGACATATTCGTGGCCGACCACCATGGGTACCGGAATGGTCTTCTGGGACCACTCGTCCCAGTTGTAGATGTGGATATCGGTGCCGCAGATGGCGGTTTTGCGGATCTTGATCAGCAGGTCGTTGTGGCCGAGCTCGGGGGCTGGCACATCCGTCATCCAGATGCCGACCTCTTTGTGCAGTTTGGAGAGTGCTTTCATGGCTGTTCCTTCAATATGAATGCAGAAAAAAGGGGCTGCAGCCCCTTGATTCAAATCAGATAACGCCGAGTTCACGGCCGATGCGGATAAAGGCGTCAATGGCCTTGTCCAGCTGCTCGCGGGTGTGAGCGGCAGACATCTGGGTGCGAATGCGCGCCTGGCCCTTGGGCACGACCGGGAAGGAGAAGCCCACCACATAGATGCCGGCTGCCAGCATGCGGCTTGCCATTTCGGAGGCCAGTTTGGCATCCCCCAGCATCACCGGAATGATGGCGTGGTCGGCACCAGCCAGAGTGAAGCCGGCGGCACTCATCCGCTCGCGGAAGTAACGGCTGTTCTCTTTCAGGCGGGCACGCAGGTCGTGACCTTCCGCCAGCATGTCGATCACCTTGATGGTGGCGGCGACAATAGAGGGGGCCAGCGAGTTGGAGAAGAGGTAGGGGCGGGAGCGCTGACGCAGCCAGTCGATCACCTCTTTCTTGCCGGAGGTATAGCCACCGGACGCGCCGCCAAGCGCCTTGCCCAGGGTGCCGGTGATGATGTCGACCCGCTCCATCACGCCGCAATATTCGTGGGTGCCACGACCATTTTCGCCGATAAAGCCGACGGCGTGGGAGTCATCCACCATCACCAGCGCATCGTATTTGTCTGCCAGATCGCAGATGGATTTGAGGTCGGCGATGACCCCATCCATGGAGAAGACACCGTCGGTGGCGATCAGCTTGAAGCGGGCGCCATCGGCGTCAGCCTGCTTGAGCTGGGCTTCCAGCTCGGCCATATCGTTATTGGCGTAGCGATAACGCTTGGCCTTGCACAGTCGCACGCCGTCGATGATGGAAGCGTGGTTGAGTGCATCGGAGATGATGGCATCTTCGGCGCCGAACAGGGTCTCGAACAGACCGCCATTGGCATCGAAACAGGAGGAGTAGAGGATGGTGTCTTCGGTGCCGAGGAAGGCAGACATCTTCTGCTCCAGCGCTTTGTGCTGATCCTGGGTGCCACAGATGAAGCGCACCGAGGCCATGCCGAAGCCGTGGCTGTCGAGCCCCTGATGGGCGGCAGCGATCAGATCCGGGTGGTTGGCCAATCCCAGATAGTTGTTGGCACAGAAGTTCAGTACCTGCTCACCGCCGACGGCGATGCTGGCCTGTTGGGCGGAGGTGATGATGCGCTCCTGCTTGTACAACCCTTCAGCTTGCACCTGGTTCAGTTGCTCGGTCAGGTGACGATAGAATCCGTTAGACATCCTCGATCCTTAGTGGCTATTTCAGCTGCGTATCAACAGAGGGCGACATTTTACTGCAATCTGTTGCGGTAAATTCAAATGATTGTGCTGATATTCAACAAATGTGAAACAGATCTCACCCAGCTGGTTGGGCCAGCTGACGGTAGTGTTGTTCCAGTTGCTGGATCTGTCCGGCCACCTGGGGTTGCACATAGGGGCGCAGCAGGAACAGCACCTTTAATACGCCCTGATAGAGCAGCGGTTTGGTGATGCGGGTGTTGGGAGCCTGAGCGATCTGGAACGGGATCCAGCAGGTCACCACCATCTTGATGGTCTGGCCCAGATCCGGCAGGTCGTCATCGCTGACATCGATAATGCCCCCTTCGCGCAGGCTTCTGAGCAGGGCGACCACGGAGGAGCGCATCTGTTCCTGGGCCTTGAGGTACTTCTGTTGCAGCGGTTCGTCACGGCTCAGGATGTCCGGCAGGTTGGCGTAGAAGAAGCGGAACTGCCACATCAGATAGAAGATGGCATCGAGATAGCCCATCAGATCCTGCAGGGTGATTTCACGGTTGCGGGTCGGCACAAAGCTCTCGCTCAGGTGGCGGGCATACTGGTCGAAGATGGAGTGGATGATGTCTTCTTTATTACGGAAGTGGTAGTAGAGGTTGCCTGGGCTGATGCCCATGTGCGCCGCAATATGGTTGGTGGTGATGTTGCGTTCACCCTGATCGTTGAACAGCTCGGTCGCGCTGTGAATGATCCTGTCTCTGGTTTTCATCACTCATTCCTCCAACAGGTTCCGCTCGGGGCAGTTTTGAACAAGGTCGAATCCCCGGACAGCCCGTGATAAACTTTTCGGCAATTTCAAATTGGCTCACTATACACAGCTTTAACAAGCAGTCACATGTAGCCATCAACGTACGAGAGGCAAACTCCATGATCGTAGTAACTGGCGGTGCTGGCTTTATCGGCAGCAATCTGGTCAAGCAGCTGAACGCTCAAGGACGGACCGATATCGTGGTCATTGATGACCTGACCGACGGCACCAAGTTCGTCAACCTGGTCGATCTGACCATCGCTGACTACATGGACAAAGACGAGTTTCAGGCTCGCATCGTCTCCGGTGACGAGTTTGAAGAGTGGGATAACGGCATCGAGGTGATCTTCCACGAAGGCGCCTGCTCTGCCACCACCGAATGGAACGGCAAGTTCATCATGGAGGTCAACTACGAGTACTCCAAGGATCTGTTCCACTACTGCATCGAGCGTGAAATTCCGTTCATTTACGCCTCTTCTGCCGCGACCTACGGTGGCCGCAACGACAACTTCATCGAAGATCCCAAGTTCGAACAGCCGCTCAACGTCTACGGCTACTCCAAGCAGCTGTTTGACCAGTACGTCCGCCGCTGGATGCCGGAGATCAACTCTCAGGTCGTTGGCCTCAAGTACTTCAACGTCTACGGCCCGCGCGAGCAGCACAAAGGCTCCATGGCTTCCGTTGCCTTCCACCTCAATACCCAGGTGAAGAAGGGCGAGAATCCCAAGCTGTTCGAAGGTTGCGATGGCTTCCCGAACGGTGGCCAGATGCGTGACTTCATCTATATTGACGACGTCTGCAAGGTAAACCTCTGGTTCTGGCAGAACCCGCAACATTCCGGCATCTTCAACTGCGGTACCGGCCGTGCCGAGCCATTCCAGAACGTGGCCGAAGCGGTGATCAAGCATCATCAGAAGGGAGCCATTGAGTACATTCCTTTCCCGGATCACCTCAAGGGCCGCTACCAGAGCTTCACCCAGGCTGATATGACCAAGCTGCGCAGCGTGGGTTATGACGCCGAGTTTAAAACCGTTGCCGAAGGGGTAGCGGATTACATGGCTTGGCTCAACCGCTAACGGGTGAGCACAACGCGGCAGTTTGAGCGCAAAACCGGAAGTGGGCACTCGCCTGCTTCCGGTTTCTGGTCTCTGTGGCTGCTTGCCGTTCCTCTCTTATCTATCGGGTAACCGCGCGATGAATATATTGATGGCACTCTCCCAGCTCGAGGTTACGGGAGCTGAGGTCTATGCCACCACGGTCGGTAACGAACTGACCCAGCGTGGTCACAACGTCTTTTATGTTTCTGATACCCTGACCAAGCCGACCCTTGGCCCCGTCTTCAAGCTGAGATTCAACAAGCGCAGCATTCTGCGCCGCTTCTGGCACGTCTTTTACCTCATCTATCTCATCAAGAAGCATCATATTCAGTTGGTGCATGCTCACTCCCGCGCCTCCGGCTGGAGCAGTTATGTGGCCTGCAAGTTGACTGGCACCCCGATGATCACCACGGTGCATGGTCGCCAGCCGGTGCACGCTTCGCGCAAGGCCTTCCATGCACTCGGCTATCGGGCGGTTGCCGTTTGTGAAGATATTGCCCATCAGATAGTCGACAATCTGGGGGTCGATCCCGCGATCGTGCAGGTGCTGCGCAACGGTATCGAAACCGACAAATTCCAGCTTGTGCCAGCGCCGGACAACCCAAAGCCGGTGATTGCCATCATTGGCCGTTTGAGCGGCCCCAAAGGGGAGCTCTGTTACCGTCTGCTCGACGAGATACTCGATCTGGATGCCTGCAAGGTGCGGATTGTCAGCGGTACCAAGGTACCGGAGCGCTTTGCCCGTTTCGAAGGCCGTGCCGAGTTTGTCGGTTATGTCGATGATGTGCCTGCCTTGCTCGCAGGTTGTGATCTGGTAATTGGTGCCGGTCGGGTAGCGATGGAAGCACTGCTCTGTGGTCGGCCCGCCTTTGCCATTGGTGAAGCCAAGGCAGTTGGTCTGGTAACCGAACAGAATCTGGACGAGGCGCTGGCCAGCAATTTTGGCGATATCGGCCCCAAGGATCTGGCCATCGATTTTGCCGCACTGAAGGGCGAAATCGAATCCGCCCTCGCAAGCAAGGTGGTGCCGGAAGTCATTCGGCAACGCATTCAGGATGAGTATGGCTTGCAGGGGGTAGTATCTGGCCTCGAAACCATCTATCAGGATGCCGTAGTCGAAACACTGCGCCGCGAGATGCCGGTCATCATGTACCACCGTTTTATCGAGCAGGATAGCGAGAAAGGAGTGCATGGCACCTGGATGCCGATCACCATGTTCGAGAAGCATCTGCGACTGATGAAGTGGCTAGGCTACGAAACCCTGACTTTCCGCGATTTGGCGGACAAAGGCTTTATCCACCGTCTGCAATACGGCAAGAAGTACCTTATGATCACCGCCGATGACGGCTATCAGGACAACCTGACCCGCATGCTGCCGCTGCTGGAAAAATATGGTTATAAAGCCGTGGTGTATGTGGTTACCGGTGAAGGCTATAACCGTTGGGATGTCGAGCATCCGACCAATCCGGATACCAAGGTTTCATTGATGAGTGGTGAGCAGGTCAAGGCGTTGGCCGCCAGCGGTCATGTGGAAATTGGTGGTCATACCCTGACCCATCCCCGCTTGAGCAAGCTCACACCCGAACAACAAGCCCATGAAATTCAGGAGAATAAACGCCAACTGGAGGCCCTGCTTGGCCATCCGCTGCTCTCGTTTGCCTACCCTTACGGAGATATGGATGAGAGTGCCAAGGAACAGGCTATCACCGCCGGGTATCGTTTTGCTGTCGCTACCAATAGCGGCCCCAAAGCAATGCACCAGGACCCTTTCCAGATCCGCCGGATTGCCATTTTCCCCCGCACCGATGTGTTTGGGCTGTGGCGAAAAATTCGCGGGAATTATGTGTTCAGGAAGTGAACTGATAGCTTCCTGCCATACTCAAGGTAATTAATAGGTATGACAGACTCTATAAAGCGATACTTGGAGAGTGAGCGTTGCTCATCATTAATGTTTCTCTCCATTATATGCTACGTGATGTTTAAAGATTCATTTCAGGTTGTTGGCGATTTCTTTCAAACCGTTATGATTATTGGTGGTTTGGTGGCAATAGCAGTGTATCGGGATTTTTTTTCCAGAAATGTAGTATTTTGGTTGCTAGTAATTGGAGGAGTAATTCAGTTCGCAAGCTGGTTTATGTCAACTAGAACTATACCTGAACTCGCACAGCCTACTCCTAATCTCAAACCGTTTTCTTATTTAATGGTGTTTCTTGTCGTGGCTTTTTGGCTAAAGGGGTCACTTAAGCGATCTATCGTGACACTACTTGCATTTTCTGTTGGTAGTGTTTTTACGTTGTTTTATTACTCTGATTTTTTTGAACAATTTATAATTGGAATGCACGGTAGTCGAGTAGACTTTGGCTATAGAAATGCGCAGCATGGTTCCTTGATAATAGGCGCAGCTTTCATTTGTACACTTTGGTTTATATATACTATTGCGCCACGAAAAATAAATAACAAAGGTATTGTTGTTTCAATATCATGTTTGTTTTTGGTTCTTTTAGGGGCATTGTTGATGATGTTACAGTCAAGACAATCTTGGCTGGCAGTTTTCATATCTATATTTTTGATACCATTGTTGTATGCTTATTTTAGAGACAGGGTTTCACTCAGAAAGATTATCATGCTATATGGTATATTATTCGTCATCGGAATTCTCATATATCATGTTGATTTTGTTCATAATCGTATTTATGCTGGCTTTTCACATCCAGGTGATTTACATAACATGTTATCAGGGAACTGGCGGGAGGTGAAAGATATAAGTATTGGTGTCAGGCTACAGACATGGCTGGAAGCGATTAATTGGTTTTATTCTCATCCTATTTTTGGTACTGGTGATGGCAGCCGTTCTTTAGTGATTACTCAGTCAACTGTTTTGCCTGACTATATTAAGGCGGAATTTAGACATCTGCATAATTCAAATTTTGAAACTGCAGTTTCTTATGGTGCAATGGGGCTCGTATTCACCTATGTACTGATGTGCTATCCTGTATACAAGGCTGTGAGGAGTAATGCTCCTACCTTAATAAAAGGTATTGCCATTAGTTTCTTGATCTATTGGCTAATAATTAACAATTTTGAATCGTTCTTGTATATGCGTTCAGGTCAATGGGTTTTCAATACCTTTATGGGAACAGTGTATTCATTTGCATTATATAGTGACTTTCTTGAATATCAATCTCGCCGAAATAAATTGGACGAATATAATATATGAAAATTTTTATTGTCAGCTTAAAAAATGCTGAGTCTCGCCGTGAGCGAGTTAAGCGAGTTTTGGCAGAACTTGATGTTGAGTTTGAATTTTTTGATGCAATAAATGGTTTTGCTGGACTGCCAGAAAGATTACAAGGGTGTCCAGATGATATGCACCGAAAATTATTAAGAAGTCGTCCACTGACTCCTGGTGAGAAAGGTTGCTATGCTAGTCATTATTTACTATGGGAGAAATGCATAGAGCTAAATGAGCCGATAATTGTCCTTGAGGATGATTTTCTACCGACAAGATATTTCTGTGATATATTCGAAGCCCTACCTAAACTACATGAAAAATATGAGTATTTGAAGCTGGAGCCGCAGATCGGTGACGCGACGGCACTGGAATATGAGCATGGAATACAAACAATGCTCTGGCATAATAATGTTAGGTGGACGACGGGATATAGTATTAATCCTGAAGGAGCTAGAAAGCTGGTTGGTTGCAGTAGCAGATGGCTATGTTCAGTAGATAACTTTATTGGTGAGTCATATCGACACAAAGTCCAGTCAGTCGGTGTGCTACCATATGCAATATATAGTCCCGGTGATATGGAGAGTGGAATTCAAAACAAGGTAGCCTTGGCTAAGGTGCCACTACTTTTTAAGGCATCTCGAGAAATATATAGATTTTATCGCTTTGTAAGAATGTATTTTTGGAATAAAAAATATAAAAATCAGAAGGGGTAACATGAAAACTACAAAAAATAATGTAGAAATAGGTTGTGATAAAATACATGCAATATGGTTGGGAGACCGCTTGCCACCACTTGCACATGTATGTATTGATGATTGGAGTAAGCAGGGGTACAAATATAAGCTATGGTTAGATTGTGACCCTAAAATAAAAAATTGGATCGCTGGGTGTGAATTTTCCAGGCGATGCTATGAAAAGGGTCTCTATGCTTTTGTGACTGATTATCTTCGCTTGAAAATTCTTGCTGAAGAGGGTGGTCTATATATGGATACGGATGTTACAATAAATAAAAATCCGTTTGGTATTTTTCATGACTATAATTTTGGGGTTGGTTATGAAGAGGGTGATAGAATTGGTACGGCAATAATTTACGCCAAGCAGGATTCTTCTACATTAGCACGGTTGATCCATTTCTACGAGAATGAAATCATGAATTCAGAGCTCTATATGGGGCCTGATATTATGACCCATATTATTAAAAATGAATCTATTGTGGAAAATGTTGGGGTTTTTGATAAACATTATTTTTATGATTATAGTGGCGAAAAAATAAATTACACTCCACACCCAGATAGATATGTAACACACTGGTTTCAACATAGTTGGAAACGCTCAAACGGATTAGTATTCCTGAAATCAAAACATAAGGGTATGTTGGGGTTTCTATATGAATATCAAAAAGAGCTATTTCGCTTCAGGAGTTAAGGAATGATACGCTTTTTGCATTCATTCTTAACGCTTGATGTCGATGATAAAATGTGAGTTGCAGTTGGGAAACGTTGGTGAATAACTGTTAAAGTTCCAGTCAAATTTTTCTGGTTGGTATGAATTTGATGGTTGTGTTTAGTGAGCGCTACAGCAAGATGATGTTTGGGGCCGTTATTTTGTCTGGGCTGATGTTATCTTGGTTGTTCTTTAGCCACCAACTCCTCACCGGCGACCAGACCCAGATGCTCTACAAGGGTTACCTTGGGGCTTATGAGGGGGTCTGGCTCAGCTATGGCAATGCGGCGAGTGCGGTGGGCAATGTGCCGGGGAGCTTGTCGGCCTGGCTGATTGGCGGGCCGCTGCTGCTGTGGGATTCTCCCTATGCCCCCATGGTGTTGCTGCTGGCGATGCGGTTGGTCGGATTCCTGCTGTTTGATGCGGTGATCCGTCAGGTGTTTGATGACAGGGTGCGCCTGCTGTTTCTGGTGCTCTGCTGGCTTAACCCCTGGTTCCAGTACGAGAGTCTGCTCTACAACCCCTCCTATCTGTTCCTTTTCTCGGCCATGCACTGCTGGTCGGCCTGGCATATGCGCGAGCGGGCCTCCTTCTGGCACATGATTGTTCACCTGCTGGCCATCGGCATGGCGATGCAGCTGCACTACTCCTGGCCGCTGCTGGCGGTGATGTCCACCTATCTGTTCTGGCGTCGCATTCTCAAGGTGAGCTGGAGCGGGGTGGTGGTAGCTACCCTGCTGATCGGTGCCTCCCTGATCCCTTACGTCATGGAAGTGATGAGCAACAGCCACATCACCCAAAACGTCGATCCCGAGGCGCGTCAGCGTTATATCGGCTGGGGGCTGGTGCATGTCTATCCGGTGTTGAAATCAGTGCTCTACTGGCTGCGTTACGGCTCCTGGCTGTTTGCCAGCAAGCTGGTCAACGATACCCAGTTCATCTGGTTGGCGGGGCACGAATACCTGCAGATGGCGGCAGTCTGGCTTTGGCGGGTGGTGATTTACGGGGTAGGCTCGGCGACTGTGCTGCTGGCGGCAAAGGCCAACTGGCAGCTGTGGCGTGAACTCAAGCCACGCCTGCTGCGCAGCGACCGCGCGCCAGTGGATGGTGAAAGCTGGCTCGGCCTCTATGCGCTGGCGGCGGTGCTGGCTGTGCTGGTGAGTGCGGCGCTCTCGCCCATCATCTTCAACTACTGGCACCTGATGCTGATATTCCCCTACGCCCTGTTCCCGATCCTGCTGTTGCTGGTGCGCTGGAGCCGCCGTTACCCGCAGTGGGTTGGCAAGGGGCTGCTGGCAGCCACCCTGTTCTGCACCGCTGTGAACCTGATTGCGGCGTGCGACAGCACCAAGTTCTCCTATCAGGCGGACTACAAAACCCAGGTGCTGGAGTATCTGCAAGAGATGAAGCTGCAACCAAGGCTGTGAGTCATCCACGGCCAGCTCCCCGATCTCGGTGGGCTGGCTGTCACTATTCGAAACGGTCCATATGGGCGAAGTTTTTGGCTTCGGCAACCCAACCCTCACGTCCCTGCTTGTCCCGGATTTTTACCCACCACTGGTTCTGCGGTGACCGACCGTATCTGATCTCTTTGCGCGCATAGTCATAATCGAGAATGTAGGTTTTGCCCTTGTACCAGAACAGGCTATTGCCTTCGCCCAGTCCGCCGAGGATATAAAGCGTTTCCCCTGCCTTCATATTCAACAGCGGCCCTTTGCCCTCTTTGCTGTAGCCCAGCTTGACCGACCTGAGTATCTCGACGATCCCCGGTTGTTCGGTAATGACGACCCCGGTCAGTCCTTCCACCTGCTGGCCGCGGGGTAGCCGGAACAGTGCTTTGGCCGTCAGGGATGGTTCGGCTCTGACGATCACCTCTTGCTTGGTGGTCCACGACTGATAGGTACAACCTTCAAACGGGCAGCGACCCCAGTCGTAATAGGGCAGGCGCGGCTTTTCATCAGAACTTACAGTCGCAGCAAACAACGACAACAACAGCAAAAACAGTCTCATGAATTTACCTGTCCGGCGGGGCGCTCACCCGCCGGTTTGATGAATGGGGCCGCACTATATCTCAAGAGACCAAAATCCATCAAAGCAGCGGAAGTATTGATTTTCACCGCAATAAAACGGGGGCCCATTGGTCATGGGAGTAGGGGGCACAAGAGGCCGAAGCGCGGCAGGAGCGGATAGCCCGCCCCTTTGCCTTGTGCCATGCTGATGGCTATCAGGGCATCGGGTCGTCACCTATGGGCATCTCTCGTTCGGGCACGCGTTTGTTATTACTGCTATCGGCACTTCTTCTCCCTCTTATGACCATCAGCCAGGCTGTGGCGATCAACGCGCCACTGCGGGGGTGTGTCTTTCAGCTGGCGCCGCTGGTCACCATCGATCAGCAGGGCGAGGTCTCCGGGCCGGTGATCGACTACTTTCGCCGTCATATCGAACCCGCGATCGGGCGTACCATCGAGTGGCAGGGGCTCAATGTGGCGCGGCTGCTCAGCAACCTCGAGAGCGGCGAGTGCGATCTGACTCCGCTGCTGAGTTACAGTCCCGAGCGTGCTCGTCACTTTCGCTATATCGACCCCCACTTGTTGCTGCTGCGGCCAGTGCTGGTGGTACTGGTGCCATCGCGACTTCGCTCGGTCGAACGGCAGGAAGATCTCTTCGGCACCACCATCGGCTGGTCGAGTCAGGCGATCGTGCCGCCGCTGTTGCAGCATCCGCAGATCCATATCGACACCCTCTCCCAGCTCAGCTGGGAGCATGGCAACATGCAGAAGTTGCTGCGCGGACGGATTGATGCCGCGCTCTTCTCCAACGATATTTCTGCCAACCATTTTCGCGCCAAACTTCCTGCGGCGACCCGCCTCATCTACCTGCCGGTCACCCCGCTGCAGGTACATATCGTGCTGAACAAGTCGTTGGGGGATGGCAATCCCGAACTGGTGCAACATATGCGTCAGATGGTGGAGCGGGTGCCGCTCGCCTCGCTGGTGGAGCCAACCCCGCGGCTGTGGGGGCGTTGAGAGGGGGTTGCGTGCAATAATCTACAAGTCCAAGGCCCGCTTCTGGTGTATCTATAAGCCATGAATAACACCGATTCCCTTATCCGCTACTGGCAATCCCCGCACCTGCCGGGGGTCGAGCTGTCACACTCCCACCACAGGGCGTTCAGCTACGGCCGCCATGTCCATCTCGACTACCATATCGGGCTGGTGCAGCGGGGTGGCCAGAAGTTTATCCACAAGGGAAACAGCCACCATCTGGTGCGCGGGGTGCTCTCTACCGTCAACCCGGATGAGGTGCACGACGGCCTCAGCCTGCTGCCGGAAGGGTACGAGGTGCGGGTCTTTGCCATCGATCCGCAGCAGCTGGCGCTCTGGCTGCCGGAGCAGCCGGAACCCTTCTTCGACAAGGGATTGCAGAGCCGCCCCGACCTCTATCAGGGCTTTGCCCAGCTGCACGGCTATCTCGACAACCCCAAGGCCGATGGCCTGCTGATCGAGAGCCAGCTGCTTGCCCTGCTGGGGGAACTGCTGCATCTGGCCCCCGAGGTACACCAGCTGGCGGATCCCCAGTTGCGATTCCTGCGCGACTACCTGATGGCGGCCCTCGACGAGCCCCACTCGCTGGAAGAGCTGGCGGGGCTGCTCGGGCTCGATCGCTTCGCCTTCCTGCGCCAATTCAAGAAGCGCAGCGGCATGACTCCCTACGCCTGGCTGAAACGGCTGCGGCTGGAGCAGGGCAAGCGGCTGCTGGCGAGCGGGATGGCGGTGAGCGAGGTGGCGCTGGCGGTCGGTTTCTTCGATCAGAGTCACTTCCACCACGGCTTTCGCCAGGCATTCGGTCTGACGCCCGCCGAATTTCGTGCCCAGATGCAATCTTTTACAAGCCGCGCCCCCCGCTGATCCGCCATGCTGGCTCTCCGTCGTTAAAGCGAGAGTTGTTATGCTGACCAGTCTGTTCGTTACCCTCGGCCTGATGCACCTGATTGCACTGGCCAGCCCCGGCCCCGATTTCGCCCTGATCCTGCGCACCAGCCTGCACCGGCCGACCGCCCTTGGCGCGGCGCTGGGCATCTCGCTGGCGATCATGGTGCACGCCACCCTGAGCCTGACCGGGATCAGCATGCTGATTGCCAGCCATCCGCTGCTGTTTATGGTGATTAAGTGCTGCGGCGCCCTCTATCTGGGCTGGTTGGGGTGGGGCGCCCTGATGGCAGCTCGGCAGCAGAGCAGTCCCGTGATGCAGAGCGCCGCCAACGAGCTGCGCGGCTGGGGCAGGGGAGTGCGCACTGGCCTTGCCACCAACCTGCTCAACCCCAAGGCGCTGGTGTTCTTTATCGGTCTGCTGGCCGCCATGGTGACGCCAGAGGTGGACGGAATGACCCGCAGCCTGCTGGTGGGAGAGCTCTTCATCATCTCCCTCTGCTGGTTCGGGCTGCTGGCGTGGAGCCTCTCCACCGAGCGTGCCCAGCGCCTGCTGCTGCGGGTGCAGCGGCCACTCAATCTGGTGACAGGCGTGCTGTTTGCGGTGGTCAGCCTCTCCATTCTGGTGAGCATGGGGGCCGAGCTGGTGGCCTGACGAGTCGGCGCATGGGCCTATACTCCAACAAGGTTTACCTGTCAGGAGTACCCGGCCATGCGTCTACTGCCTCTTTGCTGGTTGTTGGGGATGACCCCGGCGCTGGCGGCCCCGGTTCAGCTCAAATTGCTGGAGTGGGGCTATCTGCCTGCGGGTTATGAACAACAGTTTGCCGACTACGCCAAAGCCCATGGGGTGGAGGCGACGGTCAGCCGGATCGAGCCGCTGCTGACCGATTTCGACAGCGTCTACCGAGCCCTGCGCACCCGCAGCGCCGATGTGGTGCTGCCGACCAGCTACTTCTACAAGGCCCATCACCAGCCGCTGTTCAAACTGCTGCTCCCCATCGATTTCAGTCGCCTGCAGCACTACGCCGAGGTGAAGCCCGCCCTCAAGAACACCGAGTATGACAAGCAGGGGGAGCGCAATTACTCGGTACCCTTCTCCTACGCCATGTTCAGCCTCGCCTATGACAGCAAGCAGGTGCCGCAAGCGCCCACCAGTTGGCAGGTGCTCGCCAACAGCTCGCCGTCGGGCCAGTTTGCCGAGTTCTGCGACCAGTTCGAGCCGCTGCTCTTTTCGGTGCTGCTCTCGCTGGGCAAGTCGCCCGCCCTGTTTGCCAGTGGCGAGATGCTGGCCGACAAGACCTTGCAGCAAGAGGTGGAGCAGCAGCTCTCGCAGCGGCTGCGAGCCAGTCGCGGCTTCTGGTTCAATCAGGCCAACCGCTGTGAGGATCTGCGCCAGCAGACCTTTGCCACCACCTGGGGGCTGGAACTGGTGGAGTGCAACAAGCAGAACGAGCAGCAGTGGCGGATCGCCATGGTGCAGGAGGGGGCCATCTATGCCCTCGATGCGCTCTCCATCGCTCGCCATGTCGGGGATGATCCTGCGCGGCTCAAGGCCGCCTACCTGCTGGTGGATTTTCTGCTGAGTGCGCCGCTGCAACGCCAGATGCTGGTGGGCACGCCCACCATCTCGGCCAGCAATATTGCCTCCCGGCCGCCCCTCAGCCCGCAGGAGCAGGCGGTGCTGCCGGATCGCCCGCTGCCGGAGTTTGACGAGCGGCTGTTGGTGCCCGCGTTGCCCGCCCATATCAAGAATCGCTACAAACGGATGGTGCAGCAGGCGATCGTCGCCAGCGGTAAAGAGGGGCTGGTCAAGCAGTGCCCTTGGGATCTCGATAACTGATGAATGAGCCTGCTGCTTCTCCGGCGGCAGGCAAGTTTGCGCAAGATGGCTGATGATCGGTCATCGCCCGTTCCAGGGCATTTCCCCGTTCAACTCATGCCGCCCGCGGCTCGCATCGTTTGAAAAAACTGAGCGCTTTCCGCCGCCCCATTTAGCCGGATTAAACAACCGAACCCTCGCCAGATTGCCGTTCGTACCCTGGCTGACCCTGTACGAAAGTGCCTCAATTGTGACAACTTGGATGTGAGCTGAACAATCCTGATCTGTTGCTTGTGGGAAGGTGATGAATCGGTTATTTCTCTGTGACATTGGCGGCATCCGGCACGGGTTCTCCAGCCATGTGGTGCGAAATCCACAGCAAAAACAAACAGTAAAATGCAGGAGCAAATATGAAAAAGGTCGTGATGGTTGCCGTGGCTGCGGCCCTTCTGGGTGGCTGCGCCGTCAAGAATCAGGTATCCCACAGCTTGCAGGCGATCCCGTTGACTGCCTTCCAGCAGAGCGAGAGCAACCCCAATCAGCGCGTTTACAAGGAGCCGGGCGTTGACCTGCGCCAATACAATGAGGTGCTGCTCGATCCGCTGCAGTTTATCCGGCAGGAGAACGGTCAGTGGTATCTGCTGACCGCCAACGAACAGAACCAGATTGGCCGCTACTACCACGACAAGTTCCAGAGCGAGCTGATCAAGCAGGGCGTCAAGATCGCCACCGCCCCCGGCCCGAAAGTGATGCGGATCCAGGCCGCCGTCACCAACTTCGACCTGACCCGCCCCGACCCCAAGCTGCGTGACCTGCTGCCAGCCAAGATCGCCATCAATGTCACCCGCGAAGTGATCGGCAAGGAGCCCTACCTGCTCAAGGTGGGCAGTATGGCCCAGCTGCTCGACTCCCAGAGCGGCAAGCTGCTGGTGCGGGTGATGGATGCTCGCGAGAGCCCGGACAGCACCCACAAGGATGAGCCCATCACCGCTGGGGAGATGGAGAAGATGATCGACCAGTGGGCGGCCAGCCGCGCCAAACAGCTGGCGGACAATCTGGGGCGCTGATCGATTGGTGCGTCCAAGCGGGGCGCAGCGGGAGCCTTTTGGGCTGCAATAATGGCAAGATGTTGATAAGGTGGTCATTTTGCAGGCAGGAGAAAATGATATGAAACGTGTGTTGTTACCCATCCTTGTTGCTGGCCTGTTGAGTGCCTGCAGCACCTCGTCACCCACTCCTGAGTGTGCGCCGATGGCGGGTGGCTGGCAGAGTCAGCCGTTGCCCAATACTGAAGGGGAGGCTGCGCTGGCCAGCGTGCTGGCTCGCATGAACACGGCCGCCAAACTGCAGAGCATCCGCGAGGTGCGCAGCCAGGTGGTCTCCGGGGTCAACTACGACATCGAGTTCCAGCTCGACAACGGAGAGGTGTGGAACACCCGTGTCTATCGGGATCTTGCCGGCAACTACCAGATGACCCGCACGGCTGCACAGGGCGAGCTTCCTCCCTTGCCTTGCGTCAAGGCCAAGTAATTCCTGCTTGTTGAGCCCCTCGTCAGAGGGGCTCATCTGACCAGAAAATTTCTGCTTTTCTCCCCGCATTCTGACAGTCAGGATGACCCTTCCCGTGACTGCATCCTCATGGAAAAGGAACCGCTATGAATCGCCACCCCTGCATCAAACACTGGCGCGAGCTGCAAGAGCAGACGCCGCGCTACTACTCCGGCAGTCAGGAGCCCCTGTCGCGCGGTTGTGCCCTCGGCAAGCACTTCGGCTTTAGCCGCATCGGCATTCACCACGAGATCGTCGAACCCGGCCATCGCACCAGCTGGCCCCATGCCGAAAAGACCGAGGATGAGTTCGTTCACGTGCTGGAAGGGACGCCGGATGTCTGGCTCGACGGCGTGCTCTATCGGCTGCAACCGGGGGATTCGGTCGGCTTCAAGGCCGGTGACGGGCTGGCCCACGCCTTTATCAACAACACCGAAGAGACTGTCCGCCTGCTCTGCATTGGCGATACCGATCGGGAGGACAACCGCATCCACTACGCCGTGCACCCCGAGCGCAATATCACCCTCGGCAAGCTGCACTGGGATGACGTGCCCGAGCGCGAACTGGGGGATCACGACGGCCTGCCCGACAAGCTGCGCGAGAGCAACGGCCCCTTCTAGGGCGCAGATCTTCTGCGTACCAGCCCAGCACCACCCGATATAAAAAAGCCTGCCGCTTGGCAGGCTTTTGCTATCTGTTCGCCCCGAGTGGGCAGCGCTTATTGCAGGTTGAGCCCGCCCAGATAGTCGCGCTTGCCGAGATCGACCCCGGCGCGGCGCAGCAGGGCGTAGGTCATGGTGAGGTGGAAGTAGAAGTTGGGAATGCCGTACTCATGGACGCAGGTATGGCCATCCATCCCCTTGCCGCCCGCCCAGTGGGGCACGTAACGACCGCTGGCATACTGGCTGTAGTCCGCGTCCAGCTTGCCTTGCAGATAGCTGATGGTCTTGCCGATATGGGCGCGCAGATCCGCCATGGTTTTGGGATCATCGCCCATGGCCGGCAGCTCGCTGTGGCTGGCGGTGGCGACCACGGCGCGGGCCGAATCGCAGCAGATCAGCACCTGCTTGGACAGCGGCAGCATATCGACGATCAGCCGCTCGCCGAAGAAGTTCTCCACGTTGAACTGCTTCGCTGCGGCGTGAGCCTCGGCCTTGACCAGACAGTGGTCGAGGTTGGTCAGCATCTTGATGAACTGGGCGGTGATATCGCGATTCATGAGCACTCTCCATCTTGTTGAAACAGCGGCCCGCGTGCGCGGCCACGGTGAATGAGACTGGCTAATCGGCCACCAATATACCCCAACCGCTGCCGGGTTCGAGCCCGCCACGACGAAAAAGGCAGGGTAGCGCTACTTCGCGCGACAACCACTGGCCAAGCGGCCATGCTCGCTTTTTGAACCTATGAGTCCCTTATCGCCCCTTTTTTGATCTGTGACATAAATCACCTTTTTTCAGGGGCGTAGGCTGAATGCCGTTGTCCTGGACAGACGCCTGCGCATTCGCCAGGACACAAGAAAAGGAGAATGAGATGAAGATCTATGACCGTAACCGCAATGTGCTGAACCTGGGTCAGCGCGTGATGATTGCCGCCACTGGCGCAGTCGATTTTCTGAAAGAGGCCCACACCGACAATATGACCCCCTATCAGGCGGAGCATGAGAAGTGCGTGCTGCTGGCAAACTCCGGTGAGCGCTACGCCCCCATCGAGTTGATTAGACTAGGCTGATCCCTTTCCCTGTCACCCTACTCTTTACAATTCACCCGGCCACCGCGCCCCATCTGGCGGCCGGGTTTCTGATCTCCCCTCTCTGCTTTACCCACCCATCAATTACATCGCCTCAAGCTGCTTTGAGTCATCGTGTAGGTTCGATTAGCGAAGCGTAATCGGACGATCGCGTAATCGAACAATCGCGTAATGGAATATCCGCACCATCACGACCCGCAAGCAGGCAAGGCTATGCTTGGCTTTTCGGCCTCAATGAGGGGAACAAGATGGCCAATTGGCGGCAGGCCACACGCTCCCGTTTGGCTGCCAGCGAGGCAGTGAAAGATTCATGCCCATTCTGTTTGTTCAATCGCATGTAGATTCAAACCGATAGCTCCACTGGTTGTTTGAAAGATCATCATGCAGATCATTAATTCAGCATAGGGTTATTGAAACGGCTGATTAGTACCCCCATGATTTGGAAGTGATCAGTTCGAGTCTCATCTAGTTCCCAGATATGGAACTTATGTTGACAGCTCTCTAAGAGAGATAGTAATCTTTAGTTACCAAATGGGGAACTTTGATGCAGTTGTTAGGAAAAAAGCGTCTCTCCTCACTACTCGGACAGGATAAAACTGTCGATGTGTGGGTATCTGCTTGGGTTGCAGAGGTGAGCAATGCGAACTGGAAGACTCCAGATGAGCTGACTAGCGCGTTTCCACGAGCATGTTCTTGTGGTGATTGTGTGTATCTTTTTCCTGTGTGTGAAAGTGGCAATGGATTGAAGTTGCTCTTTTCCTTTGACAAGGGTATCGCCTTGATTCAAGAAGTGACTAAAAATGAATAACCAACAGCCTTTGAAGGTAATTAAAACTCCAGAGCAGTATCAGGCATATTTGTCTGAAATAGAGATGTTACTCTCTAAAGTGTTGGTTCCTGGCTCTCCAGAATCAGACAGATTAGATGTTCTTTCTGTGCTTATTGATAGCTATGAAAGATCAAATTTTCCGATTGAGCCTGTTTCTCCTATCGATGCAATAAAATTTAGAATGGGGGAAATGGGATTAAAACAAGTTGATTTAGCACCATATTTTGGTTCAAAAAGTAGAGTGTCAGAAGTGCTTTCTGGCAAAAGGCCCCTCACTGTTGCGATGATAAGGTCTTTGTCTATAGGTCTTGGGATTGCTCCTCAAACACTTCTTGGTCTAGAAAGTGAAGCGGATTATACACACTCAGATAAGAAGGAAGAGATTGATTGGGCAAAGTTCCCAATAAAAGAAATGGTAGCTAAAGGTTGGCTAGAACGGCTGCAATCAACAGCTATAAAAACAGTGGAAGAACAAGTTAAGTCTTTTATGGAAGGGCTCGATTTCGGTCGCACGGGCGCAGCGTTTAAGAGAACCTTGAGTGGTGATGCATACTCGCCATCAACGCAATATAAATTATATGCATGGCTCGCTCGAGTCGTACAAAAAGCAAGAGAGCGGACAAATAATTTAACAGAGTACAATCCGAACTCAATAGATAAAAATTTCTTGAAGCAATTGGCAAATTTAAGTTGGTTAGAACATGGGCCTGTTCTTGCGATTGAAATGCTAGAGAAAAATGGTATTTGTGTCGTGATTGAACCAGCGTTAAAGGGGACATCTGTCGATGGTGCTGCATTAAAAGATAGTGATGGTCGGCCTATAATTGGTCTGACTTTAAGGCATGATCGATTGGATAATTTTTGGTTTACTCTGTTGCACGAAGTTGTCCACGTTTGGAAACATCTAGATGAGCCCGTAACATTTGTTGATGATACAGAGCATCAGGTAGATGGGAATAGCAAAATAGAAGCGGAGGCAAATCGAATTGCGCGCGATACCTTTATTCCAAGAGTTATTTGGAAGCGCAGTTCCGCATATTTAAATCCAAGTTCATCAACAATTGATTTGCTTTCTAGAGAACTAAGAATACATCCTTCAATAATCGCAGGGAGATTAAGAAGAGAGCTAGGTAAATATAATCAATTCTCAGACTTGGTCGGATATGGTGAGGTTCGTAAACTTTTCCCATCAAATGAGTGGTAGATTTTAAACGATAAGGTAACTGTATGATCCCTAAATATGTTCCAATCATGAAGGCTAAGAAAGGTGAACTCACCGCATATAGAAATCTTAGTGCGGAAACAAAAGCTCATACAGTTCCCTTGTTTGAGGTGGCTCAGGTACCAAAAGATAATAAGAGGTATTCTGAGTCAGCGCATCCAGTTCAGCTATATATAAGTGATGTTGCAGATCAGATAGCAGAGGTCGTTGGTAAAACATCAATACTAGTCGATATTTCTAGATGGGCACCTAATGCTACAACTGAAAATGGTGAGCATATACTAGGCGCTATCATTGATGAGCTAGAGTCTAAAGGGGTTGATGTAATTCCTGTTATTGGATACGAGAGATGGGAGGATCCGGAATACGCGACCCTGCTGAGCAGCATTAGTGAAATTAAAAAGAGTTTCTGTATTAGATTAGAGTCATACGCTTTTGAGGATATGATCGAAGAGAATCACTTTTATGATGTCCTGAATGACATTATTGATTCCCTTGATTTGGATTGTTCTAAGTGCATCGTTATGCTCGATTTTTCTGATGTAACAGATCAACCTATAACTGAGATTCAGGAAGTATCAAGTAGAGCAATAAGTACATTAAGTAAGTATGATTTTTTGTATGTAGTTTTAGCCGGATGCTCTATATATTCAGTAATCAACGATATGGTGCCAAAAGAAAGCTCTACGGGCTATGTTGTTAGGCGTGAGTGGATGGCATGGAAGATACTCAAGGAACTTCCACATAATAGTCATTTGGTGTTTGGTGATTATTGTATTACTAGTCCTCAACAGGCTGATGGAATAATTGCGCCAGATGCTAATGGGAAAATTAGATATACAATTAAAGACAAGTATTACGTAATCAGAGGCTATTCGAAAAGAAAGCTCTTAAAAGGAGCTCAGATGTACGCTCTATGCAAGGATTTAATTAGCAGTCCTCATTATAGAGGTACGAATTTTAGTTGGGGGGATATGAAGATAAATTCTTGTGCTAATGAAGAGTTTAAAGGCAATCCTACAGATTGGATTGCTATAGATACAAGTCATCATATCACTCATGTAGTCTTAGAGGTTGCAGAATTTGAACAAAATGCTGCGGCTAAAGCTGCTCAGGGTTTTAACTTTAGTGCTTTGATTAAAGGCACTTGATGTTAAATTAGCAGTCTTTATTTAATAAAATCAACCCGGCCTAAGCCGGGTTGGTTGTATCAAAAGACGGGAAAAATCAGAGCGCTTCCAATCTGGCATAGGCCGTCACCAGCCACTTGGCGCCGACCTCATCGAACTGGATCTGCACCCGGCTCTGCTGGCCGACCCCTTCGAAGTTGAGTACCACCCCTTCGCCGAATTTCGGATGGAGCACCCGCTGGCCGAGCTTGATGCCGCTGGCGTCGAAGCTCTGCTGCACCTCGTTCTGGCTAAAGCGGCCGTACTGGGTGGGGCGGCTCACCTGAGTGCGCAGCCGGATCTCTTCCAGACACTCGGCGGGCATCTCGCGGATAAAGCGGCTCGGTTTGTGGAACATCTCGCGGCCGTAGATGCGGCGGCTCTCGGCATAACAGATGTAGAGCTTCTCCATGGCGCGGGTCATGCCGACGTAACAGAGGCGGCGCTCCTCTTCCAGCCGGCCCGACTCCTCGGTGGATTGCTGGCTGGGGAACATCCCTTCTTCGACGCCAACCAGCAGCACCAGCGGGAACTCCAGCCCCTTGGCGCTGTGCAATGTCATCAGCTGCACTGCGTCGGCATATTCGTCCGCCTGATTCTCGCCGGATTCCAGCGCCGCGTGGGCGAGGAAGGCGGAGAGATCGCTCATATCCTCCAGCTCGTCCGGGCGCTGGTACTGGCGGCAGGCGGTGACCAGTTCGTCCAGGTTCTCTACCCGCGCCTGGGATTTCTCGCCCTTTTCCGCCAGATACATCGCCTTGAGGCCGGAGTTTTGGATGGCGATATCCGCCTGCTGGTGCAGCGGCAGCAGGGAGACCTGCTCCTCCAGCGCGTCGATGAGATCGACAAAGCCGCGCACCGCGTTACCGGCGCGACCGGTCAGCACCTTGTCGTTGAGCAGCGCCTTGGCCGATTGCCACAGGTTGAGCCCCTGATCGCGGGCGTTGCCGCGCAGGATCTCGAGGGTGCGATCGCCGATGCCGCGGGTCGGGGTGTTGACCACCCGCTCGAAGCTGGCGTCGTCGCCACGGTTGTTGATAAGCCGCAGGTAGGCCATGGCGTCTTTAATTTCCTGCCGCTCGAAGAAGCGCAGGCCGCCGTAGATGCGATAGGGCATGGCATCCTGCATCAGCGCCTCTTCCAGCACCCGTGACTGGGCGTTGGAGCGATAGAGGATGGCGCAGTCGGCTAGGAGGCCGCCCTTTTCCTTCCAATCCTTGAGACGACCGACCACGAAGCGGGCTTCGTCCACCTCGTTGAAGGCGGCATACAGCGAAATCGGCTCGCCCTCGGCCCCTTCGGTCCACAGCTCCTTGCCAAGGCGCTCGGCGTTGTTGGCGATGACGCTGTTGGCGGCCTTGAGGATATTGGCGGTGGAGCGGTAGTTCTGTTCGAGGCGGATGGTCTCGGCGCCCTGATAGTCGGTCAGGAAGCGCTGGATGTTCTCGATCTTGGCGCCGCGCCAGCCGTAGATGGACTGGTCATCGTCGCCGACGATCATCACCTTGCCGCTGTTGCCCGCCAGCATCCGCAGCCAGGCGTACTGGATGCCGTTGGTATCCTGAAACTCGTCCACCAGGATGTTCTGGAAGCGGTCGCGGTAGTGCTCGAGGATGTGCGGCTTGTTGAGCCACAGCTCGTGGGCGCGCAGCAAGAGTTCTGCGAAGTCCACCAGACCGGAGCGATCGCAGGTCTCCTGATAGGTCTTGTAGATCTGCTGATAGGTGCGGGTGACGGGGTCGCCGTAGAGGTCGATGTCGCCGGGGCGCAAGCCCTCGTCCTTCTTGCCGTTGATGTAGCCCATCACGGCGCGCGGGGCCCAGTGCTTCTCGTCGAGGTTGAGCGCCTTGAGCACCCGGCGGATCAGCCGGTACTGGTCGTCGGAGTCGAGGATCTGGAAATCCTGCGGCAAGCCCGCATCCAGATGGTGGGCCCGCAGCAGGCGGTGGGCGATGCCGTGGAAGGTGCCAATCCACATACCGCGCACGCCGTCGCCGATCACCTTCTCGACCCGGCCGCGCATCTCGGCCGCCGCCTTGTTGGTAAAGGTGACCGCGATGATGGAGAAGGGTGAACAGCGTTCCACCTGCATCAGCCAGGCGATACGGTGCACCAGCACCCGGGTCTTGCCCGAACCGGCACCGGCCAGCACCAGCAGGTTGCTGCGGGGCGCCGCAACGGCATCTCTTTGCTTGTCGTTGAGCCCGTCGAGCAGGGTTGAAACGTCCATCACCACTCCTGTTTATTTATACAGGCTGGGATTATACGGCCATCCCCCTGCCAGACCAAATCCAAACTCGGGGGGAGGGGCAAGATGGGCGCTTGCGGGGGCGCCGGTGCGGCCATTTTTGGCTGGCGCAGAGAGAACGGGACGGGGAGGTTTCCAGCTGTAGCCAATCCTTGCTCGTGCGGTTTGTGGGGATTTTGCGAGCCGGATCACGGGCTTGCCGGGGGGCTGGATGAATAAGAGGGGAAAACGGTTTACAGTAACTTGCTGAACAATAAGAGAAATGTCGTTTGGGTCTTTTGGTTGTTAGCATAAAAAACTGAAAAGTAGCTAAAAAACAACTGCTTATAAGGTTATTTGCTTAGAATTCAAACCGTTAACGCAAACGTTTTTCCCTTATCATTTGCTTGACCCGCATCGGGGCTGACTTAGAGTAAGCCTGCGTGCTAGATAGCCTGCTCTGACAGGCAAGCAAGTTCCCTCACTTAATAACAATCAAGGATACGATCGTGACTAAAGTGCTCAAGCTGGCCACTGTGGCCTCCCTCACTCTCGCTGCTCTCTCTGCTCAGGCTGCTTCCGAGCCAGCCGTCATTTATGACACCGCGGGCAAGTATGACAAATCATTCAACGAAGCCGTGTTCCGTAACGGCGTCGAGCTCTACAACAAGGACAAGGGCGTCAAGGTCAAAGAGTTTGAACCCCAAAACGAAGCCCAGCGCGAGCAGGGTCTGCGTCGTCTGGCCAGCCGTGGCAACGGCCCGATCGTGGCGGTCGGTTTCAACATGGGCTCTGCCGTAGAAAAAGTGGCGACCGAGTTCCCGAAAACCCAGTTCACCATCATCGACATGGTGGTCGACAAGCCGAACGTCCAGTCCGTCATCTTCAAGGAGCATGAAGGTTCCTTCCTGGTGGGCGCGCTGGCTGCCATCGCTTCCAAGAGCGGCAAGGTCGGCTTCGTGGGCGGCATGGATATTCCGCTGATCCGCAAATTCCAGTGCGGTTACGAGCAGGGTGCCAAGTTCGTCAATCCGAAGATCGAAGTGTTCCAGAACATGGCGGGCTCTACCCCGGCCGCGTTTGCTGACCCGGCCAAAGGTGCCGAGCTGGCCAAGTCCCAGTTCGCCAAGGGTGCTGACGTGGTTTACGCCGCAGCCGGCGGTACCGGTATCGGTGTCTATCAGGCAGCCAAGGACAGCGGCAAGTTCGCCATCGGGGTGGACTCCAACCAGAACCACCTGCAACCGGGCACCATGCTGACCTCCATGGTCAAGTCTGTGGGTCTGGCCGCTTACCAGACCTGGGATGACGCTGCCAAAGGCGAGTGGAAGCCGGGTATCAAGAACCTGGGTCTGGCTGAAGGCGGTGTGGATTGGGCACTCGACAAGGACAACGAGAAGCTGATCACCCCGGAAATGAAAGCCAAGGTAGATGCCATCAAGGCTGAAATCATCGCTGGCAAGGTCAAGGTTCATGACTACATGAGCGATAACACCTGCAAATACTAATTAGATAGTTGCTACGACTCTCAACGCACCACCGGCCCGCACGGGCCGGTTTTTAGTCTTATTTCATGAAACGCAGGGCTGCATCATGGACCAGACAGATCGCTATGCCATCGAATTAAGAGGTATCGATAAGCGGTTCGGCGAAGTGTACGCCAACAAGCTGATCGACCTTAAGGTTCGCAAAGGCAGTATCCACGGCATTGTCGGCGAAAATGGCGCCGGTAAGTCCACCCTGATGAGCATCATTTATGGTTTCTACCATGCCGACAAAGGCGAGATGCTGATCGACGGGAATCCTTTCAAACCCCATGGCTCACAAGATGCGATTGCCGCAGGGGTGGGCATGGTTCACCAGCACTTCATGCTGGTCAATAACTTCACCGTATTGGAAAACGTCATCCTCGGCGCTGAGAACGGCTGGCACCTTCAGCAGAGCGTGGCGTCAGCCGAAAAGCTGCTTGGCGAACTGGCGCGAGACTATGGCCTAGACGTGCCGCTGCACGAAAAGGTCGAAGATCTGCCGGTTGGCTTGCAACAGCGGGTCGAAATTCTCAAGGCGCTCTATCGCGGCGCCCGCATCCTGATCCTCGACGAGCCGACCGGGGTACTGACCCCGCAAGAGGCGGATCACCTGTTCGAGGTGCTGAAAAAGCTGCGGGATCAGGGGGCGACCATCATCCTTATCACCCACAAGCTGCGGGAGATCCTGGCCATCACGGATCAGGTCTCCATCATGCGCCGTGGCGAGATGGTGGCACACGTTGCAACCAAGGATACCGACAAGGAGCAACTGGCCGAGCTGATGGTGGGCCGCAAGGTGCGCCTCAAGGTCGACAAGGGGCCAACCCAGCCCGGTGAAGCCAAGCTGAAGATCGAAGGGCTCAGCTACGTCGACGCCAGCAAGGTGGAGCGGGTCAAGTCGGTCAGCTTCGAGGTGCGGGCCGGTGAAGTGGTCGGCATCGCCGGGGTCTCCGGCAACGGCCAGTCCGAACTGCTCAGCCTGCTTGGCGGCATTCTCAAGCCGAGCAAGGGCAGCTTCACCATCAGCAGCCGCAGCGGCGTGCACAAGGTGAGCGCGGAGCACCCGGCCGATCCGGAGCTGGTGCGCAACTACGGCCTCGGTCATGTGCCGGAAGATCGCCACAAGATGGGACTGATCAACCGCTTCGAGGCGAAAGAGGCCTTCATTCTCGGTTATCACCGCCGCCCGCAATACAACAAGGGGTGGCTGCAGAACAAGGAGGCGATCCAGCAGGATTGTCAGGCCAAGATGGAGAAGTGGGACGTGCGCCCGCCCCATCCCGATCACAAGACCGCCAACTTCTCCGGTGGCAACCAGCAGAAGCTGGTGATCGCCCGTGAAGTGGAGCAGGACCCGGATGTGCTGTTGATCGGCCAGCCGACCCGCGGGGTCGACATCGGCGCCATCGAGTATATCCACCGGCAGATCATCGCCATGCGCGACAAGGGCAAGGCCGTCTTGCTGGTCTCGGTGGAGCTGGACGAGATCATGAGCCTCGCAGACCGGATTCTGGTCATTGCCGATGGTCGCATCGTCGGCGAGCTGGATGGTGCCAAGGCGGATGAGCGCACCATTGGTCTGATGATGGCGAATATAGTGCCGGACGAAGTTGCCAAGGAGGCCCACTGATGAGCCAAGTACGTATTCCTGCCTGGGTCTCCGTAGGCGTCTTGTCTGCGGTCAACATCCTGCTGGCCTTCCTGGTGTCGGCCATTCTGTTCTACTACCTCGACATCAACCCGGTCGATGCCGCCAAGATCATGTGGTACGGCGCGTTCGGCACCGGTGAAGGGGTCGGCTTCACCCTCTACTACGCAACCGGCTTTATCTTTACCGGTCTGTCGGTGGCGGTCGCTTTCCACGCCGGTCTGTTCAACATCGGTGGTGAAGGTCAGGCCTATATCGGCGGTCTCGGTGTCGGTCTGGTCTGTCTGATGCTCGGCGATGTGCTGCCGTTTGCCCTGCTGTTGCCGCTCTCCATCATTGCCGGTGGTCTGTTCGGTGCTGCCTGGGCCTTTATTCCGGCCTGGCTGCAAGCCAAGCGCGGCAGCCATATCGTGATCACCACCATCATGTTCAACTTCATCGCCGCCTCGCTGATGGCCTATCTGCTGGTGGAGGTGTTCAAGCCGCCCGGTTCGATGGCGACCGAGAGCAAGGTGTTTGCCGAAGCAAGCTGGCTGCCCAAGATGAGCGGGCTGGCGAACCTGTTCGGGATGGAGATCCCCAACAGCCCGCTCAATATCAGCTTCTTCTGGGCGCTGATCTGTGCGGCGCTGGTGTGGGTCTTTATCTGGCACACTCGCTGGGGTTACGAGATCCGCTCGGTCGGCGCCAGCCAAAGCGCCTCTGCCTACGCCGGTATCTCCTATCCCAAGGTGGTGATCCTGGCGATGGTCATCTCCGGCATGCTGTCGGGCTTTTTCGCCCTCAACGTGCTGCAGGGTGAACTGCACCAGATCAAGCTCAACTTCGTGGAAGGGTTCGGCTTCACCGGTATCGCGGTGGCGCTGATGGGGCGCAACCATCCGGTCGGCGTCATCATCGCCAGCCTGCTGTTTGGCTTCCTCTATCAGGGGGGCGCCGAGCTCAGCTTCGAGTTCGGTGTCGACCGCAACATCGTGGTGGTGTTGCAGGGGCTGGTGATCCTGTTCTGTGGCGCCCTTGAGCACATGATGCGTCCGCGCATCGAGCAGCTCTATCTGGCGTTTGCCAACCGCTCAGCCGCGCAAGCTAAAGGAGTCTGATCATGTTTGAAATTCTGATCCTGATGCTGGATGCGACCATTCGTACCGCGCCGCCGCTCATTTTGGCCGCCATGGCGGGCATGTTCTGCGAGCGCTCCGGGGTGGTCAACATCGCGCTGGAAGGCAAACTGCTGGCGGCAGCGTTCGCCAGTGGTGCGGCTGCGGCGGTCTCCGGTTCTGCCTGGGTAGGTCTGGGGGCCGGGGTGGGTGTCTCCATCCTGTTTGCCCTGATGCACGGCTTTGCCACCATCACCCACCGCGGTGATCAGGTGGTGAGCGGCATGGCCATCAACATTCTGGCGGCCGGTCTGACCGTGACGCTGGGCCGTTACTGGTTCGATCAGGGTGGCCAGACCCCGGCGCTTTCCGGTGATGCCCGTTTCGCCCCCATCGATCTGCCCTATGCCAAGGAGCTGTGGGATGTGCCGGTGATCGGCCAGCTCTACAGCGAGCTGTTGAGCGGCCACTCCCTGCTGGAGTACGTGGCGTTCGCCTGCGTACCGCTGGCATGGTGGGTGATGTTCCGTACCCGCTTCGGTCTGCGGTTGCGGGCGGTGGGCGAGGCACCGGCAGCGGTCGATACCGCCGGTATCTCGGTGGTGCGGATGCGCTACACCGCGCTCCTCATCGGCGGCCTGCTGGCTGGTATCGGTGGCACCTATCTGGCGGTGGCCCAGACGGCCCAGTTCATCCCCAACATGAGTGCGGGCAAGGGCTTTATGGCGCTGGCGGCGCTGGTGTTCGGCAAGTGGCGTCCTTGGAATGCCATGGCAGCCTGTCTGCTGTTCGGCTTCCTCGATGCGGTCGCCATCCGCCTGCAAGGGGTCAGCATCGGCGGCTTCGCCATTCCGGTGCAGGCCATCGAGGCACTGCCCTACATCCTGACCGTGTTCCTGCTGGCCGGCTTTATCGGCCGCGCGGTGGCGCCGAAGGCGCTTGGTACACCCTATGTGAAGGAGCGGGAGTAGCGCCCTTTATCGCGATACTCCCACCCAAGCAAATAAGAGCAGGCCCACTTCGGTGGGCCTGTTTTTTTATGGGCGGGATGGGACAGATCAGTCGGGATCTGGATGGTGTGATAGAGGGAGGCGATGGCGTGAAGGGATAAAGGGGCTGCGTGAGTTGCTGCGGGGAGCGGCTGGCTTACAGGTGCATATCCCGCTGCCAGTACCATTAAAAACCCCCTCGTATCAGGAGGGGGTTGCAGAGGTTATTGCCGGATTAACCCTGAGGTTCAGGGTGCCAGCACCAGCTTGTAGACGCCAAAGCCGGGGTGTTTGGCATCGGTGGGTGGCAGGGTCTCCACATAGTTCAGCTTGCCACCGGTCAGGGCTTGCGCCTCGCTGCGTGGCGAGCTGTAGATGCGCAGATCCAGATTGGCGGGCAGGGGTGCCAGCTGCCAGTTGTTGTCTGCCGGGGGCTCGAAACCGGCCGGATTCTTCTCTGCCAGATCCTTGAGGTATTCGGAGAGCACTTCGCGGGTTTCGAACTGATCTTCATGGACGATCACCTTGGCGTTGATGCCCGGGAAGTTGCCACCACCGCTGGCGCGGTAGTTGTTTGTCACCACGTAGAACATCTGGGCCGGGTCGATTGTCTTGCCCTGATAGGTGAGGTTGGTGATGCGATAACTGTCGCTCACCTTGTTGCCATCCACATCGTAACGGGCGGGTTTGGTCACATCGACCTGATAGTTCACACCGTCGATCACGTCGAAGTTGTAGGTGCGGTACTTCTCGTTGACCAGCCACTGGGTCGCGGTGCTTGCGGCATCGATCTTGTTGAACTGGACGGCGCTCTTCTCCAGCCACTCCTGTACGGACGCGCCATTGATGGCGACCACCTGCAGGGTGTTGGGGTAGACATAGAGGTCGGCCACGTTGCGCAGGGAGATATCGCCAGCCGGTACATAGGTGAAGTCGGTCGGGCCGTTGCGACCGCCACGGAATGGCGCGGCGGCGGAGAGGATGGGCCATTTCTCCTTGAGCTGACCGTCCTGTTGCAGCTTCTTGGCGTGCCACAGCTGGGCGTCGCTGACGATCTGGATGGAGGGGTCATCCTGCACCAGCGCGAAGAAGCTGTGGATTGGCTTGGTGATCTTGCTGAGGGGCTCGTCCAGCCACTGGTTGGCCTGCTCGTGCTCGGCAATGACCTGATCGACCACCGCCTGATCTTCGGTGCTGGTGGCGCTACTGTCGATCTTGCGCAGCTGGGACTGGCTGGAGGCCACTTCCCAGCGACCCTCTTTCCAGGTCATGTGCAGGTCGATGATGCCAAGGTGGTTGCCCCAGACGCCCGGCATCACGGTCGGTACGCCCGCCAGGGTGCCTTTCTCGTTGTCCACGTCGGTCATGTTGGGGTAGTCGCCCGGGAAGGTGCGGTGGGCATGGCCCAGCAGCAGGGCATCGACCCCTTTCACTTTGGCCAGCGGCAGGGCGGCGTTCTCCATCATGGGTTCGCGCGGGTCACCTATGATGCCGGTGTGGGCCACGACCACGACGATGTCAGCGCCCTTGGCGCGGATTTCGGGTACATAGTGCTCGGCGGTCTCGACCATATCGGCCACTACCACCTTGCCTTCCAGATTGCGCTTGTCCCACTGGGTGATCTGGGGCGGAGTCAGGCCCAGCACACCGACCTTGATGGTCTGGGTATTGCCGTTGGCATCCTTCACCTGACGATCCAGCACCACATAGGGTTTGAATTTCTGCTTGCTCCAGTCGATGGTGCCCTTGCCATCACGGCTGAAGGCATCGGCCTGGAAGACGTTGGCGTTGATGTAGGGGTAGTTGGCCCCTTTCAGGGTCTCTGAGAGGAAGTCGAGACCGAAGTTGAATTCGTGGTTGCCCAAGTTGCCGACATCATAGCTCATGGTGTTGAGCGCCTTGATGGCGGGGTGGGTCTGCTTGCTCAGCCACTGCTGTTTGACCTGCTGGTCGTGGATATAGTCGGCCAGCGGGGTGCCCTGGATCAGGTCGCCGTTGTCGATCAGCAGGTTGTTGGCGTTCTCTTCGCGGGCCTTGCGGATCAGCACTGCGGTGCGGGCGAAGCCCAGCGAGGCATCCGGCTTGTTCTGGTAGTAGTCGTAACTCAGCAGGTTGGAGTGGATATCAGAGGTTTCGATCAGCCGCAGGGTGAGATCACCGGGGGCCTGAGAGTTGTTGTCGTCACAGCCGGACAGCAAAAAGATAACTGCCACCGCGCTCAGTTTGAGGGTGGTTTTCATTGTTGGATTCTCTTGTTATGGGTATGCCAGCGTGGTGCATTCTATCGACAGCAAAAGAATCCGATTGTGAGCAGGCTGGCAATTCGGGCTAATTACCCTCCTGTTAATAGAGTTATGACTCTGATTTTCATCTGTTTTTTCGAGTCGCTACCCTCGCTGCTTTTCCGCCGTTAGTCACCCTGTAGTCACCGCAGTGCGGTCGGGGCAAGCGGCACGGCCTGCCGCTCCTGCGAGGCTGTAATGGTTGGTTACAGATCTCCATTCGACTGATAGATGACCTTTCCCTTAAATTCAGCGGCGATTGATTGCATCTAAAAAATTACAAAGCGACAGCAAGGAATAAAACCTCATGAAAATGCACAACAAAGCGCTGCTGGCCATCGCCTGCGCCGCCGCCCTGTCTGGCTGTGACAGCGAAAAAGCTGCCAACAGTATCGCCAAGCGGGTGCCGCTGGCTCTGCCGGAGGCGGGTCTTTACCATGCGAATCTGCTGAGCCGCGACGGCGACAAGGCGACGCCGCGCATGATCAAGGATCTGGATGGTCTGGCGCTGGTCTACCCGAAGGGTGAAACCGTGCAGCACTGGGGTGTCTGGGTGGATCATCAGGTGGGCAAGGTCGAGACCAACAGTCAGTGGCTGGGTCAGGCTGACCAGAAAGCCGACAAAGACGGGATCTACCCGGTGCAGTTGATCCGCAACAGCGAACGGCTCGGCACCAGCACGGCGCTCAGCTCGGTGACCAACGACCACAACCTCATCACCTTCCAGGATCAGCCGGTCATCGATCTGCAGGGCAAGGAGATCAAGCGCTGGGTTTTTGATTTCACCCGAACCGGCACCAAGTTCTCCGACAACTCCCCCATCTATTCCGGTTTCAGCGGTCATGTGGCGGTGACGGCCCTGACCACCAAAGCGGTGACCACGGCCAGCTGGAGTGCCACGGACAGCGATGGCTTCAGCAGCGACATGGTGGGCAAGGTGGATACCACCAACAACGGCGGCAAGCTGACGGTAGCGATCGAGTTCCCGGCGGCAGGTTGTACGCTGGTGGGCGAGGGGAGTGCCGCTGCAGGGTTGAGCAAGCTGACCATGACCGGGTTTGGCAAGTGCAACTTCAAGCAATCCGCTGCCGCCACGCCGATCGAAAACCTCTGGAATGCTGCTCTGGCCCGGGCGATGGATAACCGCGTCGCCTATGTCACCACCTATAACACGGATGCCAAAAAAGAGGCGTTGGTCATCGGCTTCCCCGACACCAATGGCTTGCTGATCACCGCTGACAAGCGATAAGCAGCTAACGGCAGGGGGGGGCAAACGCGCCTGAAACAACAAGGGAGCCAGTGGCTCCCTTGTTGTTTTCAACGCACGGTTTACAGCAGGAACAGGGTCGCCAGCCCGAGGAAGATAAAGAAGCCGCCGGTGTCGGTGATGGCGGTGATCATCACGCTGGCTCCCACCGCCGGGTCGCGGCCGAGGCGGGTCATGGTCATGGGGATGATGACTCCCATCAGGGCGGCCACCAGCAGGTTGAGCATCATGGCCAGGGTCATCACGACGCCGAGCGCCGCATCCTGATAGAGCAGATAGGTGGCAATGCCCATGGTGCCACCCCACACCAGCCCGTTGATAAAGGCGACGCCGAGTTCCCGCAGCAGCAGGAAGGAGAGGTTGCCCGCCTGAATGTGCTGCAGCGCCAGCGCCCGCACTATCATGGTGATGGTCTGGTTGCCGGTGTTGCCGCCGATCCCGGCGACGATGGGCATCAGGGCCGCCAGCGCCACCAGCTGGGAGATGGTGTGCTCGAACAGGCCGATCACCCGCGAGGCGACAAAGGCGGTGCAGAGGTTGATGGCAAGCCAGGCCCAGCGGGTCTTGACCGCCTTGCTGACAGGGGCGAACACGTCTTCATCCTCGCTGATACCCCCCATCCGGCGCAGGTCGGTGTCACTCTCCTCATAGACCAGATCCACCACCTCTTCGACGGTGAGGCGGCCCATCAGCTTGCCCTTGCCATCCACCACGGCGGCGGAGAGCAGGTCATCCCGCTCGAAGGTACGGGCCGCCGCCTCGTCGTTGTCTTCGGGATCAAAGGTGATGGGATCCTGTTCCATCACCTCGCTCACCAGGGTGGCGGGTTTGTGCAGCAGCACAGTGGTGAGGGCCAGTTCGCCGAGCAGGTGGTTTCGCCGATCGATGACAAACAGCTTGTCGGTGTTGGCGGGGATCTTGCCCCGCAGCCGCAGGAAACGTTGCACGGTGGCGAGGCTCACGTCGGGGCGCACCGTGATGAGCTCGAAGTCCATCATGGCGCCGACCGTGTGCTTGCCGTAGCGGATCACTTCGCGTACCCGATCCCGATCGGCGGGGGCCATGGAGGTGAGCAGGCGTCCCATCAGGTTGCGGGGCAGGTACTGGCCCAGATAGATCTGATCGTCGATGTCGAGGGAGCGCAGGGCATGCAGCAGCTCGCGGTCGCTCATGCCGCTGATGAGGCTCTCCCACACCGTCTCCGACGCCTCGACCAGCACCTGGCCGCGTTTGTCTTCGCTCACCAGATGCCAGAGGGCGTGGCGTTCATCGGGAGGCAGGGATTCCAGCGCATCGGCGATGTCAGCGGCGGGCAGGCCGTTGACCAGCCCGCTCAGCTGGCTGGTCTGGTCGCGTTGACCCGCATCCTGTTCAAGCTGGGGGTCGATCAGACTGTCGGTGAGGGCATCGTCGCCCAGCAGCAGGGTGAGAATGCGGGATCTGTCTTCCGCGCGCTGCTTGGCGCTGTTTTTGAGGGGCAGAGACATGAAAAAATTCCTGAGCTGGTGGCCGATAGGCCGAATGCCCATAGGATACCAGACTTAAAACAACAGGTTATGACCGGGATTCGGTGATGGCTGGATAAAAATGAGGCCACCTTGCGGTGGCCTCATGACTCACATGCCAAGACCGCTCAGGCGAGGGCCTGGCGGGAGAGGGCTTGTTGGTCTTGTCCAAACCAGGCAAGTTGCTCGGCCAGGGTTACCACCGAGCCCACCATGATAAGGGCCGGGCTCTCGACACCCACTGCCAGCTCGGGGAGCTGCTCCAGGGTGCCGCGAATGACCCGCTGGCTCGGCTGGGTGCCGCGCTCGATGAGCGCCACCGGGGTGTCGCCCCCCTTGCCGTGGGCCAGCAGCTGTTCGCGGATGGTGGCGCAGCTCGATAGCCCCATGTAGAACACCAGGGTCTGCTTGTCTTTTGCCAGCAGGGGCCAGTCGAGATCCCGGGCGCCCCCCTTGCCGTGGGCGGTGACGAAGCGCACGCTCTGGGCGTGATCCCGGTGGGTCAGCGGAATGCCGGCGTAGGCGGCGCAGCCGCTGGCCGCCGTGATCCCTGGTACCACCTGAAAGCCAATGCCAGTACCAACGAGCGTCTCCAGCTCCTCGCCGCCACGGCCGAAGATGAAGGGGTCACCTCCCTTCAGCCGCACCACTCGCTGACCCTTCTTCGCCTCCTCCAGCAGGAGCTGGTTGATCCCCTCCTGCGGCACGCAGTGGTTGCCCGCCTGCTTGCCGACGAAGATGCGCCTGGCATCCCGGCGCACCAGCGCCATCACCTCGTCGGAGACCAGGCGGTCATAGACCACCACGTCCGCCTGCTGCATCTGGCGCAGGGCGTGCAGGGTGAGCAGACCCGGATCCCCGGGGCCGGCACCGACCAGCACCACCTCGCCACCGGTCTGGCTTTCATCGGCAAACAGGGTATCGGCCAGCTGGTGGGCAGAGGCGTGATCGCCGCGAGCCAGCGCCTGACCGAGGCGATCTGCCCCCAGCAGCCGCTCCCAGAAGCGGCGCCGCTCCCCCATGGTGGCGAAGCGCGCCTTGACCCGATCCCGCAGGCTGCCGGCAAAGGCCGCCACGGCCCCCAGATGCTGGGGCAGCATGGCTTCGAGCTTCTCCCGCAGCAGCCGGGCCAGTACCGGGGCCTTGCCGCCGGAGGAGATGGCCACCATCAGCGGCGAGCGGTCGATGATGGACGGCATGATGAAGCTGGATCGCTTGGGGTCATCCACCACGTTGGCAAAGATCCGCGCTTGATTGGCGCTCTGGTAGACCAGAGCGTTCACCTCGCGCCGATCGGTAGCGGCCACCACCAGCCACTTGCCCGTCAGGTGCGCCGGCGCAAACTCGGCGGCCAGCCACTCGATGCTGCCGTTGGCAGCCAGTTCCGCCAGCTCGGGGTCGAGCTCGGGGGCCACGACCGTGAGGTGGGCACCGGCATCCAACAGCAGGCGCGCCTTGCGCTGTGCTACCTCGCCGCCGCCGACCAGCAGCACGGGTTTGTTGTCGAGTCGGCAAAAGATGGGCAAGTAGTCCATGGGGCCTCCTGATCAGGCGGTTTGGGTCTGGCTGGAGTTAGTGGCAGCGTCGGTCACGGCGACCGGGCGCTCAGCCTTGGGGGTGGCATACCAGTAGCCCAGACCCATGAAGAGGGCGCCGGAGACGGTGTTGCCCAGGGTTACCCACAGCAGGTTGTGGCCGATGCCGCCCAAGGTGTAGGCCTCGGAGTGGGCGCCGAACCAGGAGAGGGCGAACAGAGTCATGTTGGCGATGGAGTGCTCGTAGCCGGAGGCGATAAAGGCCAGCAGGCACCACCAGATGGCGATAAAGCGGGCGGCTCCTTCGGTGCGCAGCGCCATCCAGATGGCGAGGCAGACCAGCCAGTTGCAGAGGATGCCTTTCATGAACAGGGTCAGGGCCGGCGCCTGGGTCTTGGCCAGCGCCACCTTGTGGGCCAGGCTGCCCGCATCCGGCAGCAGGCTGCCGCCGTAGGAGTAGATGAGCGCCACGACGATGGAGCCGAGCAGGTTGCCGGCCCAGGTCTGGGGCAGGATGCGCAGCAGGTCACCCATGGTGATCTTGCCCGTCTTCACCCCGAAGGTGAGGAACATGGTGTGGCCGGTGTAGAGCTCGGAGCCGGCGATGATCACCAGGGTCAGGGCGATGCCAAAAGTGGCGCCCATCACCAGCGGTCGCACGGTGGGATCCACCAGGTTGCCGAGGGTGAAGATGAGGATGATGCCGAGGCCCACATAGGCCCCCGCCATGGCGGAGCTGAGCCAGAAGCCGAGTTTGTCGCTGCGCTCGAAGCGGTTGATGCGGGCCGCGTTGGCGGCGCACTTGTTAATGGTTTCCGTGTACATCTTGTGAGTCCTTGAAAGGGCTGCCCTCTGGCAGCCCGAAAGAGAGTGAAATCGGCTTTAGACGGCGACCCAGACCTGCTGGTCGCGCACTTCAACGGGATAGCTTTGCACTGACATCGCCGGGTTATCGAAGCAGTGACCGTCGCTCAGGCGAAAGCGCTGCTTCTTGAGCGGGCTGGCCACCCAGAGCTCGTCGTCGTGTTCACAGATAAGGCCCCGCGACAGCACGTTGGCGGCGAAGAAGGGATCCCGGTTGTCGATGGCGAACACCTCGGCCGCTGCACTTGGGCGGAACAGGGCGACCTGGCGACCTTCAATGAGTGCACAGACGCCGGTGCCCGGCAGGATGTCGTTGAGTTGGCAGGCAAGTTTCATCATTTGGTTTCCACCTCGATCTGGTAGACGGGGATGCGCTCGGCCGGGGTCGCCGGTCGGTGCTGGTCGCGCTCGGCGACGAACTGAACGTCCGGATCGCGCTTGTCGCTGTTGATGAAGTGGCTGAAGCGCTTGAGCGCCTCCTCTTCATTGAGGGTGCGCGACCATTCGCACTCGTAGCTGTCGATGAGGGTCTGGATATCGCGCTCCAGCGTCTCGGCCAGCCCCAGCTTGTCGTCGACGATCACCTCGCGCAGGTAGTCGACGCCCCCTTCCAGGTTGCCGAGCCAGACCGAGGTGCGCTGCAGTTTGTCGGCGCTGGTGACGTAGAACATCATAAAACGGTCGATCAGCTTGATGAGGGTCTCGCGGTCTAGGTCAGAAGCCAGCAGGTCGGCGTGGCGCGGCTTCATGCCGCCGTTGCCGCCCACATAGAGGTTCCAGCCAGCGTCGGTGGCGATGATGCCGACGTCCTTGCCCTGGGCTTCCGCACACTCGCGGGTGCAGCCGGAGACACCGAACTTCATCTTGTGCGGGGTGCGAATGCCCTTGTAGCGGTTCTCGAGGAAGACCCCGAGGCCAACGCTGTCCTGTACGCCGAAGCGGCACCAGGTGCTGCCGACGCAGGTCTTGGCCATGCGCAGTGCCTTGGCGTAGGCCTGACCGGTCTCGAAACCCGCAGCCAGCAGCTTGCGCCAGATGGCGGGCAGGTCATCCTTCTGAGCCCCGAACAGGCCGATGCGCTGGGCGCCGGTAATCTTGGTGTAGAGCTTGTAGTCGCGGGCCACTTCGGCCACCGCCAGCAGCCCTTCCGGAGTCACTTCGCCACCGGCCATGCGCGGGATGACGGAGTAGCTGCCGTCCTTCTGCATGTTGCCGAGGAAGATGTCGTTGGTGTCCTGCAGCGGGATATTGCGCGGGCTCAGCACATGCTCGTTCCAGCAGGAGGCGAGGATGGAGCCGACGGTCGGTTTACACACCTCGCAGCCATAGCCCTGACCGTGTTTGGCCAGCAGCTCGTCGAAGCTCTTGATCCCCTCCACCTTGACCAGATGGAACAGCTCCTGACGGGAGTGGGGGAAGTGGGCGCAGAGGTGGTTGTTGACCTCGATGCCCTGCTTAACCAGTTCGGCGTTGAGCACCTGACTGATGAGCGGCACGCAGCCGCCGCAGCCGGTACCGGCCTTGGTGTGCTGCTTGATGGCGGCCAGGGTGGTGTGACCCTCGGCCACCGCCTTGGCGATGTCGCCCTTGGAGACGTCGAAGCAGGAGCAGATCTGGGCGCTCTCCGGCAGGGCATCCACCCCCAGCGTCGGCTTGGCACCGGCGTAGGCGGGCAGGATCAGGGTATCCGGGTGGCTCGGTAGCGGCAGGGCGTTGAGCATCATCTGCAGCAGGTTGCCGTAATCTTCCACGTCACCCACCAGCACGGCGCCGAGCAATCGGCTGTTGTCCTCGCTCACCACGATCTTCTTGTAGACGCCGGCTTGATCGTCCTGAAACACATAGCTGTGGCTGCCCGGGGTACGACCATGGGCATCACCGATGGAGCCGACGGAGACGCCGAGCAGCTTGAGCTTGGCGCTCATGTCCGCCCCCTCGAAACGGCTGTCGCCGCCGAGCAGGTGGTCGACGGTGATCTGGGCCATCTTGTAGCCCGGAGCCACCAGCCCGAAGAAGCGGCCCTGCCAGGCGGCGCACTCGCCGATGGCGTAGATGTCGGGGTCGGAGGTGAGGCAGTGATCGTCGATGACGATACCGCCGCGCTCGGCGATGACGAGATCACCGTAGCGGCCCAGGGTATCTTGCGGGCGAATGCCGGTGGAGAAGACCACTACATCCACTTCAAGCTGGCTGCCATCGGCAAAGGCGAGGCGGTGTTTCGCCTGTTCGCCGCCATGCATCAGGATCTCGCTGGTGCTCTTGCTGGTGTGTACCTGCACGCCCATGGATTCAATCTTGCGGCGCAGCAGCTGGCCGCCCTGACCGTCGAGCTGCTCGGCCATCAGCACCGGAGCAAACTCCACCACGTGGGTCTCGAGACCCAGCGCCTTGAGGGCGCCGGCGGCTTCGAGGCCAAGCAGGCCGCCACCGATAACCACCCCGCTCTTGCCGCTCCTGGCGGCGCTGCGGATGGTTTTCAGATCCTCGATGGTGCGGTAGACGAAGCACTCGTGGTGCTGACTGCCCGCAATGGGCGGCACCCAGGGGTAGGAGCCGGTAGCCAGCACCAGCTTGTCGTACCCGACCACAGTGCCCTTGTTGGAGTGTACTTCGCGGTTGGCCCTGTCGATTTTTTTCACCGCTTCGCCGAGCAGCAGGCGGATGCCGTGCTTGTCGTAGAAGCCGGGTTTGACGAGGGAGAGATCTTCGCTGGTGTGATGGGAGAAGTAGGAGGATAGATGGACGCGATCGTAGGCGGGACGGGGTTCTGCACCGAAGACGGTGATCTCGTAGCGGCCCGGATCGGCCCGCTCGATCAGCTCTTCGATGAAGCGGTGCCCCACCATGCCGTTGCCCACAACGACCAGTCTGACTTTGCTCATGATTGCCTCTAGTTTGGAGTAATAAAACATCATTCTGGGGCTAGGCTACCCAGTCAGTCGGGGCGGGCAATTGATGCAAATCAAGTGTCTATTTATATATCTCGTCAGGGGTAATTTAATAAAATTCAAAGATATACAAAAATAGGTATACCAGTTGAGTGTTTTGGTGCTGGGTGCGAGTGGGACATAGAGAGGAGGGGGCTGGGGCTTAAAATGCAAAACGCCCCCATTTCTGGAGGCGTTTTTTTACAAACAGAACTGCGCTTACAGAATAAAGCGGCTCAGATCCTCGTCTTCAATCAGCTGGCCGAGGTGGGCGTTGACGTAGTCGGTGTCGATGACAAAGGTCTCGCCGGACTTCTCGGAGGCGTCATAGGAGATATCCTCCATCAGGCGCTCCATCACGGTGTGAAGACGGCGGGCACCGATGTTCTCGGTACGCTCGTTGACCTGCCACGCCGCTTCGGCCAGACGGCGGATGCCATCCTTGGTGAACTCGATGTTGACCCCTTCGGTGGCCATCAGCGCCTTGTACTGATCGGTCAGGGAGGCGTTCGGTTCGGTCAGGATACGCTCGAAGTCATCTGTGGTCAGGGCGGTCAGCTCGACGCGGATCGGCAGACGACCCTGCAGCTCGGGGATGAGGTCGGACGGCTTGGCGATCTGGAAGGCGCCGGAGGCGACAAACAGGATGTGGTCGGTCTTGACCATGCCGTGCTTGGTGTTGACGGTGCAACCTTCAACCAGCGGCAGCAGGTCGCGCTGTACCCCTTCACGGGAGACATCCGGGCCCGAGCTTTCGCCGCGCTTGCAGATCTTGTCGATCTCATCGAGGAAGACGATGCCGTTGTTCTCGACCGCAGCGATCGCTTTCTGCTTCAGCTCTTCCGGATTGACCAGACGGGCCGCTTCCTCTTCGATCAGCGCCTTCATGGCCTCTTTGACCTTGATCTTGCGCTTCTTCTTCTGATTCTGGCCCAGGTTCTGGAACAGCCCCTGCAGCTGGTTGGCCATCTCTTCCATGCCCGGCGGAGTCATGATTTCGACGCCCATCGGGGAGGCGGAGAGCTCCAGCTCGATCTCCTTGTCATCCAGCTGACCTTCCCGCAGTTTCTTGCGGAAGATCTGGCGGGTGTTGGAGTTGTCGGCTTTCTCTTCCTCACCCCAGGTGTTGCGCGGGTTGGGCAGCAGGGCGTCGAGGATGCGCTCTTCGGCGGCTTCCTCGGCGCGGTATTTCATCTTCTCCATCTCGGTTTCGCGCACCAGCTTGATGGCGGCATCGGTCAGATCGCGGATGATGCTGTCCACTTCCTTGCCGACATAGCCCACTTCGGTGAACTTGGTCGCTTCCACCTTGATGAAGGGGGCGTTGGCCAGCTTGGCCAGACGACGGGCGATCTCGGTCTTGCCGACACCGGTCGGGCCGATCATCAGGATGTTTTTCGGGGTCACTTCATGGCGCATCTCTTCGTTGAGCTGCATCCGGCGCCAGCGATTGCGCAGGGCAACGGCAACGGCGCGCTTGGCATCGGCCTGACCAATGATGTGACGATCCAGCTCGTGGACGATTTCTCTCGGGGTCATCTCGGACATAATGGTGTTCCTGTATCCGGGGCGGGCAGTGCCCACCCCTTGGGAAATTGGGTTTGGCTGGTGGCCTTATTTGGCGGCCTTATTTCGCCGAATAGTCCAGCACTTCGATGGTGTGGTTGCCGTTGGTGAAGACGCAGATGTCGCCCGCAATCTTGAGGGACTTCTCGACAATGGTCCTGGCATCCAGCTCGGTGTTTTCCAGCAGCGCGATGGCGGCGGACTGGGCAAAGTTGCCGCCGCTGCCGATGGCGATGAGATCGTGCTCCGGCTGCACCACGTCACCGTTGCCGGTGATGATGAAGGATTTGTGTTCGTCGGCCACGGCCAGCAGCGCTTCGAGGCGGCGCAGGGCGCGATCGGTGCGCCAATCTTTGGCCAGCGCCACGGCGGCGCGCTCCAGATTACCCTGATGGGCCTGCAGTTTTGCTTCGAAACGCTCGAGCAGGGTGAAGGCGTCGGCGGTACCGCCAGCAAAACCGGCCAGCACCTTGCCGTTATAGAGACGATGAACCTTGCGGGCGTTGCCCTTCATGACGGTGTTGCCAAGAGAGACCTGGCCATCGCCACCGATGACGACCTGACCGTTGCGGCGAACTGAAACTATGGTAGTCACTTTACTTACCTCGCTTGAGCCGAATGACGGCCTGACTGTGCATGGCAAGAAAGATGGGGATGGCAAACGGGCTTTTCAACCCTGCCTTTGGTCGGGATAAACGGGGTAGCAAACAGCGTGGGTGCGAGTGACACCAAAAGAACAGGGCCGGTTGTTGCCACCCGGCCCTGTGTCATCGGTAAGCGGATTACCCTTTCTTGGGAATGCAGCCGCTGATGCCGGAGCTCTGCAGCTTGCTGTTGGCCGCGTCGGCGGCGGCCTTGCCGTTGAAGGGGCCGACCATCACCTTGTAGACGGTGCCGTTGGCGCCATTGATCACCTGCAGGCTGGAAGAGAGGCCGGCGGTGAAGGCGATACGCGCCTTGAGCGACTCTGCGGAATCCTGCGAGCGCAGGGCGGCGCACTGCATCATGTAGCGACCGCTGTCGGCGGCTGCGGTCTGGGCTGGCGGGGTCGCCGCTTTGGCCTTGGCCGCTTCGGCACGCTCCCGTTCCAGCTCGGCGCGGATCTCCCGCTCCATCCGCTCCCGTTCGGCCTTGCGGTCGATCACCTGCTCTTGCGCGCTGGCAACCGGTGCACCCGAGGTGGAAGGGGTGGTCGCCGGATTGGGCTGATAAGGCTTGGGCTGGCCGATGGGCGTTCCCGGTTGGGGAATGTCGGTCGGCACCGGCTGTGGCAGTTTTTCCGGTTGCAGGGTCATGGTATCTGCCGGTGGTGGCGGCAGCACACCCGGCTGGGGCGGTGGCTCGATAACATCAACCTGCTTGTTCTCAAGCCGTTCGATGTAGCTCCACTTCTCCTGTGGCAACCCGTTGTTCTGTGGTTTTGGCTTGTTGGCCTTTACCTGCTCTTCGATGGTGGGGGCGTCGCTGCCCTTGCCATTGATCATGTAAAGGAAGCCACCAAAGCCTGCCAGCAGTGCCACGACCAGCAGCACTGGAATAACAGGAAAGCGGCGAGGGGCCGCTTTCTTGGTATTGCGGCCACCCGCCCGACGTCGCGGGCGGCTGCCGACATAATCCCGGGTTGCCATCTATTACATGCGCTCCAGGGTATGGATGCCCAGTACGCCGAGGCCCAGTTTCAGCACCTTGGCGGTGGCGGCGCACAGCAGCAGACGGCTCTGACGGGTTGCTTCGTCCACGCCATCCTTGTTGATCGGGCAGGCTTCATAGAAGGTCATGAAGTTGCCGGACAACTCGTACAGGTAGGTACAGAGCAGGTGCGGCATCCCCTTGTCCGCCACGCCGTTGACCGCGTCGGAGAACTGGATCAGCTTCTGGGCCAGGGTCTCTTCCGCTTCCTCGTTCAGGGTCACATTGCCGGTCAGGGTAGCGGCATCGACGCCGGCCTTGCGGAAGATGGACTGAATACGGGTGTAGGCGTATTGCAGGTAAGGAGCTGTGTTGCCTTCAAAGGAGAGCATCAGATCCCAGTCGAAGATGTAGTCGGTGGTGCGGTTCTTGGAGAGATCCGCATACTTGACCGCACCCATGGCGATGGCGTGCACTACTTCGGCCTTCTCTTCGGCAGAGAGGTCGCTGTTGCGGCTCTCCAGCAGGGCGGCAGCGCGCTCTTCCGCTTCGTTCAGCAGGTCAACCAGCTTGACGGTACCACCGGAGCGGGTCTTGTAGGGACGACCATCCTTGCCCAGCATCATGCCGAAGGCGTGGTGCTCGAGGGGGACGGATTCCGGCACATAGCCCGCCTTGCGGGTGATGGTCCAGGCCTGCATCAGGTGCTGGTGCTGACGGGAGTCGATGAAGTACATCACCCGGTCGGCGCCCAGGGTTTCGTAACGGTATTTGGCACAGGCGATGTCGGTGGTGGTGTAGAGGAAACCGCCATCGCTCTTCTGGATGATGACGCCCATGGCCTCGCCATCCTTGTTCTTGAACTCATCCAGGAAGACAACGGTGGCGCCTTCGCTCTCGACCGCCAGCCCCTTGGCTTTCAGGTCGGCCACGATCTCCGGCAGCATGTCGTTGTACATGGACTCGCCCATGATGTCCTTGTTGGTCAGGGAGACATTCAGGCGGTCGTAGTTGCGCTGGTTCTGCTCCATGGTCATGTCGACCAGCTTCTTCCACATGGTACGGCAGTACTCGTCGCCACCCTGCAGTTTCACCACGTAGTTACGGGCGCGCTCGGCGAAGGCTTCATCTTCGTCGTAGCAACGCTTGGCCTGGGTGTAGAAGGCTTCCAGATCGCGCAGCTCCATGTCGGAGGCGTTTTCGTTGGACATCTTCTCCAGATAGGCGATCAGCATGCCGAACTGGGTACCCCAGTCACCGATGTGGTTGGCACGGATCACTTTGTGGCCGAGGAATTCCAGCGCGCGCGCAGCCACGTCACCGAGTACGGTGGAGCGGATGTGGTGCACCGCCATCTCTTTGGCCACGTTGGGGGCGGAGTAGTCCACCACCACGGTTTGTGGCGCGGGCAACCGTACGTTGGCGTTGGCAGAGGTCACCATGGCCTCGACCTGACCGGCCAGCCAGCGTTGGTCGAAGAAGAAGTTGATGAAGCCGGGACCGGCGATCTCGACCTTGGCGATCAGGTCGGAGGCGGGCAGGTGCTCGATGATGGCAGCCGCCAGCTCACGGGGATTCTTGCGGGCCGGTTTGGCCAGCAGCATGGCCAGGTTGGTAGCCAGGTCGCCGTGAGCTTTTTCCTTGCATCGGTCTACTTGCACGCGGGCTTCCAGGTCCGCCGGCAGGACGCCTGCTGACTTGAGATTGGCTACCGTTTGTTCAAGTAGATGATGAATATGCTCTTTCATAACTGACCACCAAGGTTGCGCGTCGAAAAATGACTGATATATAAGGGCGTGAATTTTACCCGCATCGGCTCGAGAAAACTATAGGGATGACCCGCCGCTCGCTGTCGGGCGGATATTTCACTGCGTTTGGCGCCATATTCCAGAATATTGGGCGGAAATTACGGTGCTTATCCATTTCTACTGCATATTGAAGCGGCTTGTCCAGGCTATTTTCCCCTGATTGTTAAGGGTTTTTCCTTTCCGATGACGGGAATGATCTCCTCCCTCTGGCCCGGCGTATCAACAGAGGTTCCCAACCGAGGAGTTTGCGATGCGACTGGCGCTGTTTCCCCTATCTGCCCACCTGCTGCCCGGCGGCATCATGCCGCTGCGGATCTTCGAACCGAGATACCAGCGGATGATCGCCGAGGCGGGGGAGTCCGGCTTTGCCCTCTGCATGGTGGACCCTCGTCAGCCCGACGCCCTGCGCAACATGCTGCCCATCGCCACCCGGGTCACCATCATCGATTTCGACCGGCTGCCGGACGGCATGCTGGGGATCACGGTGCAGGGGATGGAGCGGGTGCAGATAGAGGATCTGTGGCAGGAGCAGGATGGCCTGCGTATCGGCGAGGTGACGCCGCTGACGGCCTGGCCGCCCCGCCGGCTCCATCCCGATCAGCAACCGCTGGTTGATGCGCTGCGGGAGGTGTTTGCCGACTATCCCGACTACGCCGCCCTCTATCCCGCCCCCCGCTGGGACGATGGCAACTGGGTGGCCCAGCGCTGGCTGGAGGTGCTGCCCATCCCCCCTGAACAGAAGCAGTTGTTGCTGGCCGCTGCCGACAATCAGCCCGCCATCGCCCTGCTCAAGGGGGTGCTGGTGGCCAGCCACTGATTTTTTCCTGACCCGCTGATCCGCCACTGCCGCAGCGCCGTACAAGTCATCACCACAGCATGTTCGACAGCACACCAAAGGGATGGCGCAATGGCATATACTGGCCAACCACACTCGACCATACGCAGGACCTCGCCCGTGATGGATAACCCGGATGGCGACCTCAAATCTCTGCTGATCAGGGTGGCAGAGCAGGCCGACAAGGCTGCTTTTGCCCGCCTGTTCCAACACTTTGCGCCGCGTATTCGCAGCTACGGCCTGCGCCACCTCGGCAGCGAAGCCAACGCCATGGAGCTGGTACAGGAGACCATGCTGCTGGTGTGGCAAAAGGCGCGCCTCTACCACCCCGAGAAGGGTGCGCCGACCACCTGGATCTACACCGTGATGCGCAACCAGTGCTTCGACATGCTGCGCCGTCGTCGCGCCAGCAAGGAGGATCTCTGTGCCGAGGAGCTGTGGCCCGTGCTGGAGTTTCAGGCCGAAGAGGAGCATCTGAGCGGCGGTGAGGATGCGGTGCTGACCCGTCAGATGGCCCACTATCTGGGCACGTTGCCGGAGCCGCAACAGCAGGTAGTGCGTGGCATCTATCTGCAGGAGTTCTCCCAGCAGGAGCTGGCGGAGCGGCTCGGCGTGCCACTCGGCACCATCAAGTCCCGCCTCCGGCTGGCGTTACAGAAACTGAAAGAGCAAGTGGAGCAAGGCCATGATTAAAGCCCATCCAACCGACCCTATGCTGCGCGCCTTCGCCGCCGACGAGCTCCCTCTGCCGCTGGCGGTGGGGCTCTCCGCTCACTGTGAACTCTGCCCCGATTGTGCTGCCCGACTGAAGACATTCGAAGAGGAGCTGGCGCAGCAATATCTTGCCTCGCCAGCAGAGCCCGAGCTGGACTCTCGGGATGAAGTGGGACTGGACGCCGGATTCGACGCCATGCTGGCGGATATTCTGGCGCAGCCCGAACCGGTTGCTGCACCCGTTATCGATCTGCCCCGAGCCCAGCTCGGCGAGCTGGAGGTGGCAGGTCACGCCTACCGTTTGCCACGGGTGCTGGCCCGCTATCGTTCGCCCAAGTGGCGCCATATCGGGGCCATTCGTCAGCAGAGTCTGCCGCTGGACGAGATGGGGGCGCGCGCCAGCTTGCTCCATATCGAAGCGGGCGGCCGCATCCCCGAGCACACCCATCAGGGCTATGAGCTGACTCTGCTGCTGGCGGGCAATATTCAGGATGGCGATACTCTTTACAAGGCGGGAGATTTCATCTGGCGCGATGCTAGCCACTCCCATAGCCCGCATACGCCCGATGGCTGCCTCTGCTACACGGTGCAGGATGCGCCGGTGCAGTTCACCAAGGGGCTGTCGCGGCTGCTGAACGGCATCAGCCAGCACCTCTACTGAGCACCATGACGCCATAGAAAAAGGGACCAGATTGGTCCCTTTTTTCATTTGATTGCTGGTTGCCGGTCAGGCGACAAACACCAGATAGACGGCGAATGCCACGATAAAGCGGTAGATGGCGAACGGGATAAAGTCGATGCGGCGGATCAATGTCAGGAAGGTCTTGATCGCAAACATCGCTACCACGAAGGCGGTGATAAAGCCCACTGCAAACATCGGGAAGTCGGCCATCGAGAGGAAATCGCGGCTCTTGTAGAGATCAAGCCCGCTGGCTGCCACCATCATGGGCACTGCCATGATGAAGGAGAACTCGGCGGCGGCGTGACGGCTGATCCCCATCAGCATGCCACCACTGATGGTGGCGCCGGAGCGGGAGAAGCCGGGCCACAGGGCCAGACACTGGAACAGACCGATGCCAAACGCCTGCTTGTAGCTGATGTCATCCAGGGTTTCGGCTGTGACGGCCGGGCGGAACTTCTCGGCGATGATCAGCAGGATGCCCCCTGCGACCAGCGCGTACATGACGGTCTGCGGACCAAACAGGTTGGCCTTGATCCAGCTGTGGATGGCCAGACCGACCACGATGGCGGGCATCATGCCGAGGATGACGTGGATCAGCGACAGGGTGGCGTGATCCCGGGACGGCTTCTGGCCAAAGTGGATGCCAATCAGGCCAAACAGGCGGCGCCAGAAGACGGCGACTACGGCGAGGATGGAGCCAAGCTGAATCACCACTTCGAAAGTGGCTGCCTTGGGCCCTTCAAAGCCCAACAGATGGCCGACGATAATCATGTGGCCGGTGGAGGAGACGGGGAGGAACTCGGTCAGCCCCTCGACGACGCCCAGAATAAAGGCGACCAGCAGGCTATAAGTGTCAGTCATCGAACAAACAATCCTTAACTTCGTTGATGTAAAAACGCCCCGAAAGGGTCTCGGGGCGGCATATCTTGCTCGATTGTGACTGCTGAGGCTATGTAAAAATCATGAATTCTTTAAGTTAGTCGCGGATAAAGCGGTAGCGGGTCTGGTGGTGATAACGCTCGCCAGGCAGCAGCCAGGGGTTGCCCAGCTCGGGGCGATTGGGGCTGTCCGGCAGCTGTTGCGCCTCAAGACAGAAGCCGTCGTGATCCCGGTGCGACAGGCCGCTGCGGTTCGGGGTATTGGCCAGCCAGTTGCCGGTGTAGAACTGTAGCGAGGGCTGGTTGGTATAGACCTCCATCGCCAGCTGTCTGTCACCTGACACCACGCGAGCTGCCCACTTCTGCTCCGGTCCATTGAGTACAAAGGCGTGATCGTACCCCTTGGCTTGTTGCTGCTGGGGATGACTCAACCAATCCTGTCCGACAAGGCGCTCGCGGCGCAGATCGAACGACCCCTCCACCGGAGTGATGGTGATCGGCAAACCGCTCGGGTCGGTCGGCAGGAAGTGGTCGGCATTGATGCTGATGAGGTGGTCACGGATATCGCCGCCATCGGTTTGCCCATCGAGATTGAAGTAGGCGTGGCTGGTGAGGCTGACCGGCGTAGCGGCATCCGTGCTGGCGATGAAATCCACCACCAGATCGCTCTGCTCCAGCCGGTACTCTAGGGTTACCCGCAGATTGCCGGGAAAGCCCTGATCCCCCGCCCGGGAGAGCAACGCCAGCTTGACCCGATCCGCCTCCAGCTCCCTGATTTGCCAGCGCTGGCGATGAAAGCCAGCCTGCCCGCCGTGCAGACAGTTGGGTGCCTGATTGGCATTCAGCGGCCAGTGCTGTCCATCACGCACCAGCTCGGCACCGCCGATGCGGTTGGCAAAACGCCCGGCCACCGCACCCAGCCACACCTGCTGGGTGGGATAGGCGTCGTCGGCACAGCCCAGCAGCACTTCACGCTGTTTGCCCGCCACCGGCAGGGTGAGGGAGGTGAGGGTGGCGCCGAAGTCGAGGCCGCGCAGCCGCAGCCCCTCTTCATTTTCCAGCTCGAACGGGGTCATGGCGCTGCTCATAGCTTGCCTGCACCGGCGCTGGCAGAGCAGACGTAGCAGTCTGCCTTGAGGCCCGAGATGGCCGGATACTCTGCCTCGACTGCGGCGATCACTTCGGCCACTTTCTCCGGGCGCAGCAGGGCGACCACGCAGCCGCCGAAGCCGCCGCCGGTCATCCGCACGCCGCCATCGGTGCCGATCTTGGCCTTGATGATCTCCACCAGCCCGTCGATGGCGGGCACTGTGATCTCGAAATCATCGCGCATGGCGGCGTGTGATTCGGCCATCAGCTCGCCGAGTCGGGTCAGATCGTGGCTCGCCAGTGCATCGGCCGCCGCCAGGGTGCGGGCGTTTTCACCGACAATGTGGCGGGCACGACGATAGCAAGCATCATCCAGCCCGGCCTTGCCCGCTTCCAGTCCGGCCAGATCGAGGTCGCGCAGCGCCTTGACTCCGTAGTGACGGGCGGCCGCTTCGCACTGCTGGCGGCGGGTGTTGTATTCGCTGTCCACCAGACCGCGACGCACGTTGGAGTTGACGATCAGCACTGCCAGATCGCTGGGCATGGGGATGAGACGGGTCTCCAGCGAGCGGCAGTCGAGCAGCAGGGCATGATCGGTTTTGCCGCTGGCGGAGATCATCTGATCCATGATGCCGCAGTTGCAGCCGACGAACTTGTTCTCCGCCTGCTGGCCGTTGAGGGCGATCTCGGCCTGAGTGATGTCGAGCCCCAGCGCCTCTTTGAAGGCCTGACCAATGGCCACTTCTAGCGAGGCGGAGGAGGAGAGCCCCGCCCCCTGCGGCACATTGCCGGAGACCACCAGATCGAGGCCGCGCAGGGCATAACCG
>NZ_JAJNOE010000025.1:0-45708 GCF_027854445.1 Aeromonas sp. PI_26
TCGACAAGGTTGTTTGCGTTGCCGCTTGCCCTGTCGATGGAGGCGCATTATAGGGAACAGATTCTTTCTGGCAACCCCTTATCTGCAATAAAATTGCAAAAAACAGCACTTTTTTAGTTATTCATATCCAACCACAGCTTTTATACAAACTTATCCACAGAAACACCCTTCTGGTTGCTAGAATGGCCGAAAACAAGGAGGCCAAGATGGACTTGCGACTGAGACCCTACAAGGGAAAACGCCCGCAACTGGGCAAAGGAGTATATGTAGATCCCTGCGCGACACTGGTGGGCGATATCGAGCTGGCCGACGACGCCAGCATTTGGCCCATGGTGGCGGCACGGGGGGATGTGAACCATATCCGCATCGGCGCCCGCAGCAACATTCAGGATGGCACCGTATTGCACCTGACTCGCAAGAGCGCCAGCAACCCGACCGGCTATCCGCTGCTGATCGGTGAGGATGTCACGGTCGGCCATAAGGCGATGCTGCACGGCTGCACCATCGGCAACCGGGTGCTGGTCGGCATGGGTGCCATTCTGCTTGATGGCGTCGTGGTTGAAGATGATGTGATGATCGGCGCAGGTTCGCTGGTGCCACCGGGCAAGCGACTCGAGTCGGGCTTTCTATATATAGGGAATCCCGTCAAACAGGCTCGCCCGCTCAAGCCCGCCGAGATCGCCTTCCTCAAGACCTCGGCCGACAACTATGTGCTGCTCAAGGATGAGTATCTGCAAGAGACCTGATAGGGCTGGCAGAAACAGGAAGCCCGGCATAATGCCGGGCTTCGCTTCTTATATAGCTATATAACCGTGCAGAACGGCTGACCGGAAATCAGTGAGCCTGATCCCAGTTGTCACCGGTGCCCGCCTCCACCAGCAGCGGCACATCTAATTCGGCTGCGGCAGACATCTTCTCCTTGATGATGGCGATGTACTCCTCCAGCTTCTCTTCGCGGATCTCGAACACCAGTTCATCGTGTACCTGCATCAGCATGCGGATCGACTCATCTTCAATCCCGCGGATCCAACCATCCACGTTGATCATGGCGCGCTTGATGATGTCGGCTGCCGTACCCTGCATGGGGGCGTTGATGGCGGCCCGTTCGGCTGCCTTGCGCAGACCAGCGTTGCGGGACTTGATATCCGGCAGATAGAGGCGACGGCCGAACAGGGTCTCGACATACCCCTGGGCTTCCGCCTGCTGACGGGTACGCTCCATATACTCCAGCACGCCCGGGTAGCGCTCGAAGTAGAGATCCATGTACTTCTGCGCTTCGGCACGACCGATCCCCAACTGCTTGGCCAGACCGAAGGCGCTCATGCCGTAGATAAGGCCGAAGTTGATCGCCTTGGCGCTGCGGCGCATGTCGGTGGTGACCGCATCGAGCGCCACGCCGAACACCTCGGCGGCAGTCGCCTTGTGGATGTCCTTGCCCTCGGCAAAGGCGGTCAGCAGCCCCTTGTCACCGGAAAGGTGCGCCATGATGCGCAGCTCGATCTGGGAGTAGTCCGCCGCCACCAGCTTGTAACCGGCGCTCGGGATGAAGGCCTGACGGATCCGGCGCCCCTGCTCGTTGCGCACCGGGATGTTCTGCAGGTTGGGATCAGATGATGACAAACGGCCCGTAGCCGCCACCGCCTGATGATAGGAGGTGTGTACCCGACCGGTCCGGGGCTTGATCATCAGCGGCAACTTGTCGGTGTAGGTGGACTTGAGCTTGGCCAACCCACGGTGCTCCATCAGAAGGCGCGGCAGCTCATAGGTCTCCGCCAGCTCGGCCAGCACCTCTTCCGCAGTGGATGGCGCACCCTTGGGGGTCTTTTTGATGATCGGAAGCCCCAGCTTGGTGAAGAGGATCTCCCCCAGCTGCTTGGGCGAGGAGAGGTTGAACTCCTGCCCGGCCAGCTCATGGGCCTGCTTCTCCAGCTCCGCCAAGCGCAGCTCGATCTCCTGGCTCTGCTGGTGCAACAGCTTGGGATCGATGGTGGTGCCGAGCAACTCCATCCGCGCCAATACCGGCAGCAGCGGCAGTTCGATCTCGCTGAATACCTTGGCAAGGCCCGGCACGGCCTCCAGCTGACCCCACAGGATCTGGTGCAAGCGCAAAGTGATATCAGCATCTTCCGCCGCATAGGGAGCGGCCTGCTCCAGCTCGATCTGGTTGAAGGTGAGCTGTTTCACCCCTTTGCCTGCGATATCTTCAAACGAGATGGTCTCGACTCCGAGATAACGCTTGGCCAGCGAATCCATGTCGTGACGGCTGGCGGTAGAGTTGAGCACATAGGACTCGAGCATGGTGTCGTAGGCAATGCCCTGCAGGTCGATGTCGTGGTTGAGCAGCACGTTGCGATCGTACTTGAGGTTCTGCCCCACCTTGAGACGGGTCGGATCTTCCAGCAGCGGTTTGAGCTTGCCCAACACCACGGCCTCGCTCAGCTGTAGCGGCGCCCCCAGATAGTCATGGCCAAACGGCACATAAGCAGCCTTGCCCGGCTCAACCGCGAAGGAGACGCCGACGATCCGCGCCTCCATATAGTCGAGACTGGTGGTTTCGGTATCGAAGGCAAACAGCGGTGCCGATTTCAACTGTTCCAGCCAGCCGTCAAACTCGGCTTCGTCCAGAATGCAGCGGTAGTCGGTTTCGATGGCGGCAACCGGAGCAGCGCTCTCATCGCCAGCTTCGTCCTGTCCGGCGCTCTCGCTCCCCTCTTCACCACCGGATTCCAGCTCCTTGATCAGGTTGCGCAGCTCGTATTCGCGATAGACCGCCAGCAGGGACTCCTTGTCGACCGGCTTGAGCAGCAGCTCTTCCAGACTCTGTTCCAGTTCGACGTCGGTCTTGATGGTCGCCAGTCGATAGGAGAGACGAACCTGCTCCTCCTGCTCGCGGAACTTGTCGGCGAACGCCTTGGAGCCACGAAAGCCGAGCGCGGCCACCTTGTCGAGGTTGGCAGCAATCTCGTCGATGCTGCCAATCCCCTGCAGCAGGGCCAGCGCGGTCTTCTCGCCGACACCGGTCATGCCGGGAATGTTGTCGACCTTGTCACCCATCAGGGCCAGATAGTCGATGATGAGCTCGGGCGGTACGCCAAACTTCTCGATCACCCCTTCCCGATCGGTCTTCACATCTTTCATGGTGTCGATCAGGGTGACATGGTCGGAGACCAGCTGCGCCATATCCTTGTCACCGGTGCTGATCAGTACCGGCAGCTGCTTCTCGGTCGCCTGGCGGGCCAGGGTGCCGATCACGTCGTCGGCTTCAACCCCTTCCACCATCAGGAAGGGGAAGCCCATCGCCTTGATCATCTGGTGGATAGGCGCGACCTGGCTGCGCAGATCGTCCGGCATGCTGGCACGGGTCGCCTTGTACTCGGGATAGATGTCGTCGCGGAAGGTCTTGCCCTTGGCATCAAACACCACGGCCACATGACAGTCAGGATATTGCTTGCGCAGGCTGCGCATCATGTTGGCCATGACACGGACGGCGCCGCTCGGCAAACCGGTCGATGTGCGCAGATCAGCCTGCTGGGAGGCGAAGAAGGCGCGGTAAAGATAAGAGGAGCCGTCGACCAGAATAAGGGGATTGCTAGGGGCCATGAAATCGTCCTGCCAGAGATAAACAGCCGCTAGGATGCCACAGGGCCCCCCTCACACCAAGGGGCGCAGCAACAGCACACAGCGCCTGATTAAGGGACTCAGTCTGTGGATAACTCTGTGTTCAAAAATGGGACGCATCAGAGCGCACAGTGATAAAACTGTGCATAAGAATATAAAAACCCATTAAAAACAATGCATTGAGATCGTAAAAACCGATCGCGAGACAGTTAGAATGATCTCGATCAATGTGGAAAAAGATTTAAGGGAGTAGGTACGGCAGGATCCAAAACGAAACAATCCTAGCACAGCAAGATGACTTGACCAGCGGAGGGTGAGCGATAACCATACAAAAGTACAACAATCCATCCTGGCTCACATTTTCAACAACGAGGAGTTTGCCATGAAAAAAGTGGCCGTGATTTTGAGTGGCTGCGGTGTCTTTGACGGGGCCGAAATCCACGAGGCCGTCATCAGCCTGCTGGCGTTGGCCCGTCAGGGAGCCGCCGTCCAGTGCTTCGCCCCGAACGTGGCGCAGCTCCATGTCATCAACCACCTGACCGGTGAAGTGAGCGAGGGGGAGAGCCGCAATGTGCTGGTCGAAGCGGCCCGTATCTGCCGTGGCCAGATAAAGGATGTGGCCGAGCTGGATGCGGCCGATTACGACGCGCTGCTGGTGCCCGGCGGCTTTGGCGCGGCCAAGAACCTGTGCGACTTCGCTATCAAAGGGGCCGAGTGCCAGATCCAGCCCGATGTGCTGAAAGCGTGCCAGAGCTTTGCCAACGCCAACAAACCGGCCGCCTATATCTGCATCGCGCCCGCCATGATCCCGCTGATCTATGGTGCCGGTACACTGGCGACCATCGGCCATGACGAGGGTACCGCCAACGCCATCGAGGCGATGGGTGGCAGCCATCTCAACTGCCCGGTCAACGAATTCGTGGTGGATCAGGAGCGCAAGGTGATCTCCACCCCCGCCTACATGTTGGCCAGCAACATAGTGGAAGCTGCAGACGGCATCGAGAAGACAGTCAAGCAGCTGCTGACGCTGTAATCCCCTCCCTGCCAAAAACAGACGGGCCGCTCATGGAGCGGCCCGTTTTCAATTCTGCCTGAAGGCGATGAATTAGATGGTTTCGCCCATCTGATCCATTTTGCCCAGCAGGGCACGCAGACGCTCCTGCCATGCAGTGTGCTCGTTGCGCAGCTGATGGTTCTCGTCTTGCAGCTTGCTGTTCTGCTCTTTCAGCTCGTCCAGCTCCATCTTCAGCAGGGAGATGTTGTCGACGGCGGATTGTACTTTGGATTCGAGTTGCTCAAGGACTTCTAGTGACATATGCATACCTGTATGTTCAATTGCGATGCCCCACAGAGGGCGATTCAAGCGCGTGAAGCCAGCATACCCCGAGCGCATCGGCACAAACAAGCCAGTGCGCTGTAAAATGCGCCTTCCATAGATGTATTGTCTAAATATGCGTCTATTTTTCTCGCATCCTGCGCCAGAGCCGCGACAACACTCGGAACAGTACGTAAAAGGCACCGCCACCCGCGCATCATTTGCACCCTCTCGACGGAATCGCCGTTATCCATGCAAGGCGATATAAGCCCCTAGCAACAGACAGGCGACGACATACATCAGCAGGCCGTAGAGCAGGTTCCAGCGCAGGATCAGCCCGGCACTGAGGTTGTAGCGTGAGGCCAGCGCCAGATTGGATCCGGAGAGCGGACTGGTGCCAGTAGCAAGCCCCCATCCCAGAAGGAAACACATGCCGAGCAGGCTGGGATCCGGCGCCAGCGGCCAGAGCAGCGGCGCCAACCCGGAGATACTGATGAGCGGATGCACCCCGACGATGGCCACCAGCAGAATCAATAGCAGGGTGACGGATGCCTCAAGCCAGCCAAAGTGGTTGAACAGTGGCAAGCCGTGACCGGCACCGAGATCAATGACCGACAGCGCACTGTTGATGCCTGCCGCCAGCAAACCGGCCCCCAGAAACAACACCAGCTGACCGCCGATGGCGGGGAAGCGCTCCACCACCTGCCGCTTGAGGGCCGCCTTGCGCCCGGCCCTCGGCATAAAGAGCAGCGCCAGCAGCGGGGCCACCAGCGCGATCACCGCCAGAATGCCGAGCTGGGGCCAAATCTGCTTGATGAGCAGCACCAGCAGCGCCAGCGTGACCGGCAACCCCAGAGTCTGCAGCCGCAGCGGATAACCGGCAAAGTCGGCCACCCCGATCCGCTCCACCTGCCAGGCGGTCAGCCCCATCGCCAGCAAGGCGGCGAGGATCCCGAACGGCAAAATATAGGAGAGCTGCAAGCCCGGCGCATAGGTGAGCGCTACCGCCATGGCGACAAAGAAGGGCGACCAGAAGGCAGCGGCACAGAAGATCCGGCTCAGTACCATCACCTGACGCCGCTCCAGGGTGCCATGGCGCTCCAGCCGATCGCCGATGATAAAGAGCACCGAGAGGTTGATGACCGCCCCCAGCAGATTGAGGCTGGCCATGGTGCTCCACAGCCCCTTGCGTCCGGTCCAGGAGGTGGTGCCGGTCAGCAAGCCGGAGGTGGCAAGGTTGAGGGTGCTCACCGCGGCAAACATGGTGAGCATATTGATGTTGGGCAGCAGCCAGTCACCGGCGGTGAGGGTCGCTCCCTGCCACCAGGAGAAGAAGAGCAGCAACAGCGCCGCGCCATACAGGGCCAGCGCCTGCCGCTTGGCGGCCCCCACCAGCCAGGGCCAGGTGAGCAGTGATGCCCCCCAGGCCGCCATGGCCGCAGGCCAGGGGGAGAGCCCCAGATAGAGATGCAGCAGGTTGAGCAGCCACATCCCCAAAATCAGATAACCCGACCAACGTTTGGCCATCGACTACTCCGGCCGGGAGATCAGAGACACTGATCCATATCCAGTGAAGGCTTGTCGCACTCCGGACGGCCGACGATCTTGGCGGGTACGCCAGCGACCGTGGTATGAGGCGGCACCGGGTTGATCACCACGCTGCCCGCGCCAATTTTGGCGCCCACGCCCACTTCGATATTGCCGAGCACCTTGGCGCCCGCCCCTATCATCACCCCTTCGCGGATCTTGGGATGGCGATCGCCGCTCTCCTTGCCGGTGCCACCGAGGGTCACGCTCTGCAGGATGGAGACATCATCTTCAATCACCGCTGTCTCGCCGACCACTATGCCGGTGGCGTGGTCGAACATGATCCCCTTGCCGATACGGGCGGCCGGGTGCACATCCACCCCGAACACCACCGAGATCTGGTTTTGCAGATAAAGGGCCAGCGAGCGGCGCCCCTGACGCCACAGCCAGTTGGCGACCCGATACCCCTGCAGGGCATGGAACCCCTTGAGGTAGAGCAGCGGGGTGGAAAAGAGATCGACCGCAGGATCGCGCTCCTGCACGGCGCAGATGTCGGCCGCCACTACCGTCAGCAGCTCGGGCTCGCTGCGCAGGGCCAGCTCGATCACCTCGCGCAGGGCGATGGCGGGCATGGTGGCGCTGTCGAGCTTGTTGGCCAGCTGGAAGCTGAGGGCCGAACGCAGATTCTTGTGATTGAGAATGGTGGAGTGGAAGAAGCTGGCCAGCATCGGCTCCTGGGCCGCCATGCACTCCGCTTCTTGCTGAATTTTGTGCCAGGTTTTGGCAACCAGTTCATCCATGTTGCAGCCTACTGTTGTTCTGGGTGAGGGCTCTGTTGTTCTTTTGTCAGCACCGAGATGGGGTCCATGTGGATGATGACATCCATCCGCTCGAATGCCTGGCGTACCGCCAGCTCGGCTTCATCGGCGATCTGATGGGCCTTGACCAGGGGGATCTGATCATCCAGTTCAAGATGCAACTGTACGAATCGGGTCGGCCCGGATTGACGGGTGCGCAGGTCATGTACACCGTGTACACCTTCTACGGCACAGCAGAGCGCCATTATTCTCGCTTGTTCTTCCGCTGGCAACTGACGATCGAGCAGGGCCTGCACCGACTCGTAGCCGATGTGTCCCGCCCCCCACAGCAGGAATAGCCCGATCAGGATGGCAAACAGGCCGTCGGCCCAGTACCACCCCTGCCCCGCCAGCACCAGCGCCAACAAGACACCGGCATTGAGCAGCAGATCGGAACGGTAGTGCAGCATGTCAGCCTTGATGGCCACGCTGTTGGTCTTGCGAATAACGAAACTCTGGAAGCTGACCAGCAGCAGGGTCAGCACGATGGAGCCGCCACTGACCCAGAGACCCGCCTCCAGCCGCAGAATAGGCGCCTGATTGAGCAGGGATGAAATGCCGTGCATCACCAGCAGCAAGGCGGAACCGGAGATAAAGGCCGACTGGATGAGGCCCGCCAGCGACTCCGCCTTGCCGTGACCGAAACGGTGCTCGTCATCGGCGGGGGCCAGCGCATAGCGAATGGCCAGCAGGTTGATGATGGAGGCACTCACATCCATGAAGGAGTCGGTAAGCGACGCCAGCAGGGTCGACGAGTCGGTCATCAGCCAGGCGATCAGTTTGCCGATGATCAGCAAGGTAGCGGTGGTGACCGCCGCTATGCTGGCAAAGGTCACCCAACGGGAATATTGTTGATGGCTCAAAACCGGCTTTCCTCTGGCGATGAAAAACTTATTATACCCTGACCCCGGCGTCAGTTTGGCGCGAAAATCTGCGGAATAACACCAGATGAACAGAATACTCCTGGTCGACGACGATCTTGAATTGACCCAACTGCTCACCGAAATTCTGACCCTGGAGGGATTTCAGGTCACGGTCGCCGAGGATGGTGAAGAGGGGCTGCAACGGCTGGCGGAGCAGAGCTTCGATCTGGTGTTGCTGGATGTAATGATGCCCAAACTCAACGGCTTTGCCATGCTGACCAAGCTGCGCAAGACCCACGATACCCCGGTACTGATGCTGACCGCGCGCGGTGACAGCCAGGACCGGGTTAACGGTCTGGAAGCGGGCGCCGACGACTATCTGGCCAAGCCGTTCGATGACAGGGAGCTGCTGGCCCGGGTTCGCGCCATCCTGCGCCGAACCCAGAGCGCCCCGCCCCAGCGCGGCAACTCCTCCGACGAAGTGCACTTCATGGATATCGTGCTGCAACCCGGCCTGCAGCAGGCCCGCTGCGGCGAACAGCTGCTGGAGCTGACCGCCACCGAATTCGGGCTGCTGGAGTGCCTGCTGCGCAATCCCGGCCAGATCGTCAGCAAGAGCCACCTCTCCGAGCAGGTGCTGGGCAAGAAGCTGGAACCCTTCGATCGCGCCATCGACATGCACCTGAGCAACCTGCGCAAGAAGCTGCCGGACCGCATCGATGGCCAGCCCCGTTTCAAAACCGTACGGGGGCGCGGTTACCTGTGGCTAGAGCAAGAATAGAGCGCATCAACTCCCTCAACGGGATCTCGACCCACATCTTTCTCTGGTTCTGGTTCATGCTGCTGGTGATGCTGGCCGCCGTGATCAGCCTGCCGACCCTGGATCCCCGCAACCAGATCCCGCTGCCGACCCACGAAGTCGCGCGGATGCAGAACAACGTGCAGGCCCTGCTCAACGCCGCCGAGCCGGATCAGGATTTCGATCTGGCCAAGGCGATGGACAAGATCGCCATGCTGCCGGTGGACAACGTCTACCTGCGCGACGAGAAGGGGCAGATCCAGTCCACCACCCATCCGCGCAAGTTCGTGGTGCGCTTTATGGTGGATGCCGATGACCCGGCCAATCCCATGCTGGGCAACGAGGATCGCAAGGCGATCGCCGGCCCCTTCCTGATGGAGCACCACGGTCATCGCTATCACGTCTATTTCGGCCTCAATGCCGAGAATCCCTACCTGTTCCTGTTTATTCAGGTGCTGGATCACCCGATCCGCATTCTGGGCATCTCGATGCTGGTCAGCACCCCGCTCTGCCTGCTGCTCGCCTGGCGGCTGACCCGCCCCATCCTGCAGTTGCAGAAGTCGGTCTCCCAACTGGCGGCCGGCAATCTGGAGGTACAGATACCCAACCTGGGACGGGGCGACGAGATCGGCCAGCTGGCGGATAACGTCAGCCGTATGGTGGAGACGCTTAAGAGCATGATCCAGAAGCAGAAACAGCTGCTCTCCGATATCTCCCACGAGCTGCGCAGTCCCCTCACCCGGATGCAACTGGCGCAGGCGCTGATCCGCCGCAAGCAGGGTGACAGCGCCGAGCTGGCGCGGATCGAATCGGAGATCGGGCGGCTGGACAAGCTGATCGGCGATCTGCTGGATCTGTCGCGAGTGCAGCAGCATGTAGAAGCGCCGGTGGTACATCCGCTGGCCGACCTGCTGGAACCCATCCTCGAAGATGCCATGTTCGAGGCAAACCAGAGCGGCAAACAGCTCAGACTGCCGCCACTGCCCGCAGAGTCGATCCAGATGTGGCCCGAGCTGCTGGCCCGGGCGGTGGAGAACCCCCTGCGCAATGCCCTCAAATATGCCCGCGAGTTCATCAAGGTGGACTGGTATCGAGAGGGACTGGAGTGGGTGATGACTATTCGTGATGACGGGCCCGGCGTCCCCGACGAACAGCAGATATTGCTGTTCCAACCCTTCTTCCGGGTCGATGATGCCCGCAACGCCAAGACCGGTGGCACCGGGCTGGGACTGGCTATCGCATCGGAGGCGATCCAGCGTCACGGCGGCACCATTACGGCCAGCAGCAATCATCCAACCGGACTGACCATCACGATCAAGCTGCCCATCGCCTGATCCTTTTCATCCGGACGGGCGCTGGGTATGCTGGCGCCCCTTCTTGCCTTTACATCTCTTTGCAGGAGCGCGTCATGCTCGATATCGTCCTCTACCAGCCGGAAATTCCGCCCAACACCGGCAATATCATCCGGCTCTGCGCCAATACCGGTTACCGGCTCCATCTGATCGAGCCGCTGGGATTTGAGTGGGATGACAAGCGGGTAAAGCGGGCGGGACTCGACTATCACGAGTTTGCCGAGGTGAAGCGCTGGCCGAGCTATGAGGCCTTTCTGGCCACCGTGGCGCCCAAGCGGGTGTTTGCCTGCACCACCAAGGGCCGCACCGCGCACTCGGCAGCACAATATGCCCTTGGCGACGCCCTGCTGTTTGGCCCGGAGAGTCGCGGCCTGCCCATCGAGATCATCGAGAGCCTGCCATTCGAGCAGCGGCTGCGCATTCCGATGGTGCCCCAGAGCCGCAGCATGAACCTATCCAACGCGGTGTCTGTCTTTGTCTACGAGAGCTGGCGCCAGCTCGGCTACGACGGTGCCATGTAAGCGCCACCGATGATCAGTGGCGGGCGTCGAGCAGATGCCCGCTGCGCTCCAGCCGCCAGCAAGTGACCCCAAGCGACAGACCGCGCCCCACCATCAGCGCCGCCATCGCCGCCCATAACGCGGCCACGCCCCACGACTGACAGAGCCACCAGATCGGGAAGAAGCCGCCAAACGCGGCCAGCAACATGCTGTTGCGCATCTCCCGCGCCCGGGTCGCCCCGATGAACACGCCATCCAGCAGGAAGCACCAGACCGCCAGCAACGGCATGGCGATCAGCCAGGGAAGCTGACGATTTGCCTCCGCCACCACGGCCGGAATGTCGGTGATATAGCCGATAAGGTGGGCACCAAAGAGGGCAAACAGCAGGGTAAAACCACTAGCGATGAGGGCAGCCCAGCCCAGATTGAGCACGATGGCCTCCCGCAGTTTCTGCCGATCCCGCTGACCGATGGCTCGTCCAACCATGGCCTCCACCGCATAGGCAAAACCATCGAGTCCGTAGGAGATAAGCATCAGGAAGTTGAGCAGCACCGCATTGGCGGCCACCGCCACATCCCCCAGTCGTGCCCCTTGCAGAGTCATGAAGGCGAAACAGAGCTGCAAACAGAGGGAGCGCAGGAAGATATCGCGGTTGAGACCGAGCAACCGCACCATGGGCGCAAGCTGCCGCCAGCGCTGCCAACCATCCTGCCACACCGTCGGCGCCAGTTGCCCCAGCTGACGGCGTACCAGCCAGATACCGACGGCCAGCGCGCAGTAGTCCGCCATGACCGAGGCTGCCGCCACACCCCGCACCTGCCAGCCGAGTCCCAGCACAAACAGGGCATCGAGCGCCATATTGACCAGATTGGTGAGGATCAGCATCACCATGGGGCTGCGGGCATCCTGCATCCCCAACAGCCAGCCCATGATCACCAGATTGCAGAGCGCCGCCGGGGCGCTCCAGATCCGCACCGCCACATATTGGCCCGCATAAAGCTGCACCTCGGGCGAGCCGCCACTCAGGGCGATCAGCCGTGGCAACAGCGGGAAGAGCAACAGCAGCAGCGTCAGGCCGAGAGCAATGGCCAGCCCCAGCGCCCGCAGCAGGGTATCGAGCTGGGCACGACCGTCGGCGGCGCCGTGCGCCTGCGCCGTCAGGCCGGTGGTCGACATCCGCAAGAAGCCGAGCAGCCAGAAGATGAGGTTGATCAGGGTCGCACCGACCGACACGCCCCCCAGAAACCAGGCCTGACCGAGATGACCGATCACCCAGGTGTCCACCAGCCCCAGCAAGGGGGTGGTGATATTGGAAAAAACCATGGGCAGGGCGAGCGCAAAGACAGCGCGGTGGCGAGAGGGATCTCGCCACCAGGGGGCAACAGCTGGGGTCACGCTCAGTGGCCTGCCAACTTCAGGATGCGGGCGAAATCAGAGAGCATGGTGGCCATCTGCACCCTGGGCACCTGACCCGGCGCCACCTGCGGGCGGAATACCGCCTGCAGCTTGCCCTTGGGATTGATGAGCACGATGGAGGCGGAGTGATCGATCAGATAATCCTTCTCCCCCTGATTGGCGATGGAGTAGATCAGCCCCAGATTGCGCACAAACGGGAACAGCTTGTCGTGGGGGGCGGTAGCCGCCTTGAATTCGGGATTGAAGAAGGCGGTATAGGTCTTGAGGCGTGGAATATCGTCACGCTGGGGATCCGCCGAGATAAACACCACCTGACTGTCGGGCGCCATCTTCTTCAGCTGGTCATAGACGGAGCGCATATCTGCCAGCGTGGTGGGGCAGATATCGGGGCAGAAGGTGTAGCCGACGAACAGGAAGGTCCAGTGCCCCTTCAGGTTGGCAGGAGTGAACGGCTGGTTGTCCGCATCGGTAAAGGCAAAATCATTGATGTCCCGCCCCGCCGGATAATAATCGGCCTGTTCCGGCTGCTCTGGCTGCGTGGCGTAAAACACCAGGATCAGACAGGCTGTCAGCAGCAGAAAGAGCAGGGGATAGCGGAGCTTCATCATAACAAGAGACCCTTTCAGTTCGAGGCAGATGGCCAGCAGTGACCGGACAAGAGGGAGGCATTGTACCCCAGCGAGCCGCCAAGGTGGTTCAATCTTGTGCAACGCCCTGTCAGGAGTCGACCATTTGGCATAATTAATCGCCAGTTGCGGCCATAAAAAAACCGGCCCCCTCGGGTGCCGGTTATGGATGGATTTGTTTGTCTCTTCTGCTCAGGGGCGAGCGTTACGCCCCTGCTGCAACATCTTGCCGATGGCCCGCACGCCGATGGGAATCACGGGGGCCAGCCAGCCCTCTTCCCCCTGGCGATCGCCGTGACCCCGTTTGAACAGCAGCACCAGACGCACCACCTTCTCTTTCGGGCATCCTAGCCAGAGCGTCCAGTGCGAACCACGATGGTGCAGCCAGACACCGTAAAACCAGGTCATCCGGCTACCTTTGACAAAACGGGTGATTGACGATTCCGCTGGCGCAGCCCCAGCCTCTGAATCCCATGGCGATCTTGATGCCATACCAGTCCTCCTTGACCGACAGGTCATGTTGCTTCGTCGGCCTGAACTGGGAACAGGCCCGTCACGACTATCTGCAACCATTACGAGTGGTCCCCTTTGCCCGATAAGGCTCGGGATCTCCCCACTCCCCCTTCATATCCCGTGAAGGTGTACTGCCCGATTCTCGTTGTTACCGGCCCTCCCGTCCTGCGCATTGCGATGGTCAGAGGGAGGCGCCAAGCCCAGTCTCGGCGACAGGGCACTGATCTGAGCATATATCTGAAATGGATGATTGGTAGCCGGTCGCGCAGGACAAAAATGCCGCCGCCGATGATCTGTTTGATATGACAGGGAAAGTGCGCCAGAAACAGCACGGCCTCCCGAAGGAGGCCGTGTGACAAACGCAGTTGGCGGGGATGATTACATCCAGTCGGCGTTGCGGATCACCCCGACCGCCAGCCCTTCGATGGTGAGCTGCTGGCAGGAGAGGTCCACCTCGATGGGGGAGAGCTCTTCATTCTCCGGCAGCAGCCATACCTGACTGCCCTTGCGCTGGAAGCGCTTGACGGTGACATCCTCATCGAGACGGGCGACGACCACCTGACCGTTGCGCACCTCCTGGGTCTTGTGCACCGCCAGCAGATCGCCATCCAGAATACCGATGTTCTTCATGCTCATCCCCTGCACCCGCAGCAGAAAATCTGCGCGCGGATGGAACAGGGCGGGATCAACCTGATAGTGGCTCTCGATATGCTCCTGAGCCAGAATGGGTTCACCGGCGGCAACCTTGCCGATGAGCGGCAGGCCGCTCTCTTCCAGCACCTCTTCCTCTTCGAGCAACAGGCGAATGCCGCGGGACGTGCCCGGCATGATCTCGATGACCCCTTTTTTGGCCAGGGCCTTCAGATGTTCTTCGGCCGCATTGGCCGACTTGAAACCAAGCTTCTGGGCAATCTCGGCACGAGTCGGCGGCATGCCAGTCTCGCTCATGTTCACCTTGATCAGCTCCAGCACTTCGGCCTGGCGGGGGGTAAGGGGTTTCATAGAATTGGCACCTGTCTTTTTATACAGCACACTGGCAGTATATACAGTGCAGTGGCCAAGGCAAGGCGCAGCTGACATTTGTCGCAACCAACCCCTCATTTACTACTGTTTTGATCCTGCGCAGCCGACTCATCGTACCTCTCGGCGACAAGGGGCTGTCGATTTGCTATGCTCACGCCGCATTTTTTTGGAGAGCAGACGCACATGTCCCTAGGACAGAAGATTTCCAGAGCCATCTTGCAATGGCCGGTCAGCGGCTTGGTCAATCACAAGAGCCTGCCGGAAAATCCCATCACAGAACTCAATCTGGATCCGGCCAGACGCATCGTCTATGCCCTGAAAACCAGTTCGATCACCGACCTGATGACCCTGCAGCAGTGCTGCGAGGATCTCGGTCTGCCCGGCCCCTTCACGCCGCTGGAGCTCAACGGCCAGCTGCTGCCGCGCTATGTCTGTCTGGACCGTCCGCCTCCCCTGTTTGGCAAACGCAGCAAACCGCTCCCCTTCCTGCAGGAGTTCCACCAGCTGCTGGATCTGCACAAGCAGGATCCCGAGCTGGATATCCAGGTGGTGCCCGTCACCCTGTTCTGGGGCCGCGCTCCGGGTCGGGAAGGGGAAGAAGCCTCCGGCCTCAACATCATCAGCAGCCTGGCGCCGAACCGGCTGAAGAAGGCGCTCATCGTGATCCTCAAGGGTCGCGAGAATCTGGTGCGCTTCTCGCCGCCCCTCTCCCTGCGCTATATGGCGGACAAGCACGGCACCGACGAGGCCATCGCCCACAAGCTGGCACGAGTGGCCCGTACCCACTTCAGCCGCCAGCAGCTGGCCGCCACCGGCCCGAAACTGCCGAACCGCAACCTGCTGTTCAAGCAGCTGCTCGACTCCGCGGTGATCCAGCAGGCGATTGAAGAGGAGGCCCAGCGCGAGGGGATCAGCCTCGAGAAGGCGCAAAAGCGCGCCCATGGCTACATGGACGAGATCGCCTCCAACTTCTCCTACCGGCTGATCCGCCTAGGCGAGAGCTTCCTCGGCTGGCTGTGGAACAAGCTCTACCGCGGTTTGTCGGTCAATGGCGCCGAGAAGGTGCGCCAACTGGCGCAGGAAGGGCACGAGATCGTCTATGTCCCCTGCCACCGCAGCCACATGGACTACCTGCTGCTCTCCTACGTCATCTACCACCAGGGGATGGTGCCGCCCCATATCGCGGCAGGCATCAACCTCAACTTCTGGCCGGCGGGCCCCATCTTCCGCCACGGCGGCGCCTTCTTCATTCGCCGCACCTTCAAGGGCAACCCGCTCTACAGCACGGTATTCCGGGAATACCTCAACCTGCTGTTTGCCAAGGGTTACTCGGTAGAGTTCTTCACCGAAGGCGGTCGCTCCCGTACCGGTCGCCTGCTGCCGCCCAAGACCGGCATGCTGGCGATGACCCTGCAGGCGATGATGCGCGGGCTGGACAGGCCGGTCACTCTGGTGCCGGTCTATCTGGGTTACGAGCACGTGATGGAGGTGAACACCTACCACAACGAGCTCAAGGGTAGCCGCAAGGAGAAAGAGAGCTTCCTGCAGGTGCTCGGCATCCTGCGCAAGCTGCGCAACTACGGCCGTGGTTTCGTCAACTTCGGCGAACCGCTGATCCTCAACAGCTACCTGAGCGAACACATCCCCGACTGGAAAAAGCACATCGGGGAAGAGGAGCGTCCGGAGTGGATGGCGGGCACTGTCAACAATCTGGCCGAACTGCTGATGACCCGCATCAACGGCGCTGCCGCGGTCAACGGCCTGACCCTGAGCGCGCTGGCGCTGCTGGCCGCCGAGCGCCACGCCCTGACCCGCGACGAATTGCAGGCCCAGCTCAACACCTATCTGGATCTGCTCAAAGCGGTGCCTTACAGCCCGCAGAGCACCATTCCGGATGAGGATGCCAAGACCCTGCTGGATCAGGCGATGGAGCTCAACAAGTTCGAGGTGAGCGAGGACAAGCTGGGGCAGATCATCAGTCTGGACCGCTATCAGGCGATCCTGCTGACCTACTACCGCAACAACATCCTCCACCTGTTCGCCATGCCCTCTCTGGTGGCGGCACTAATCGAACGCTGCGAGGGGATCTCCCGCAGCGAGATCATGGCTCGTTGCATCGACATCTATCCGCTGCTCAAGACCGAGCTGTTCCTGCGTTATGAAGAGGAGGAGCTGCCGGCGCTGGTCGACAGCCTGCTCGACGCGCTGCAGACCCAGCAACTGATCGAGACCCGCGATGACGGCTACTGGGTCAATCCGGCCAACCAGATGCGCCTGCTGCTGCTGGCGGAGAGCATTCAGGAGACCCTGCAACGCTACGCCATCGTGCTGACCCGGGTACTGGCCCAGCCTCATATCGAAGCGGAACAACTGGAAGCGGACGGCCTGATGATGGCAGAGCGCCTCGGCACCCTGCACGGCATCAACGCCCCCGAGTTCTTCGACCAGAAGCTGTTCAGCACCCTGATCCACACCTTGCGCAAAGAGGGTTACCTCTCTCCCGAGTGCAAGCCGGATCTCGGCCGCTTCCAGGCGCTGGCCGACAACATAGTGCCGCTGCTGAGCAACAAGATCCGCCGCACCATTCAGGCGGGCAATCAGCTCTGATCTGCAACGCAAACAAAGAAGGCCGCATCATGCGGCCTTCTTTTTTATCGGAGTCTGCGCGGGAACATGTCACGCCAGCAGGTAATCGAGCACCAGACCGGCAAACACCAGCGCCCCCACATAGTTGTTGTTGAGAAACGCCTGGAAGCAGGCTTCCCGCTGCCGCTCGCGAATGAGCCGCTGCTGATAGACAAACAGCACCGCCGCCCCCAGCAATCCCCAGTAATACCAGCCCCCCAGCGTCATCAGCTGCCCGACCGCCAGCAACAGCAGCAGCGTCGAGAGTTGCAATGCGCCGATGATCCGCTTGTCGTAACGACCAAACAGGATGGCGCTGGATTTGAGGCCGATCTTGAGGTCATCATCCCGATCCACCATGGCATACTGGGTGTCGTAAGCCACGGTCCAGAGCAGGTTGGCGAAAAAGAGCAACCAGGCCACCAGCGGCAGGGCATCCGCCTGCGCCGCATAGGCCATCGGGATCGACCAGGAGAAGGCCATCCCGAGCACCAGCTGGGGGTTGGAGATAAAGCGCTTCATGAAGGGGTAGCTCACCGCCAGCAGCAGGGCGACAAACGACAGACCGATGGTGAGCGGATTCATGGTCAGCACCAGACCAAACGAAATAAGCGCCAGCACGAAGAAGAGCGCCAGCACCTCCCACGGCTTGACTCTGCCCGTGGGCAAGGGGCGACCGGCGGTGCGTTTGACGTGGCCGTCGAAGTTGCGATCCGCATAGTCGTTGATCACGCACCCTGCCGAGCGCATCAGAAAGACGCCGACCACAAACACGGTCAGCACCCAGAGATTGGGCAGGCCACCGGCGGCCAGCCAGAGCGCCCACAGGGTTGGCCACAGTAGCAGCAGAGTGCCTATGGGTTTGTCGACGCGGGCCAACTGCATGTAGGCAAGTCCCCGCTCCTTGGTTAACAGATTCACTCCAGCTCCTTGTCACAGACGAGAGAGGGCAGAAACAGCTCGTGCACCAGCAGTGGCCACTGCCCCAGAAACAGACGGGAACGACGCCCCCAGACAGTGGCGGCCGGGCAACGGGGATTGGCGGCGATATCGAAACGGGCCAGCTGCAGATGATCGCGGCGGGCAGGCTCATGGCCAAATACCCGCTCACCCAGCGGCTGCTCGCCAAGCTCGGCAATGCCGCTCCCTTGCAGTGCGTCATCGGCAAACAGGGTCCAGCCCAGCACGGCGGGCCCACGATCCCCATGCAGGATCACCTCGCGGCAGGTACCGGCCGGCGAGGCCGAATCCACCAGCCACTGCTCATCGGCAGTAAGGGCGACCGGGTGATTGCCCAGCCACTCCACCGAAAAATGGCGATTGTGCTGACGCAGCCGCCGGGTCATGGAGCCGGGCTCCAGCAGCCAGGGGCGCAAGCTGGCGGGCAATTCGCAACATTCAGGGGCCAGCCACCCGCTTAACGGCGTGAGGGGAACAGTCAACTCGGACTTCACAGCTTCACCATCCAGAGATTTCCGTGTTCAGGTTAAAATCCGGTTTATTATCCGTAAATCAATAGCGAAATGTAAGAACATCCGTGCTTGACGGCCCCGATGGCAACATCAAAAATGGGTTATCTCTTGCTGATGAGCCATCTATATGAAGATCTTCAAAATTCTGCTGGTGTTGTTACTGAGCTGTGGCGCCCTGCAGCAGCAAGCTCTGGCTGAAGATGAGCCGCCCGCCGAGGGCGCAGAGGGGGCTGCCAAGCCCGGTTTCTCCTACCACGCGCTCGATCCCGACATCATCACCAACTACCTGAGTGATAGCAAAACCCTCGGTTATATCCGGGTCACGGTAGAGCTGATGGCGGAAAACGAAGCCGACCTCAAGCTGCTGGAGCAGCATGACCCGCTGATCCGCGATGCCATCATCCGTCTGATTGGCAGCAAAAATGCCGATCAAGTGAAGTCCCTGACCAACCGAGAAGAGCTGCGCAAGGAGTGCGAGACAACCGTCAACGAACTGCTGGTGAAAGAGACCGGCAAGAAAGCGGTGCGCGAGCTTATCTTCACCAAGTTCCTCTACCAGTAATCCCTCCCGAAACAATCGCTTATTGGCATATCGGCCAATAAGCGAGCTTTGCCGGTTTATTCGAAATGAAAATCGATTACAATACGGCCGTCAAGTCGTAGAGGTAGTCGTTATGGGCAGCAAAACCCTGTGTGAATGGCGCCGTCACGAGATCCCCACCGATCTCAAGGCGTTGCGCAAGATAGTCCGCAAACCCAAGTTTGTCTGCAGCAAGTGTGCCCGCAGTGCCAATGACAAGGGTTACCTCTGCCAGCCGCTGCGTTTGAAAGAGGAGTAACGCCCCTCCCTGTCAGGGCGTTATTGATCGGTCCACCCCTGACGCCCCTGTTCGAACAATCTGCGCGCCTGGGTATCATTCGGACAAACGCCGCGATACTCCTCGCCTGAGCGGCCAGCCAGATAGAGGTGCTCGGGGCGGCAATACCATGCCAATCCCTTCTGATGTCCCTGCTTCCACAGTTCAGGATCCACCTTCTTGCCACACTGGCCCTGATGGAACTCGATCCGCTCGGTGGTGAAGCCCAGCTTGCCATCCGCCTCCCCAACCTCACTCCATACCTTCTCGCAGGGATCATCGTTGGAGACACAGCCACCCAGCAGGGCAGCCAACAATATGATGGAGAGTCGCATAGTCATCCTTGAGCGTCATTTGGGCAGTTCATTCTACCCAGCGCCCCGCCCCTGACCAAGGACGAACGCTCAGCCATGTGAGCGCGGCAAAAAAATCAGGCGGGCCCAAAGCCCGCCTGTTCGTTCAATGCCGTGGTTCACTGGTCATCGAAAGTGTCATCATCTTGCCAGCTTTCATCTTCCCACTGATCCAGCTCTTCTTCCCAGGAATCCGGCTCCCAATCATCATCAGAGGAGTCGTAATCCGGCTTGTGTCCACCCATCTTCACTCTCCTTGGATAGTTCACCCGCACTCCAATTTTATCCGGAATTGTCGGGCTCGCCAGTCAGAGAGAGTTCAAAGTTTGACCAGAGTGCGACCGGCGATCTGGCCTTGCGTGATGGCCTCGGCGGCCTCCACTACCTGCTCCAGCCCAATCTCGGTGACCGCCTGCTCAAAGAAGCTGGCAGGAAGATCCCGTGCCAGTCGCTGCCATGCCAATTGACGACGTTCAAACGGGCACATCACCGAATCGACCCCCTGCAACCGCACGTTGCGCAGGATGAAGGGCATCACACTGGTAGGCAGATCAAAGCCGCCCGCCAACCCACAGGCCGCCACGGCGCCGCCATAGTTCATCTGGGCCAGCAGCTTGGCCAGCACCTGACTGCCGACGGTATCGATGGCACCGGCCCACAGCTGCTTCTCCAGCGGTTTGGCAGGCACCAGCAGCTCGCTGCGCGGCACGATGCGGCTGGCACCCAGCGCAGTCAGCATGGCGCCCTGCTCTTCCGGACGACCGGTCAGCGCAGCCACCTGATAGCCAAGGGCCGCCAGCAGGGCAACCGAGGTGGCCCCCACACCGCCTGCCGCACCGGTGACCAGCACCTCGCCGTTATCTGGAGTAATGCCCGCCTCTTCCAGCGCCAGCACACAGAGCATGGCGGTGAGCCCGGCGGTACCGATGCACATGGCCTGCCGTTCATCCAGCCCGGCGGGCAACGGCACCAGCCAGTCCCCCTTGACCCGCGCCTGTTCGGCCATGCCGCCCCAGTGCCCTTCGCCCACGCCCCAACCGGTCAGCACCACCTTGTCGCCGGTCTGATAGCTGCTGTCGGCAGATTCGAGCACGGTACCGGCGAAGTCGATGCCGGGCACCAGCGGCCACTGGCGCACTATCTTGCCCTTGCCGGTGATGGCCAGCCCGTCCTTGTAGTTGATGGAGCTGTAAGCGACCGCCACCCGCACCTCACCTTCCGGCAACTGGCTCTCGGCCAGCCGGGTCAGAGTCGGAACAGTCTTGCCGTCTTGGTTTTCCAGTAACAGAGCCTTGAACATGGTTGCCTCTTTGATGACGTGTGAAATGGGGATCAGCTGCTTTGACGCTTTTGCAGTTGAAAATCGAGAGCCAGCGCAGTGCCCATCACGGGCTCCCCGGCCAGTTGGCGCAGGATCAGCTCGGCAGCCTCCTGCCCCATTTTGCGATAGGGGATCCTGACCGAAGTAAGGGTCGGATAACAGGCGCGCGCCACATCCAGATCGTCAAATCCGGCGATGGCGAGTTTTCCCGGCACATTCAAATGGCGACGCTGGCACTCGAACAGTACCCCGGCCGCCAGTTCGTCGTTAACGCAGATTAGCGCGTCCAGCTCGGGCCAGCGCAGCAGAAATTCACCCAGCATGGTGGCACCGGTGCTGAAGCTGGGCCGCTCCGAGGTGTTGATGATGGCATCGGGGGAGAGGTAGTTGTCGAGCAGCGCCTTCTGCCAGCCCTGCATCCGCTGTTGCAGCATCCACTGCTCCTGACGGGCACAGAGAAAACCGATATTGCGGTAGCCCCGCTCGATAAGGTGGTGGGTGAGCTGATAACCGGCATCGAAGTTGGAGACCCCCACGTTCATGTCGATGGGGCTGCGGGCCATGGCACCCACTTCCACCACCGGCAGGCGGGAGGCTTTCAGGCGGGTACGGATCGTCTCGCCGGGATCGCCACCAAACAGCACCACCGCCGCCGGATTGTGCTGCAAAAAGCTGGTCAGCAAGCTCTCTTCCTGCTGTTTCAGATGCTGGGCATCCCCCAGCATGATCTGATACCCCTCCTCAAGCAGGGTCTGTTGCAGGCCAGCGATCATCTCGCCACAGCCCGCTTCCGCCAGACTCGGGACGATCACTACGATGGTCTGGGAAGTTGCAGAGGCCAACGCCCCGGCGGCCCGATTGGGGATATAGCCGAGCTCTTCCACCGCAGCTTCGATGCGCTCGCGCATCCTGTCGGAGACCATCTCCGGCGTGCGCAGGGCACGGGAAACCGTCATGGCCCCCACACCAGCCAGCTGGGCCACATCGTTGAGGGTCACCCGACCCGTGCTACGGCGCTTCTTTGCTTCTGACATCCATCCCATCCTCGACTTGCGGCTGCTCACTTTAAGGCAAAAGAGCGCCACTGACCATTTGCTCAAGGCCGATTCTACTCTCTTTCCCCCACAATGAGGGCAGGATGACTCCCGTTAATGGGTGAAGTGATAGCGCTATCACAGTTTGATGTTAGCGCTATCTGATAGCGCTAACTTTCGCGATCACCCTCACAGTTTCACCACCGCAAGATCGATAGATTGGCGCCATCTTAACTAGCCGGATCACCACCATGCTGACTCAACTGCTGACCGAGGATGTCATCCGCATCGAACCCGCCGCCCGCGACTGGCGCCACGCCATCGAGCTGGCCACGGCGCCCTTGCTGGCCAATGGCACCATCGAACCCTCCTACGTGGCGGCGCTGTTTCGCTCTCATGAAGAGCTCGGCCCCTACTACGTACTGGGCCCCGGTCTGGCGATGCCCCATGCCCGCCCCGAAGACGGCGTCAACCGGCTGGGTCTGGGGCTGACCGTCATCAAGCAGGGGGTCAACTTCGATTCCGAGGGCAACGACCCGATCCGGCTGCTGATCACCCTGGCCGCCAGCGACAGCAACTCCCACGTGGAGACCATCGCCCAGCTGGCCGAGCTGTTTATGAATGAAGAGGACGTGGCGGCCATCATCGCTGCCGATACCAAAAACGACATCCTGCGCATTCTGGCGCGCTACTGATCTGCGCCACTGCGCACCTGACAGAGGAAGAGACAATGAAAATTCTGGTTGTATGCGGTCACGGTCTGGGCACCAGCCTGATGATGGAGATGAGCATCAAGAGCATCCTGAAAGAGCTGGCAGTCACCGCCGAGGTGGATCACCGCGATCTGGCCTCCGCCGGCAGTGAAACCGCCGAGATCTTTGTCGCCACCCGCGACATCGCCGAGCAGCTGCAATCCATGGGCGTCAACGGCCGTCTGGTGGCCCTCGACAACATGGTCGACAAGGCCGCGATGAAAGAGAAGCTCGCCACCGCACTGCGCGAACTGGGCGCCCTCTAAGGACCCTCCATGCGGCCTGCGGGCCGCATCTTCCATTGCCAGGAGCTGACCATGGAATTTTTCAACTTTCTGATGTTTGACGTGCTGTCCGAGCCCGCCGTGCTGGTCGGCCTGATCGCGCTTATCGGCCTGATTGCCCAGAAGAAACCGGTGACCGAGTGCATCAAGGGCACGGTCAAAACCATCATGGGTTTCGTCATTCTGGGGGCCGGTGCCACCCTGGTGATCAACTCGCTGGGTGACTTCGCCGTTATCTTCCAGCACGCCTTCGGCATCAAGGGCGTTGTGCCCAACAACGAAGCCATCGTCTCCATCGCCCAGACCTCGTTTGGCAAGGAGATGGCGATGATCATGTTCTTCGCCATGCTGGTGAATATCCTGATCGCCCGTCTGACTCCGTGGAAATTCATCTTCCTGACCGGTCACCACACCCTGTTCATGTCGATGATGGTGGCGGTGATCCTCTCTGCCGGCGGCATGAGCGGCGTGCCGCTGATCGCGGTGGGCAGTCTGGTGGTCGGCGTCGCCATGGTCTTCTTCCCGGCCATCGCCCACCCCTTCATGAAGCAGATCACCGGCTCAGATGACGTGGCACTGGGCCACTTTTCCACCTGCTCCTACGTGCTCTCCGCCCTGATCGGCGCCAAGTTCGGCAACAAGGCCCACAGCTGCGAAGATGTGCAGGTACCCAAGAGCCTGCTGTTCCTGCGCGATACCCCGGTGGCCATCTCCTTCACCATGGGCATCATCTTCCTGGTGACCTCCGCCTTCGCCGGCCCCGAGTTTGTCTCCAGCGTCGCCAAGGGCAAGCACTGGTTCATGTTCTCCCTGATGCAGTCCATCACCTTCGCCGCCGGTGTCTACGTCATCCTGCAAGGTGTGCGGATGGTCATCGCCGAGATCGTTCCGGCCTTCAAGGGGATCTCCGACAAGCTGGTGCCGAACGCCAAGCCGGCACTCGACTGCCCCATCGTCTTCCCCTATGCCCCCAATGCCGTGCTGATCGGCTTCCTGTCGAGCTTTGCCGCCGGTCTGGTGGGGATGGCGCTGCTCTACGCCATGGGCCTGACCGTCATCATCCCGGGCGTGGTACCGCACTTCTTCGTCGGCGCCGCTGCCGGGGTCTTCGGCAACGCCACCGGTGGTCGTCGCGGCGCCATCCTGGGCTCCTTCGCCAACGGCCTGCTGCTGCTCACCATTCTGCCGGTGTTCCTGCTGCCGGTGCTGGGCGACCTCGGCTTCGCCAACACCACCTTCAGTGACTCCGACTTCGGTGTGGTCGGCATCCTGCTGGGGCTGATCGTTCGCTAATCCCGGCCACTGCCAAAAACAAAACGGAGCGCATCGCGCTCCGTTTTTTTATGGCTGAGATGTATGAAAGGCTGAAACTCAGTCGTTCTCCAGCGCGGCGAGGCAATAAGAGAGGGTGCGCGCCAGGGCTCCCTGATTGCGCAGCACCACGGCGCGGGCCTGCTCGCCCATCTCGCGGCGGGTGCTCTCGTCGGCAAACAACTGGCTCACCTGCTCGCCCAGCTCGGCGGCATCGGCCACGATGGCGGCGCCCCCCTGAGCCACCAGCTGGCGAGTGATGTCGCTGAAGTTGAAGTAGGCAGGGCCGGTCAGGCAGGGCTTGCCGAGCGCTGCAGGCTCCAGCAGGTTGTGACCGCCGATCTTCACCAGACTGCCGCCGACGAAGGCCACATCGGCCGCCGCCAGCATCAGCGGCAGCTCACCCATGGTATCGCCGAGATAGACCTTATCCCCTGCACTCACCGCAGCACCATCAGTGCGCCGCACACAGCCATAAGGGGCGCACAGCTCGGCTACCCGATCGAACCGCTCGGGGTGGCGCGGCACCAGAATGAGCAGCGCCGCGGGATGGCGTTTGAGCAACAGATCGAAGGCGGCCAGTACCTGCTCATCCTCACCCTGATGGGTGCTGGCGGCAATCCAGACCGGCCGCTCGGCGCCCAGCTGCTGGCGCAGGGCGCGCCCTTTGGCCTGCACCTCATCACCAAACTGGATATCGAACTTGATGGAGCCGGTCACCGCCAGCCGCTCGCGGCCGATGCCGAGACGGACGAAGCGGTCGGCATCATCCTGATGCTGGCAGAGCAGATGGGTCAGCGGCCGGCTCAGGGCGTCGAAGGCGCCGTGGAAGCGGGCATAACGCTGGCAGGATCGCTCGGAGAGGCGGGCATTGATGATGGTCACCGGCAAGTGGCGCGCCTCACAGGCGGCCAGCCAGTTCGGCCACAGCTCGGTCTCCATCACCCAGAGCGCGCGCGGCTTGAAAGTGTCGAGAAAGGCGGCAATGGCCCAGGGGTAGTCGAGCGGCGCGTAGCGATGGATCACCAGATCCCCCAGCCTGGCAGCCTGATCGGCGCCGGTGCGGGTGGTGGTGGTGAGCAGGATCGGCAAATCGGGCCGCTCCGCCTTGAGGGCGCGAATGAGCGGCGTGATGGCCAGCGTCTCCCCCACGCTCACCGCATGGATCCAGAGCGGCGCCTCCTGTCCGGTGGCGGGCAGCCGCCCGAGATGCTCGGCCCAGCGCTTGCCAAAACCGGGCTTACCTTTCTTCGGCTTGTAGAGGGCCAGCAGCGCCAGCGGCAATCCCAGATGGATCAGCAGGTTGTAGAGCAGACGGTAGGGCATCTTACTGACTCTGCTCCAGCTTCTTGCAGGCATCGACCACCTGCTCCGGCGCCAGGTCGATCAGGCACTTGAGATGGCCGAACTTGCAGGTGCGCTTGAAGCAGGGGCGACACTCGATGTCGGTGTGAACGATCTCGACCCGATCCGCCAGCGGCGGGGTGTAGAGCGGCGAAGTGGAGCCATAGACGCCCACCAGCGGCCGGTTGAGGGCGGCGGCGATGTGCATCAGGCCGGAGTCGTTGGAGATGACCCGGCCGGCCAGCGCCATCAGATCGATCGCCTCGTGCAGGCTGGTCTTGCCCGCCAGCACGTGGCAGTTGGGGCGAGTCAGCAGGTTGACCCTATCCCGGATGGTGTTGGCCACCGGCACATCCTTGTTGGAGCCGAAGATCCACACCTGCCACCCCTCGTCCAGATGCTGCTGGGCCACCACGGCGTAGTGTCCCTCCGGCCAGCGCTTGGCCGGACCAAACTCGGCACCGGGGCAGAGCACCAGCACCGGGCGGGCACGATCCAACCCCAGTCGCTCCAGCGCCTTGCTCTGGTTGACCAGATCGACGTGCAGAGAGGGGTGCGGAATGGTCGGAATATCGGCCCGGCTCTTCATCTGCGCCTTGGGATAAGCGAGCGCCAGATAGCCCTCCACCATCAGCGGGAAGGCGGATTTGTTGCTGCGCATATCGTTGAGCAGGCCGAAGCGGTGCTCCCCTTTCCAGCCGGTACGCACCGGAATGCGGGCAAACCAGGGGATCAGCGCCGACTTCATGGAGTTGGGTTGAACGATGGCCTGATCGTACTTCTCGGCCGCCAGTTGTTTGCCGAGGCGGCGGCGCGCCACCAGCTTGAAGTCACCGTGGCCGAGGGGCATGGTGATCGCCTTGTCCACCTCCGGCATCCGCTCCAGCAGGGCGCAGCACCAGGCGGGGGCCATCACGTGCAGTTCGCTCTCGGGATGGTTGGCCTTGATCGCCTTGTAGAGACTCTGGGACATCACCATATCGCCGACCCAGGAGGGGCCGATCACCAATATTTTCATTACGCGTCTTCTCTCGGGTCTGGCCCGGCGGTTAATCATCACTGGGCGAGATTATGCCCCAAGAATGGTCGGATAAATAACAGAAGATCCTTGGCAGACGCTGCCGTCACCCCATTTTTCCAGCGGTGCCCCGCTTCCAACCGGACGAGACGAGACAGGCAAACAGCTGATAGAAACGGGCAATGGCGGCTCTCTCTTTGACCCGTTTTTCCGTTAGAATGGCCCATCAATACGCATTCGACCCGCCAGCCGGGCAATAACCGTGAGCCCCATTTCGTGAAAAAACCGACTCTGGCTGCCGTTCTGATCGTCAAGAATGAAGCCGACAACCTGCGCAAGTGCCTCGCCTCCCTCGACGGACTGGTGGACGAGATCGTCATTCTGGACTCCGGCAGTCAGGACGAGACCCCAGCCATTGCCGCCGAGTTTGGCGCACGCTTCTTCGTCAACGCCAAGTGGCCGGGCTTTGGCAAACAGCGCCGACTGGCCCAGTCCCACGTGCAGTCCGACTGGGTGCTGTGGCTGGATGCCGACGAGCGGCTCACCCCCGAGCTGAAAACCGCCATCGCCGAGGTGATGGCCAATCCGGCCAGCGATACCATCTACTCGATCCCGCGCCTCTCCTGGGTGTTTGGCCGCTTTATCCGCCACAGCGGCTGGTATCCGGATCGGGTGCTGCGCCTCTATCCAAAGGCGCTCACCAGCTACAACGAGGCGCTGGTGCACGAAAAGGTGGAAGTGCGGGCCAACATGAAGATCGTCAATATTCATGGCGACCTGCTCCACTTCACCTATCGGGATCTGGAGCACTATCTGGTGAAATCGGCCGGTTATGCCCGCGCCTGGGCCGATCAGCGCACCGCTCGCGGCAAGAAGGGCTCTCTCAGTCAGGGGCTGATCCACGCTGTCGGCTGCTTCCTCAAGATGTACCTGCTCAAAGCGGGCTTCCTCGACGGCAAGCAGGGGTTGCTGCTGGCGATCCTCTCCGCCCATTCCACCTTCGTCAAATACGCCGACCTCTGGGTGCGCCAGCAGCCGCAGCAGCCGGAATAACCGTCATACGAAACAGGGCCCCGCGGGGCCCTGTTTGCATTACTGCATACCTTACTTGCGCCAGAAAGGCGCCGCCCAGCGGGCCATCACCGGCACCATGGCCTTGGGATCGAGCTGGCTCATATCCTCAGGATGGTCGCTATCCTCCGGCGGGCTGAAGGCGAGGTGACGCCCTTCGCTGTTGAGGGGCTTCCAGCGCAGCGGAGTAGCGGAGCGGCGCATCGGGAAGAAGCCGATGGTCGGCACATCGAGCGCGCCAGCGATATGGAGCGGGCCAGTACTGCCTGCAACGAACAGGGCGGCGTTAGCCAGCACCTGACAGAACATCGGCAGACCATCGCTGGAGCGGTAGATCCAGCCGTTGCCGCCGTGGGCCAGCAACTCGGCCGCCAGCTGTTCGGCCATCTTCTCCTCACCCGGGCCTGCGGTCAGCACGCACTGCAGCTCGGGGCAGGCCTGATTGAGCTTGATGATGATGCGGGCATACTGCTCGATGGAGAGGTTGTTGGCCGAACCGCCGCTACCGGCATGCACCATCAGCCAGGGGCGGCTGGCATCGAGCTTGAGCTTGAGTGCCAGCTGTTCGCGCACCTGTCGCAGGGTCTCGTCATCGAACTGCAGGAAGGGGGTCTGGGGCTCCACCACGGCCACCTGCTGATCGGCCAGGAAGCGGCGGATCAGCTCCAGGTTGTACTCGGACTCCGGCTTCTGGGAGCGGGAACGGCGCTGCACCAGTCGCTGGTTGTAGAGCACCTGCGCCAGCTTGGTCGCCGGGGCCAGCCGGTAAGGGATATGTGCCTTCCACACCAGCATGGCGTTGCGGGAGTTGGAGAAGAGGCAGATGGACGCGTCGAACGCCGCCGCCTTGATCCGCGCCAGCAGCGCTCGCTGTTGCTCCTTGTCGGCCCGCACGCCCGGATCGATGATCACCTCGTCAATCCAGGGGCAGAGCCGGGCCAGCGGCGCCGTGTAGGCCGGAACCAGGGCAGTCACATGACACTCCATGGAGCCTTTTAGCATGGCGAAGCTAGGCCACGCCAGCATGAAGTCACCAATCTTGTCATTGCGAACGACCAGAATACGTTTCATAAAAAATCCCTTTGCTCCCTGTCACCAATGCAAGGAGGCTTGATGCGCGATGGCGTATTCTTGCCTGATGCACTGCTATTCTCAAGCGACGACCTTATAATGCGACCAAATTTCCAGGTTGCAGGACCGCAAAGATGACTACCAGGGTGATTTATCCCGGGACATTTGATCCCGTTACCAATGGCCACGCCGATCTCATCGGCCGCGCCGCCAAGCTGTTTGACGAGGTGGTGGTCGGGGTCGCCAACAGCCCGAGCAAGCGCCCGCTGTTCGATCTGGCAGAACGTGTCCAGCTTGTCCAGCAAGTGACCAGCACGCTTCCCAACGTCAAGGTGGTGGGCTTCTCCGGGCTACTGGTCGATTTTGCCAAAGAGCATCAGGCCAACGTGCTGATCCGCGGCCTGCGCGCCGTCTCCGACTTCGAGTACGAGTTCCAGCTGGCCAACATGAACCGCCGCCTGATGCCGGAGCTGGAGAGCGTCTTCCTCACCCCAGCCGAGGAGAACTCCTTTATCTCCTCCACCCTGGTGAAAGAGGTGGCGCTGCACGGTGGCGACATTCGTCAGTTTGTCGATCCCGTGGTGGCCCAGGCCATCGCAGCCAAACAGCAACAGCGCTAATTCCTCCCCTGATGGCAGATACAACAAGGGCTACCCACGGGTAGCCCTTGTTGTATCTGTCTCGTTATAGAGAGGTCAGCCTGCCCTGCCGGTTACTGACGGGCAAACCGCTCATTCATCTCCTGCACCAGCAGATCGAGCCACTCGTAGCGGCGCCGATACATGGCCCGCTTCTTGGAGGCGATCTCCTCCAACGGCTTGCGCGGCTGGGCTTGCAGAGCGACGAAGTTGGCATCCACATCCTGCGCGCCGAACTCCTGCCACAGCTCGTCGTAATCGGCCTGCAGGTTGGCTTTCTGCTTGCTGCTGTAGCGCTTGGCCTGAAACACGTGGGCCCGCTTGCGCACCGCCAGCACCTCCGCCGCCCCCATGCTCTGTGCCAGTTGCAGCACCAGCTGCACCAGCAGGGATTTGGGCCGTAGGCCGTGTCCCTCTTTGGTCAGCTCGCGCACCCGATCCTGGGCATTGTCGACCGCAGGCTCCGGCCCCTGCATGGAGCCGATCATCAGAATCAAACGATCCACGCTGCCCGCCAGCGAAAAGGCGCAGCTGTAGAGGCGCTGTCCCTCGCCGTTGACGATGGAGAGCGCCAGCTCGGCCTCGCGGCGGAAGGTGCCATCGTGACGCAACAGAATGCGGCAGCCGCTCTGGGGATAGTGCCCAAGTTCGATCCCCTCGCCCAGATAGAGGGGGTCGATCAGCTGCGGGTAGCACTCCAGCAGCAAACGGTAGTGATTTTCCAGCATCTCGGCCCGCTCACGGGCGCTGGCACAGGCGAAGCGATAGGGGCGCATCGGCTTGTCGAGCAGCTCGGGATAGACCGCTGGCAGCGCCTTGAGCGAGTCGCACTGAAACAGGCTGAAGACCCGGCTCAGCGACTTGCGATAGAGCAGGCTGCGCAGCACGAACTTGCCGCGATTGAAGGTTTTCCGGTCACATCCCTCGGGGTAGAGGAAGCGGGCCATGGATTTTGCGCAATAGCGCTCCTGCCGGGATAAATATTCCCAGTCTATTGATTTAACTGTCATTTTTATATTCTCAAACCGCCTGAACGGTCGGGATACTAGTGACAGCTGTGCAAATCTTCAACAGAGTGGAAATACGCTGTTACAACTTCCCCCGGATCGGGGCAAAAAGTGCGCTCAGCGCTGGCAATGACTGCAAAAAACCGTGGTGCGCTGGCCCATTCTTGTCTCGGTCAGCAGGGTGTGACAGTGGAAACAGGGCTGACCGCCACGGCCATAAACCTGCAACTGCTGCACGAAATAGCCCGGCTTGCCATCGGCGCTGGTGAAATCCTTGAGAGTAGTGCCGCCCTGGCGAATCGCCTCGGCCAACACCCGCTTGATCTCGGCCACCAGGGTTCCCAGCCGCTCGGCACTGATATTGCCCGCCGCCCGTTTGGGGTGAATGCCGGCAGCATAGAGCGCCTCGTTGGCGTAGATGTTGCCCACCCCGACCACCACCTGATTGTCCATCAGGAACTGTTTGATGGCGGTGCTGCGTCCCTTGGCGCGCTCACGCAGGTAATCAGCACTGAAGGCATCGGTGAGCGGCTCGGGCCCCAGCTTGGCGAGCAGCGCATGAGCTTCGGCCGGTTCGCGAGTCCAGAGCAGGGCGCCGAAACGGCGCGGATCGTTGAGCCGCAGCAGCTTGCCATTCTCCAGCTCGATATCCACGTGGTCGTGCTTCTCGGCTGGCGTGCCGATATCCAGCACCCGCAGGCTGCCGGACATCCCCAGATGAAGGATGGCGGTGCCGAAATCGGTCTCCAGCAGCAGGTATTTGGCACGGCGACGCACCCGATGGATGGTGAGGTCCACCAGCTCCTGAATCTCACCGGGGATCGGCCAGCGCAGGCGGCCATCCCGCACCACCATACGCGTCACCTTGATACCGGTTAGCCAGGGGGAGATCCCCTGCCGGCTGACTTCTACTTCTGGCAATTCGGGCATGGGCACCTCGCAAGGAAAAGGAACTCAGGGAGCAGGACGCAGCAGATCGCGATACTGCTCGGCAGTGAGGGCGAGCCAGAGACCGGAGGGCAGCTGAGCGCCATATTGGCCGCTGTTCTGATAGAGGCCGATCTCGACCGGATCGTTCTGGCCGGCAATCCACACCTTGATGGTCACCGGGGTACCGCGCACCACCTCGCCGGGGGGCAGCAACCAGCTCTGCCAGCGTGCCAGACGGGCATCCAGCTGAGCAGTGTCGAGCCCCAGATCCGGCATGCTGCGCCAGCCCTGACCGATCCGCTCAATCTGCCAGCTCGGTCCCTGCCAAGTGAGCACCACAGACGCATCCGGCAGCAAGGGGCGAGCCCGCTTGGCGCTGTTCTCCTGCTGGGCAGTCTCCATACGATGCAACAGGGTGATCACGATCAGCACCACCACAATGATCACGTTATTCCAGCCTTTGCGGCTCAATTTGAACATGGCAAGCCTCCCTTTGAACCGGCAGTGTACTGAATTCGGCGCATAAAAAAACCCGGCACGAAGCCGGGTTTTTGGGAATGCAGCATCAAGTAATTACTTGATTTTGCCTTCCTTGTAGATCACATGCTGACGAACAACGGGATCAAACTTTTTGATCTCCATTTTTTCGGGCATGGTGCGCTTGTTTTTGGTAGTGGTATAGAAGTGACCAGTACCGGCGCTGGAGTTCAGGCGAATTTTCTCGCGAATACCTTTAGCCATGATCTAATTCCTTATACCTTAACACCGCTGGCGCGCAGTTCAGCCAGAACCACTTCAACGCCACGCTTGTCGATGATACGCATGCCTTTTGCGGATACGCGCAGGCTTACGAAGCGTTTTTCACTCTCAACCCAGAAACGGTGAGTGTGCAGGTTCGGCAGGAAACGACGCTTGGTGGCGTTGTTAGCGTGCGAACGGTTGTTACCAACTGCCGGGCGCTTGCCGGTTACTTGGCATACTCTAGACATGTCAGTCTCTCCAAATCTTACTTCATTGCTCGAGCAAATATCTGCCCCGCTGGCCTTCGATTGCGGGGCAAACAGAAGGCGGCATTTTATACAGCATCCGTGATCAAAGATCAACTAATACGGTGCCAGAGCACAGTTATAGCCAACCGCGCTCGGCAAAAGAAACCGTGATGCCATCACCGATCACCAAGTGATCCAGCACTCTGATATCGATCAGGGCCAAAGCGGCCGTGATCCGATCCGTGATCTGGCGGTCGGCCCTACTGGGCTCGGCGACGCCGGACGGGTGATTATGCGCCAGAATCACCGCGGCTGCATTATGTTTGAGCGCGATCTGCACGATTTCTCTTGGCCAGACGCTCGCCGAGTCGATGGTGCCGAAAAAAAGCTCAACAAATTGAATGACTCTGTGCTGATTGTCGAGCAACAGCAGGGCAAACACCTCGCGTGGCCGATCCCGCAGCTGGGCCTGCAGATAGTCGCGGGTCAGCTGGGGTGAAGTGAGGGCATCGCCCCGTTGCAGCTGCTCGGCCAGATGGCGTCTGGCCATCTCCAGCACCGCCTGCAACTGGGCATATTTGGCCGGGCCAAGGCCGTGCGCCTCGCAGAATGCCCGTTGATCCGCCCCCAGCAAACTGCGTAAAGAGCCGAATTGATTCAATAGATTACGTGAAATATCCACTGCACTCAGGCCATTGACGCCAGTGCGCAGAAAGATGGCGAGCAGCTCGGCATCGGAGAGCGCCGCAGGCCCCTGACGCAGCAACTTCTCTCTGGGGCGTTCATCTTCCGGCCACTCTTTGATGCTCATTTGTCTCTCCCTCATCCCTGTTGAGAAAAAACATAGCAAAAAATTGCGCGCGCCCGACCACACCCCTTGATGCCAACCCCTGTCGTCATCCATTGCCTGTGGTATCTTAGCCGACCAGTCAAAGTGAGCCGGATAGAGAAACAGCAGATGAGATTGGCCGATAAACGCATCCTGTTGGGTGTCAGCGGCGGGATCGCCGCCTACAAGAGTGCCGAGCTGGTACGCCGCCTGAAAGATCAGGGCGCCGAAGTGCGGGTGGTTATGACCCGCTCCGCCAAGGAGTTCATCACCCCGCTGACCCTGCAGGCGGTCTCCGGTCATCCGGTGGCCTACAGCCTGCTGGACCCCTCTGCCGAAGCGGGCATGGGCCATATCGAGCTGGCCAAGTGGGCCGATCTGGTACTGATCTCCCCCGCCAGCGCCAACCTGATGGCGCGGATGGCTGCAGGCATGGCCGACGAACTGCTGACCACCCTCTGTCTGGCCACTCCGGCGCCCATCGCGCTGGCACCAGCAATGAACCAGCAGATGTATCTCAACGCTGCGACCCAGGCCAACCTCAAGACCCTGGCCAGCCGCGGCATTCTGCTGTGGGGGCCGGATGCCGGCAGCCAGGCCTGTGGCGATGTGGGCCCGGGCCGGATGCTGGATCCCCTCGAACTGGTGGATCGCTGCTGCCAGCAACTGGCCGCCGAGCCCTTGCTGGCGGGCGTCAGGCTGCTGCTGACCGCAGGCCCGACCCGCGAGGCGCTGGACCCGGTGCGCTACATCAGCAACCACAGCTCCGGCAAGATGGGCTTTGCCATCGCCCGCGCTGCCCGTGAAGCGGGCGCCCAGGTGACGCTGGTGAGCGGCCCGGTGGCACTGGCCACTCCGGCAGGCGTCACCCGCGTCAATGTCGAGAGCGCCGAGCAGATGCATCAGGCGGTGATGAGCCGGGTGGGAGAATGCGATCTCTTCATCGGTTGCGCCGCGGTGGCCGACTACCGCCCCGAGCAGGTCGCCAGCCAGAAGATCAAGAAGAGCGGTGACAACGATCAGATGGTGGTGAAGCTGGTGAAAAACCCCGACATCATCGCGGCCGTCGGCGCCCTTTCAGACAAACCCTTCACTGTCGGATTTGCCGCCGAAACCGTGGATGTGGAACAATACGCCCTCGATAAATTGCAGCGTAAGCGGTTGGACATGATCGCCGCCAACGATGTATCCCGCGAGGGGCAAGGCTTCAACGCCGATGACAACGCCCTGACCGTGTTCTGGCAAGGGGGCCAGGCGCCTCTGCCGCTGGCCGACAAGCTGACGCTGGCCCGTCATCTGGTTGCCCTGATTGCACGCCACTACCGGCACTGAGCGTCCCGAAAGAACAAGACTCACGGCGCCCCGCCTTGCCAAGAGGGGCGCCAATACAAGATCCAACTGAAAAAGCGATTCATGACTACACAAATTGAACTGAAGATTCTGGATGCCCGTATCGGTACCGAGTACCCGCTGCCCGCCTACGCTACTCCCGGCTCTGCCGGCATGGACCTGCGCGCTCTGCTGGATGCGCCGCTGACTCTGGCTCCGGGCGATACCACTCTGGTACCGACCGGTCTGGCTATCCACATCCAGGATCCGGGTCTGTGTGCCACCATTCTGCCCCGCTCCGGTCTCGGCCATAAGCACGGCATCGTGCTGGGCAACCTGGTCGGTCTCATCGATTCCGACTATCAGGGTCAGCTGATGGTCTCGGTCTGGAACCGCGGCAAGGATGAGTTCACCATGCAACCCGGCGAGCGCATCGCCCAGCTGGTGATCATGCCGGTAGTTCAGGCCAGCTTCCAATTGGTCGATGAGTTCAACCAGAGCGAACGGGGTGAAGGCGGTTTTGGTTCTTCTGGTCGCCAATAACAGACCACACCAGCCTGATGGGCGGTGCCTAATAACAGAATCAAGCCATTGTTTTTTTTAGGGGAATCCATGGCAAGCAGTAATCAGAAACAGAGTCGGCGCGATCAGATCCTGCAAGCGCTCGCCCATATGCTGGAAACCAGTCCGGGTCAGCGCATCACCACGGCCCGTCTGGCTGCCGAGGTCGGCGTCTCTGAAGCAGCCCTCTATCGACATTTTCCCAGCAAGGCGCGGATGTTCGAGGGGCTGATCGACTTTATCGAGGATTCCCTGCTGTCACGGGTCAATCTGATCATGGCGGAAGAGAAGGACACCATGGCGCGCTGTCACCATATCCTGCAGCTGCTGCTGGTGTTCGCCGAGCGCAATCCCGGCATCACCCGTATCCTCAACGGCGACGCCCTGCTGGGTGAGCACGATCGGCTGCGGGATCGCATCAGCATCCTGTTTGACAAGCTGGAGACCCAGATCAAGCAGGTGCTGCGCGAGAAGCGGCTGCGCGAGGGTCAAGGCTTCCAGCTCGACGAGACTATGCTGGCCAATCTGCTGCTGGCCTACACCGAAGGCCGTATCAGCCAGTTCGTGCGCTCCGAGTTCAAGCTCAAGCCGACCGCCGGTTTCGAAGATCAGTGGCAATTTATCCGCAGCCAACTGCTGCAGAGCTGATGGTTTTTTCGCGTCATTCAGCAAAAAGAAGGGAGGCTTTGGCCTCCCTTCTTTTTTGTGTCAGGTTTTTATGGCAGAAAAGAAGTACCAGATGCGACCCGTACTGTCGCGCTGCGGTGTTAGATTTATCCACCATAAACCTTTTAGAACCTGACAGGACATCCTATGGAACCCGAAATCATTACCGAAGCGCAGACCTGGCTGGTCAATAATCAGGGACTGCTGATCGAATACGGCGTCAATATCGCCGCCGCCCTGCTGACCATGCTGGTCGGCTATATCGCAGCCAATCTGCTCAGCGGTGGCGTGGTAAAAGTGATGCAGGCGCGCAAGCTGGACACCACAGTCACTCACTTCGTCGGCAGCATCCTCAAATACGCCATTCTGGTGTTCGTGGTGATCGCCGCGCTGGGCCGTGTCGGGGTGCAGACCGCCTCCTTCGTCGCCATTATCGGTGCCGCCGGTCTGGCCATCGGTCTGGCGCTGCAAGGCTCGCTCTCCAACTTCGCTGCCGGCTTCCTGCTGATCATCTTCCGCCCCATCAAGGCGGGCGAGTTTATCGAAGTGGCAGGCACCGCGGGTGTGGTGCAGTCCGTTCAGCTCTTTACCACTACCCTCACCTCAGGTGACAACAAGATGGTGGTAGTACCGAACTCCGCCATCCTCAACGGCACCATCGTCAACTACTCGCGTATGGATACCCGCCGCGTCGACATGACCTTCGGTATCGGCTACGGCTCCGACCTGCGCAAGGCCAAGCAGATCCTCGAACGTCTGGTAAGCGAAGAGCCGCGCATCCTGAAAGATCCGGCAGCCACCATCGCCGTTGCCGCGCTGGCCGACTCCTCGGTCAATATCGTGGTGCGCCCGTGGGTCAAGACCGCTGACTACTGGGGGGTCTGGTTCGACTTCCACGAGAAGGTGAAACTGACTTTTGATGCCGAAGGCATCGAGATCCCCTTCCCGCAGATGGTGATGCACATGCAAAAACCGCAGGCGTGATCGCGGTTCTGCTGCAACAGACAATGCCAGCCTTCGGGCTGGCATTGTCGTTTCTGGCCCCAGCCCATGGCCATGTCGATGCATAACCACGTCAACCGGATGAAAACAATTTCAGGCTATCGGGGTGGCCCCAATCATGAGCAAGCGCAAGATCCGCCTTGCTTTCGTGACACATAATCCCAATGTTCTGGTTGTATGCTCCCGACAGTGACCCATTGCGGTAAAAGACAATCGGTAAAAATCTGTTACACGGGCCGCCCGATCGGCTCGCTATAATGCTCGGATAATAAGGTTTGGCGGGACCTTGCCTGCAAGGTTCAAACACAACTTGGCATTTCAGGAATCCTATGAAAAATATCAATCCAACCCAAACCCAGGCCTGGCAGGCACTGGAAGCCCACTTTGCAGCAAACAAAGAGACACGACTCAAGGATCTGTTCGCGCAGGACCCGAAGCGCTTTGACAAGTTTTCCCTTACCTTCGGCGGCGACATCCTGGTTGATTACTCGAAGAACCTGATCACCGAAGAAACCCTCAAGTTGCTGGTTGATCTGGCCAAAGAGACCGATCTTCGCAGCGCGATCGATGCCATGTTCAATGGCGACAAGATCAACATGACCGAAGGCCGCTCCGTACTGCACGTGGCCCTGCGCAACCGCTCCGACCGCCCCATCGAGTGCGACGGCAAGGATGTGATGCCGGAAGTGAACGCCGTACTGGCCAAGATGAAAGGCTTCTGCGAGAAAATCATCTCCGGCGAGTGGAAAGGCTACACCGGCAAGGCGATCCAGCACGTGGTCAACATCGGTATCGGTGGCTCTGATCTGGGTCCGGTGATGATCACCGAGGCTCTGCGTCCCTACAAAAACCACCTGCAGATGCACTTCGTCTCCAACGTCGATGGCACCCACATCGCCGAGACCCTGAAGAAGATCGATCCGGAAACCACCCTGTTCCTAGTGGCCTCCAAGACCTTCACCACCCAGGAGACCATGACCAACGCCCTGACCGCCCGCGACTGGTTCATCAACATCGCCGGTGACAAGGCCCACGTTGCCAAGCACTTCGCAGCCCTCTCCACCAACGGCAAGGCCGTGGCCGAGTTCGGCATCGACACCAACAACATGTTCGAGTTCTGGGACTGGGTTGGCGGCCGCTACTCCTCCTGGTCTGCCATCGGCATGCCCATCGCCCTGTCTGTCGGTTTCGAGAACTTCGAAGCCCTGCTGCAAGGCGCTTTCGAGATGGACATGCACTTCGCTACTGCCTCCTATGAGCAGAACGTGCCGGTACTGCTGGCGCTGATCGGCCTGTGGTACAACAACTTCTACGGTGCCGAGTCCGAAGCCATTCTGCCGTACGATCAGTACATGCACCGCTTCCCTGCCTACTTCCAGCAGGGCAACATGGAATCCAACGGCAAGTACGTGGATCGCAACGGCAAGCCGGTTGACTACCAGACTGGCCCCATCATCTGGGGTGAGCCGGGCACCAATGGCCAGCACGCCTTCTACCAGCTGATCCATCAAGGCACCAAGCTGATCCCCTGTGACTTCCTGGCGCCGGCCATCAGCCACAACCCGATCGGTGACCACCATCCGAAACTGCTGGCCAACTTCTTCGCCCAGACCGAGGCACTGGCCTTCGGCAAGAGCAAGGAACAGGTTGAAGCCGAGTTCCTGGCTGCTGGCAAAACGCTGGAACAGGTCAAGGATCTGGTGCCGTTCAAGGTGTTCGAAGGCAACCGCCCGACCAACTCCATCCTGTTCAAGAGCCTGACCCCGAAAACCCTGGGTGCCCTGATCGCCATGTACGAGCACAAGATCTTCGTACAGGGCGCAATCTGGAACATCTTCAGCTTCGACCAGTGGGGCGTGGAGCTGGGCAAACAGCTGGCCAACAAGATCCTGCCGGAGCTGGGCAACAACGAGGCTGTCACCAGCCACGACTGCTCCACCAACGGTCTGATCAACACCTGGAAAGCGTGGAAAGCCTGATTTATCGGGCCTTTCTGAATGCAAAAGCCCCGCTCGATGAGCGGGGCTTTTTTATGACTGTCAGGCTGATTTTTCTGGCTGGCCGGTCGGGTGTCCAGTCCGACCGGCGACGGGGATCGTCATCCCCGCCCCTTCATCATCCAGCTCGATGCAGGCTTAACCGCCAACAGCGATGCGTTTCATATCCTTCATGTAGCCGCGCAGTACCTGACCGATTTTTTCGATCGGGTGGTTGCGAGTCGCTTCGTTGGCCGCCAGCAGCGCCAGGTTATCCACGCTCTGCCCTTCCGCCTTGCTGGCACCCAGATCGCCCGCTTTCAGGGTCGGCATGAAGTGCTCGCGCAGCAACGGCACAGCGGCGTTGGCGAACAGGTAGTTACCGTACTCAGCGGTGTCGGAAATAACCACATTCATCTCGTACAGGCGCTTGCGGGCAACGGTGTTGGCGATCAGCGGCAGCTCGTGCAGGGATTCGTAGTAGGCAGACTCCTCGTAGATACCGGAAGCCACCATGGTCTCGAACGCCAGCTCGACACCCGCCTTGACCATGGCCACCATCACAACGCCATTGTCGAAGTACTCCTGCTCGGCAATCTTGCCAGCGAACGCCGGGGCGTTTTCGAAGGCGGACTTGCCGGTCTCTTCGCGCCAGCCGAACAGCTTGGCATCGTCTTCGGCCCAGTCGGCCATCATGCCGCGGGAGAACTCACCGGCGATGATGTCGTCCATATGCTTCTCGAACAGCGGGCGCATCAGGGTCTTGAGCTGCTCGGAGAGCTCGAAAGCGCGCAGCTTGGCGGGGTTGGAGAGGCGGTCCATCATCAGGCTGATACCACCCTGTTTCAGGGCTTCGGTGATGGTCTCCCAGCCGAACTGGATCAGCTTGCCGGCGTAGGCCGGGTCTGTGCCTTCGGCAACCAGCTTGTCGTAGCAGAGCAGGGAACCGGCTTGCAGCATGCCGCAGAGGATGGTCTGCTCGCCCATCAGGTCAGATTTCACTTCCGCCACGAAGGAGGACTCCAGCACCCCGGCACGGTCGCCGCCGGTGGCAGAGGCCCACGCCTTGGCGATGGCCATACCTTCGCCTTTCGGGTCATTTTCCGGGTGAACGGCGATCAGGGTCGGTACACCAAAGCCACGCTTGTACTCTTCGCGCACTTCGGTACCCGGGCACTTCGGCGCCACCATCACGACGGTGATGTCGGCGCGGATCTGCTGACCCTCTTCCACCACGTTGAAGCCGTGGGAGTAGCCCAGCGCGGCGCCCTGCTTCATCAGCGGCATCACGGTTTTCACCACGTCGGAGTGCTGTTTGTCCGGAGTCAGGTTCAGCACCAGATCGGCGGTCGGGATCAGCTCTTCATAGGTGCCGACCGCGAAGCCGTTGTCGGTGGCTTTCTGCCAGGAGGCGCGCTTCTCGGTGATGGCGGCCTTGCGCAGGGCGTAGGAGATATCCAGCCCGGAGTCGCGCATGTTCAGACCCTGGTTCAGACCCTGGGCACCACAGCCCACAATCACCACCTTCTTGCCCTTCAGCACGTTGCAGCCGTCCGCGAACTCTTCGCGCTGCATGAAACGACACTTGCCCAGCTGAGCCAACTGCTGACGCAGGTTCAAGGTGTTGAAATAGTTAGCCATGGTGATTGCTCCGTTCGATTGATTCCATGCCGGATAGCGGCGTTGTCTGAACCACTATAGCGCGGGACACTTATTGCCTGAACTGATATATTCGAAACAGTACGTTGCAATAAATGAAACGATCACCCTTCATAATTGCCTGCTGAATGTACCGCGAGATGGCAGAAACAAGCCGCCAACCGCTGGATATCGGGCACACCAGCCGCGCCAGGAGCTGAAAGATGGACCTTCGCAATCTCGAGCTGTTTCTCCACCTCGCCGACTCCCTCCACTTCGGCAAGAGTGCCGATGCCATGGCGGTCAGCCCTTCCACCCTGAGTCGCGCCATCCAGCGACTGGAGCAGGAGACCGGCTGCATCCTGTTCGAACGGGACAACCGCTCGGTACGGCTCACCCCCGCCGGCGAGAAGCTGCGCGAATTCGGCGGCGGCCTGTTGCAGGAGTGGCGTCAGCTCAAGCAGGAGCTCAAACGCAGCGATGAACCGCTGCAAGGTCGTCTGCGGGTCTTCTGTTCGGTCACCGCCAGTTACTTTCTGCTACCCGAGGTACTGGAGCGCTTTCGCCGCCGCTACCCCCAGCTGGAGATCAAGCTGGAGACCGGTGACCCGGCGCTGGCGGTGGACAAGATCCTGGCCGACGAGGCTGATCTCGCCATCGCCGCTCGCCCCGATGCCCTGCCCGCTAAGCTGGAGTTCGCCAGCCTGCAGCTGGTGCCGCTGGTCTTTATCGCACCGCGCAACGCCCCGCAACTGAACCAGTGGTTCCGTCAAGGCGAGCCGGATTGGGAGCAGCTGCCAGTCATCCTCTCCGAGCAGGGGCTGGCCCGCAAACGCAGCGATCAGTGGTTTCGCAACAAGGGGATCGCCCCCAACATCTATGCCGAAGTGGCGGGTAACGAGGGGATCGTCGCCATGGTGGCGCTCGGCTGTGGCGTGGGACTGGTGCCGGCGGCGGTGATCGACCACAGCCCGCTCGGTGACAAGGTGCGGATCATCGACCTCAAGCCCGCTTTCAAGCCATTTGATGTGGGGATCGGGGTGCTCAAGAAGCGACTGGAAGAGCCGCTGATCCGCGCCTTCTGGGATACCGCGCAGAACCAGAACTCACTGCGTTGAGACGGGCTGGTAGATGAGCGTCGGGTCGGCCATCATCTTGCGACTCGACAACGGCAGATCAGGATTGTTCAGCTCGAGGCGCACCCGCTCATCCAGTTTCAACCGCCGAATGGTGCTGCCAAATCCCTCTTCAAAGACCCGGTCAAAAGCACCAGACTGCCGCGCCCGCAGCAGGCCAAGCTCGATGCGCTGGGCCAGCTCCGGATATTTTGGCGAGACAAAGAAGAGCAGCGCCAGCGGATAGCGAAACACCAGACGGGGCTCGATGGCGAGATCGGGATGCTGCCTTAGCTCATCCTCGACCTCGATGACCGAGCGCAGGAAGCAGTCAAAGCGCTTCTTGCGCAGCATGTTGAAGAGCGCCTCATAAAGATTGCCCACCGTTACCTTGAGGCCGTTGGCCCGCAGCAACTGGGTGTCTGGCCAGGATCTGTGCTGACCGATGGAGAGCCCGGCGCGATGCCAGTCTGCCAACGACTCGATCGCGGCAAAACGCCCTTCATCCCCCTGCCGAACCAGACACACTCGCCATCCCAGCAGCCCCTTGGCCAGCGGAATGTGGATTGCCAGCAACTCCCGCTCTCGCTCACCATCGGGCGCAAAGACACCGATCTGAACCAGCTCGCCGCTACGCAGCTCCTTCACCGCCCGCCCCTGCTCCATCTGCGGGCTGGATACCAGCTGATAGGGGCCATATTCGGGCACGGTGAGATCGAGAGAGAGGCGCAACAACTGGATGACGGCGGGGTTGGGGTGATCCAGCAGCAGATTCCAGGCGCGGATAGGCTGCTCGGTTGCCGATACGCCAACCGTCCACAGTGCCATGCACCACCACCAGACTCTGATCATCCTGTGCACCATCCGTGCCTCGTGCTCCTCGCCATACTATAACGCCAGCCAGCGTCTCAACGGCGCCCTCTCTGAAAGATGTGTGAGCGCTCTCGTGTCAAATCTCGTGTCAAAAGTGACAATAGGCAAACCCGGCAGGTCATAGCAGACTGGACGTTCATCAACAAACGCCAAGGCGCAGGGAGGAGAGCCATGAAACAGCATCTGGTAGAGATCAAGGGTTCAACCCTGTTTGACGAGTATCTGCAGAGCATGGGCGTGCCCAGCACGGCGCACGATCGGGAGCAGGATATCTATCTGCAGGAACGCCACCTGGGAGCCATTCGCCGGGTGCAGGGCGAACTGCGCTTTTATCTGCGTGCCAATGCCCTCAACAAACGGTGATCAGGATCCGGTCACAGAACCCGCAGCAAAGGCGTATTAGACTGGTATCTTCCCCCTTTCGACGGGAGTGCCCATGAAAGCAAGCGGTCTGGATCGGCTGTTCAAACCCCACTCAATCGCCGTGATCGGCGCCTCGACCGACCCGCTCAAGGCGGGTCATGTGATCGTGCGCCACCTGCTGGCAGGCCAGTTCAAAGGGCCCATCCTCCCCGTCACCCCGCGCAACAAGTCCATCGCCGGCGTGCTGGCCTATCCCGATATCGCCAGCCTGCCGCTGACCCCGGATCTCGCCATCATCTGCACCAGGCGGGAGCGAGTCTTGCCGTTGCTGGAAGCGCTCGGCCAGAAGGGGGCGGGCACAGCCATCATACTGGCCGCCGACTTTTCTCCCGAAGAGCGGCTGGAGCTGAAACGGGTCTGCCAGCAATATGGCATTCGCCTGCTCGGCCCCAACAGCATGGGGATGCTGCTGCCCGGCCAGGGGATTAACGCCAGCTTTTCACCCATTGCCGCCAAGCCTGGGCAGGTCGCCTTTCTGTCGCAATCCGCCGCCGTCAGCACCACCATTCTGGATTGGGCCAAGCAGCATGAGCTGGGCTTCTCCGCCTTCATCTCCCTAGGTGATCACTGCGACATCGACTTCGGCCAGCTACTGGATCAGCTCTCCCGCGACAGCGTCACCCGCGCCATTTTGATCTACATGGACAAGTTGCACGACGCCCGCCACTTTCTCTCGGCGGCGCGGGCCGCCTCGCGCAACAAGCCGATCCTGGTACTGAAAAGCGGACGCCATGATCCGGCCCACGGTCTCGACAATGTTTATGACGCCGCTATCCGCCGTGCCGGTATGCTGCGGGTACGAGATACCCACGAGCTGTTTGCCGCGGTGGAAACCCTCAGCCACTCCATGACCCTCAAGGGAGAGCGGCTTGCCATCATCTCCAACGGTCGCGGGCTGGCCAATATGGCGGTAGATGTGCTGCTGGAGAGGGGCGGCAAGCTGGCTTGCCCACCGCTCGATATCGGCAGCGATGCCACCATCACCACCTATCAGGAGGCGCTAGACAGCGTGTTGCAGGAAGATGGCATCGACGCCATCCTGATCATCCACGCCCCCTCGCTCACGGCACCGAGCGCGCCGCTGGCCAGTCATCTTATCACCCATCTGAAACAGCATCCCAGAGCGCGCCGTTTCAATATCCTCACCAACTGGGCGGGCGAATACTCGGCGCAGGAGGGGCGCAAACTCTTTACCGAAGCGGGCATCCCGACCTACCGCACGCCGGAAAGCGCCATGGCCGCCTTCATGCACATGGTGGAATACCGCCGCAACCAGAAGCAGTTGATGGAGACACCGGCGTCACTACATGGCAACCAGCTCAATGTCGAGCTGTGCCAGCAGCTGATCCGCCAAGCGCAGGAGCGCAAGCAGCTGAGACTGGATACACATCTCGTTCACCCCATTTTGCAAGCCGCAGGTCTCTCGACCCTACCAACCTGGATCGTCACCGACGCCATCGAGGCGACCCTCACCGCCGAGCAGATCGGCTACCCGGTGGCGGTAAAACTGCGCTCGCCCGATATCCTGCACAAGTCTGCCGTGCACGGCGTGGTGCTCAATCTGCGCACCTCGGCCGAAGTGGCGCAAGCCGCAGATGCCATTCTGGACAGGGTCAAACAGCATGATCCGGGCGCCCGTATCGAAGGGCTGCTGGTACAGCGCATGGCTCGCCGCAGCGGCGGCCTCGAACTGCGGGTACGCATCCAGCAAGACGCCATCTTTGGCCCCGTCATTCTGCTGGGTGAGTCGGGTGCGGAACCGCAGGAGATGGTGGCTGCCTTGCCACCGCTCAATCAGGCGCTGGCCCGTTACCAGATCATCGGTGCACTCAAGAGCCGCAAAATCCGCGAACAGGCCACGCCGGAACGACTGGATATCGATGCCTTGGGCCAAGTGCTTTGCCAGCTCTCCGAACTATTGCTCGACTTTCCGGAAATTCAGGAGCTGGATCTACACCCGCTACAAGCGTGCGGTGCCGAAATGGTGGTGCTGGATGCCAGCCTCACGCTGGCTGACCCCGCCCTCCCGGCCAGCAACCGACTGGCTATCCGCCCCTATCCTACCGAACTGGAGGAGGGTGCCTGGCTTAAAGATCAGCACCATATCCTGCTGCGCCCGATCCGGCCGGAAGATGAGCCTGCTCACAAGCAGTTCGTACTGCAAGTCTCCGATGAAGACAGGTACAAACGCTTCTTTGCCGATGTGGGCGAACTGGGCCATGAAGAGCTGGCTCGTATGACCCAGATCGATTACGACCGGGAGATGGCATTCGTTGCTGTAGGTCAAGATGGCGAGCTGCAGGATCAGATCCTCGGCGTGGTGCGCGCTATCTCGACCCCGGACCTGAGCGATGCCGAGTTTGCCATTCTGGTGCGATCGGACTTGAAAGGGGTGGGCCTCGGCAAATTGATGATGGAGAAGATCATCCGTTACGCCAAAGAGCAAGGGATTGGCCAGCTATCCGGCATGACCATGCCCAGCAATCGTGGCATGGTCAACCTCGCCAAACGGCTTGGCTTCAAGATCGACGTGCAAATGGAAGAGGGAGTGGTCAATATGGAACTGCTCTGTAGCCAGCAAGCGACAGAAACCTGATTTAACCGCCTGAAGAGGCGTCCAAGCGGACGCAAATGAGGCTATCAAGGCTCTGATATAGCCAGAAAATGGTGAGCAGAACAGGCTTTTTAGTTCTCTTCCGGCAGGTAAAAGCCAAGTATTGGCTATTCAACACTCTAAAAGCACCATAGCCCAGTCGTCAGACTGGGCTATGTGTTGGCTCCGGTGAGCAACCATCGGGGGAAGTTCGCA